>JBOGGN010000449.1:0-2696 GCA_050744165.1 Acidimicrobiales bacterium | reverse complement strand
GGTTTTCAGGTCACGCGTCGTCACCACCGGGTCCGGCGGCAGGCCGTAGACCTCGGGTTCGTCGAGCAGGAGGAAGAAGGCACCGGCGCCGCCGACGCCGTCGCCAGGATCGCGGCCGTAGAGCCGGGCGCCGTCCACGCCGGCTTGCTGGAGGGTCGCCAGGCGACGATCGGCCCGGTCCCGCAGCTCGTCGAGGGGGCCATACAGGATCGACTCGGTGGGGCACGCCTGGGCGCAGGCGGGGCTTAGGCCGGCGCCGAGACGGTCGTAGCAGAGGGTGCACTTCCACACCCGGCCGTCGCCCTTGCGCTGGTCGATCACGCCGTAGGGGCAGGCGGGAATGCAGTAGCCGCAGCCGTTGCAGATGTCCTCCTGGACGACCACGGTGCCGAACTCGGTGCGCATCAGCGACCCCGTCGGGCACACGTCGAGGCAGGCGGCGTGGGTGCAGTGCTTGCATACGTCGCTCGACATGAGCCACCGCAGCTCGCCGCCCGGGGCGCTACCGCCTGTGGCGGGTGGCACCCGCTGCTCGATGAAGGCCACGTGGCGCCAGGTGTCGGCGCCGAGGCCGACGGAGTTGTCGTAGGACATGCCGGTCAGGCGGAGGCCGTCCTCGGGGACGTCGTTCCATTCCTTGCACGCCACCTCGCAGGCCTTGCAGCCGATGCAGATGCTGGTATCGGTGAAGAACCCCATGCGGGGCGGTGCATCTTGGTAGCCCGCGGCCGCCACCGGGTCGGGCGCCAACCATCCCGTCACCGTCACCTCAGATCTCCCGGCCGGTGTCGTCGGTGATTCCCGCCCGTTGCCGGTACTCCCGGACCAGGGCGGTGCGGGCGGCGCCACGGGGTCGGCGACCGGGGCGGATGTCGCAGGTCATCGCCTTGACCTCCTGGATGTTGACGTTGGGGTCGAGCGACAGGTGCGCCAGCTCGTTGGCCGCGTCGCCAGTCGAGTACCCGTTGGGGCCCCAGTGGTAGGGGAGGCCGATCTGGTGCAGGACGCGGCCGTCGATCGTCAGCGGCGGCATGCGGTCGGTGACGAGGACCCGGGCTTCGATGGCCGCCCGGGCGGTGACGATGGTCGCCCAGCCGAGGTGGTCGAGGCCGACCTCGGTCGCCAGTTGCGGGGAAACTTCGCAGAACATCTCCGGCTGCAGCTCCGAGAGGTAGGGCAGCCAGCGGGACATGCCGCCGGCGGTGTGGTGCTCGGTGAGGCGGTAGGTGGTGGCCACATAGGGGAACACGTCGCCGGCTCCCGGGTGGAACAGGTTCTCGCCGCCGGCCGGGGGCAGCACCTTGCGGGCGGGGTTGCGCTGCTGGCGGTACAGCGGGTTGGAAAACGGCGACTCCTGAGGCTCGTAGTGCGTCGGCATGGGGCCGTCGGCGAGGCCTGCGGGGGCGAACAGCCACGCCTTGCCGTCGGACTGCATGACGAAGGCGTCACGGCCGCCGATGGCGTCGGCGCCCCGGGCGTCGGGGGGCGGCACGTAGTCGGGGGCCCGGTCGGCCACGAAGTCGGCGACGTCGTGGCCGGTCCATTTCTTCTGCTCCGGGTCCCACCACACGTAGGCCTTGCGTTCGCTCCACGGCTTGCCGTCGGGGTCGGCGCTCGCCCGGTTGTAGAGGATCCGGCGGTTGGCCGGCCAGGCCCAGCCCCACTCGGGCGCCACCCAGCTCTGCTCGTGGCCAGGCTTGCGGCGGGCGGCTTGGTTGACCCCGTCGGCGTACACACCGCAGTAGATCCAGCATCCGCAGGCCGTTGCGCCGTCGTCGGTCAGATCGTTGTAGGACGACAGCAGGCTTCCGTCCGGCCCGGTGCCGTTGATCTCGCGCAGCACGGCGTCGGCACTCGGCTCGTTGTTGGGACCGTCCTCCGGGTAGTCCCAGGTGAGGTCGAGCAGCGGTCGGTCCATCTCGTCGGTCGAGCCGGCCAGCTTCTGGCGGATCCGCTTGCCCAGCTCGTAGTAGAACGTGAGCTCGCTGGTGGCGTCATCTGGTGGCTCGACCGCCTTGTGGTGCCACTGCAGCATGCGCTGCGTGTTGGTGAACGTGCCGCTCTTCTCGGTGTGGGCGGCGGCCGGCAGGAAGAAGACCTCGGTCCCGATCTCCTCCGTGCGCAGTTCGCCGGTGCTGATCTCCGGCCCGTCCTTCCAGAACGTGGCGGACTCGATCATCGCCAGGTCGCGCACGACCAGCCAGTCGAGGTTGGCCATGCCCAGCCGCTGCATCTTGCCGTTGGCAGAGCCGACCGCTGGGTTCTCGCCGGCAAGGAAGTAGCCCTTGACCCTGCCCTCGATCATGTCGACGACAGTGGGGTACGTCGAGTGGTCACCGGTCATCCGGGGGAGGTAGTCGAAACAGAAGTCGTTGTCGGCGGTCGCCGCATCGCCCCAGTACGACTTCAGCAGGCTGACCGCGTAGGAACGCATGTTGCCCCAGTAGCCGGTGACTCCCGCGTCGGCCGCGACGAACTCGTCGAGGTTCGCGTGTTCGGAGGCATGTGGCATGGGGATGTAACCCGGGAGCAGGTTGTAGAGCGTCGGGATGTCGGTCGAGCCCTGGATGCTGGCGTGTCCGCGCAGCGCCATGATGCCGCCACCGGTGCGCCCGATGTTGCCGAGCAGGAGCTCGCGAACCTCGTTGGCAGTGCACAGGCGCTCATCGAATAGAGCGCCGAGCAATCCCTCAAGG
>JBOGGN010000448.1:0-27664 GCA_050744165.1 Acidimicrobiales bacterium | reverse complement strand
GTGGCGCCGCCACCGCCGGAGCCGGCCCCCAGATCGCCTTCGTCGTCCGGGGCAACGCCCGCAAGCTTGGCTATATCCGCCGGTCGGGCCGGGCGACGGTCGTGTTCCGCAGCGGGTGGGAGTGGGTGTCCGCAGAAGGCCCGGCTCGCATCGTCGCCGAGGAGTACCCCGATTTGCCCGGTCTGCTCCGGGCGGTGTTCGCGGCCGCCGGTGGGACCCATGATGACTGGGACACCTTTGACCGGGTCATGGCCGACGAGCACCGGGTGGCGGTGCTGGTCGAGCCGGCGCGGATCATCAGCAACGGCTGACCAGCCAGAGGTTCGAAGGGCCTACGACTGGCCGGGCCGCCCCGGACGCCTACGACTGAGCGGGCTGCCCCGAGAACGGCAGGATGTCGGCGTCGCCGGTGTTGGCCGGATTGGCGCACACTTGAATAGCTGTCACCGCCACAGCCAGAGCCGTCGCCTGACCGGGCGCCGTGATCCGTATCCCCGCCGCCGTCGTCAGCTGGCAGCTGGGGGCGGTGGTCACGTAGGCATCGTGGACTCGGACCACCGCGTAGCCGTCGGCACCGGGCGCCACCACCACGGTGTTCACCGCGCCCGGCCCCCGGCCGACCGAGGATCCGATCTGGTGGCCGGTGGCGTCCACGAATGCGACCCCGGGAAAACCGGTGAGCTGGCAGCGGGCCCGAGAGGCGTTGGTCAGGGCGATCTGCAGGTACTCCGTACCGACAGCCGCGCCGAGGTTGGTGACTGCCGCCGTCAACCCTCCGGTCGTGCATGCCTGCATAGGGGGCTGCAATGTGGCGCCGGGCGTCGCCGGCAGCGACGAGGCGGTCGAGGTGCCCGGCGTTGCCGCCTCAGCGGCCCCGGGCCCAGTACTGGCGATCTGAGAGGTGGAGGTGGTCGCCGCCAACACCGGCGTTGCCGATGCATGCGACGGGCCCAGATGGGACGTGGAGCGCGAGTGGCGGCCGCCTAGAGTCGCCGCCGCCACGACCGCCGCCACGAGCAGCGCCGCTGCCAGCGCCAGCTGACCCGGTCGGCCCATGTTTGAAGCCTGGCACAGCCACAATGGTGTCCCGACACGTGCTGGACGTGGGAGACCTCCCTGGGAAGTTGAGCGATGAGGAACCAGGACCGGCACCGAGGTGTCAGAGACGACGTGGAGGCGGGAGTCAGTCCCTTGCGCGCGGACGGGGGATTTGCCTTGGTGGCCATTCCTCAGGCTGCGGTTACCGGTCCCTTGCCGGTCGTCGTCACCTGGCCCCACGACCTGGTATCTCTCTACCGGACCCGCTACGCGGACATGGTCCGCTTGGCGTACTTGCTGATTGGTTCGTCGGCCGAGGCGGAGGAGATCGTCCAGGACGCTTTCGTCCGGATCCGGGGCCGCATCCAGCGGGTCGACAATCCCTCGGCCTACCTGCGCACCACGGTGATCAACGGGTGCCGCAACCGCTTCCGCCGCCGCGAGGTGGAACGCCGCTACACCCCCCGGCCCGAGGCCGCCGCCTACGACCGGGTGGACGAGCTCGGCGACGCCCTGGCGGCCTTACCTGCCCGCCAGCGAGCGGTGATCGTGCTGCGCTACTACGCCGGCCTGTCTGAGGCAGAGATCGCGGCCACCCTGGGGTGCCGGCCAGGCACCGTCAAGTCGTTGTGCCACCGGGGGCTCGCCGAGCTGCGGCGAGTGATCGAGCTGTGAACCCGACCGAGACGTCGCTGGAATCGCAGCTGGCCCAGCTGGCGGGCCGGGTCGAGCCCTCGGATGAAGGATGGGACCAGATCCTGGCCCGGGCACGGCGCCACGACCGGCGCCGCCGGGAGGCGCTGGCGGTGAGCGCGCTGACAGCGGTGGTGCTGATCGGGGCCATCGCCCTCCCGCGTCTTTTCGAACACCGTCGCCCCGGCATCCAGGTAAGCAGCCGCCCGCCGGCCGCGCCCGCACCTGGGCGCGCTCCCGGGTCGGCGGCATGGGTGGCTGCCGGGCAGTTGTGGACCGCCACCGGCAACGGTGCCCCTCGAGCCGTCGCCGGGTCGTCGGGCGCCGAAGACCCGGAATGGTCCCATGACGGCCAGTGGATCTCCTACCTGCAACACACCGGCACCCCGGCCACCGAGCTCTGGGTGGTCCACCCGGACGGGACGGGCAACCTTCGGCTGTGGACCGGAGAGCCGGGCGGGATCGAATGGTCACCGACGGCCGAGCTCCTGGCAGTCTCCTCCTCGCCCGCCGTGGGCGTCGGCGGCCTTGAGCTCATCGGCACCGACGGCACCGCCCGCCAGGTGGTGGCGGCCACCGTCGAGGTCCAATCCTTCGCCTGGTCGCCGGACGGCACCGCCCTGGCCCTTTCCGAGGTGGTCAACCCGGTCTCCAGCTATCAGTCTCCGCTGGAGGTCCTGACGGTGGCCGGGGCCGATGCCGGCCAGGCGATCGTCGTGCTGCGAGCCACTGCGGGCGACGGCATCATCGTCGGTCCCTGGTGGCCGAATCAGAAGGGCCTCCTGTACTGGATCGAACCGCGGTACTCCAAGGCATCGGAGGCCAACGGGCTGGCGCTGATGAGCACCGCACTGTCCGGGGCCGCCCCGGTGAGCCTGGGCACGTCGCTCGTCAACCCGCCCTGGCTGACCTGGGCCGGCGACGGGCAGATCTTCGTCGTCCTCGGCGGCGGCCCGCAGCCGTCGGACAACAAGACCCTGGAGTTGTGCGCCCCCACCACTGGCGTGTGCGACCCCGTTCCGGTACCCGCGGGCGCAGTGTCGCTGGACCCGGCCGTCTCCCCCGACGGCAACCAGATCGCATTCGTAGTGGCCAAATCGGCGCCCGTCGCCACTCCGGCCTGGTACGGCACTCGGACCCTCTGGGTGGCGGACGTGGCCGACCTAGCCGGTGCCCACGCCCTCGGTGCCACCGGCGTGGCCAACCCGAGCTTCAGTCCCGACGGGCTCATGATCGGTTACAGCACCGCCACGGGCGTGGCCGCGGTGAGCGTCTTCGGGGGTGCGCCAACAGTGCTCAGCGGGCCGTCGGCGCTCCAGAAGGACCACAACTTTGACGGCGAGACCGCCTACGGCAAGGCCCCGTGGACGGGCCACGCCGTGTGGGCTCCGTCGTCGGCCGGGTGACCCGCTTCCCTGCCCCACCGGTGCCGCTGGTTGACGCGGATTACCAGTCGTCGGGTTGCGGGCCTTGGGGGAAGGCGGCAATCACCTCGCTGAAGCGTTCGACCGCGGCGACGTCGAGATCGGGCATATTGACGATGGCCGTCTGAACGCCCGCGTCGGCATACTGCCGGAAGCGCCCCACGTGGTCCTCGACGGTCCCCGCGCTCACCCGGGTGGCGAAGTCCTCCGGCGACAGAGAGCGGGGCCGGAGCCGTTCGACGGCCCGGTCGACGTCCTCCCGGGTCCGCCCGACCAGCGCCGTGGAGAGGTTGGTCACCTTGATGGCAGCCGGGTCCCTGCCCTCGGCGGCGCAGTGCCCGGCCAGCACCGACAGCTTGCGACCGATCGTCGCCGGATCCCCAAACAGGTTGCAGGCGTCCGCATGGCGGGCCACCAGCCGCAGGGTCCGCTTCTCTCCTGATCCACCGACCAGGATTGGGACCTTGGCCTGCAACGGGCGGGGGTAGCAGATCGCCTCGGGGATGGTGACGGTGCGGCCCTCGAAGCGAGGCGCCCCCGAGCCCCACATCAGCGGCAGCAACTCGAGGGCATCTTCGAGCAGGGCATAACGGACCTTCAGCGGCGGGAACTCCCAGCCATAGAGCTTGTGCTCCTGCTCATACCACCCGGCGCCGACGCCGCAGATCGCCCGGCCACCTGATACCACGTCGACGGTGGCGACGATCTTGGCCAGGTGGGCCAGGCTGCGGTAGGTGACACCGGTGACCAGCGTCCCCAGCCGGATGGTGCTGGTGCGCCCGGCCAGAAACCCGAGGGTCGTGTGGCTTTCAAGCATGTCCTGCCACTGCGGGCCCACCTGGGGGATCTGAAGGAAGTGGTCCATCAACCACAGGCTGGTGAACCCGGCCGCCTCGGCTGCCGCCGCCACCTCGCCCAGGCGGGCCGCGATCGCGGCCGGGCCACCCTCCCACGTAAAGCTCGGGATCTGAAGACCGAATCGCAGGGGCACCGGCGCCTCCTTTTGGCGGGTCGCCTCTCGGGGGGCGCAGAGTAGTTGGACCGGCACCAGCTCGACCGGACCCGGACGGTGGACCCCGTCAAAACCCTCGACCTCGATGGCACCGAGCTCCGAAGCCAGCGCGTCCAGTTGCCCCGTAAGCACCTTGGGGGGCACAGGGCGGTCGCGGGCTTTGTTTCGGCTCCGGCAGAGCGAGGCCGGGGTCTCGAACACCACCGCGTGGCAGGGCACACCTGCCCGCTGGGCGAGGGTTCGATAGCCCCCACGGCGGGCGGCGTCGAGGCCGAGAGTGTCGACGACCGTCGTCAACTTTCGCTTCAGTCGCCGCTCCAGCACCAGGTCCAAGACGTCGAAGGCGTCGGTGCCAGCTCGCTGGTCGTGTTCACCCTCTCCCACCAACGTCCGCAGGTCGTCGGAGGCGACGACCTGGGAAGGCCGGAACTGCTCCCGCGCCCAAGTCGACTTTCCGCTCCCAGACGGTCCGACCAGCACCACGAGGCTGCCGATCGGCAGGCGGACCGTCACCTCACCCATCTTGTCGGTCCCTGGCGTCGCCGAAGCCGCCGGCGCCAATTCCGCTTGCGGCCTGATCGCGATACATAATCCGGCTCATGCGCCAAGCCGCAGCGCCGCGCCGGAAGCCGACGTGGACCCGTCTCGTGACGGCGATAGCTGTCGTGGCCGCGGGTGCCGTCGCCTGTACCTCGTCATCACCTCGGGCCGCCGGTCCGACGACGACGGCCCTTGCAACCGGCGGGGCCGGCGGACCCGGCGCGCCCGGCGGAGCTGGGGCGCTGCCTTCGGGCCCATCCCCGGCAGCCGCGGCGGCGGGGATCGCCAAGATCAAGCACATCGTGGTGATCATGCAGGAGAACCGATCCTTCGACGACTACTTCGGCACCTACCCGGGCGCCGATGGGATCCCGATGAGTGGCGGAGTGCCGACGGTGTGCTCGCCGACCGGTGATGGGGGCTGCACCAAGCCCTACCCCGACCATGCCGACGTCAACGGCGGCGGGCCCCACGGGCAGGGTGCGGCCATCGCGGACATCGACCAGGGGCGCATGGATGGTTTCGTCATCCGCGCCGGGGGTGCGCAGAAGGGCTGCAGCGATCCGAACAACCCGGCCTGCGCCTTCGGCTCCAGCAACGACGTGATGGGATACCACACCGGCACGGACATCCCGAACTACTGGACCTACGCCAGCGACTTCGTTCTCCAGGACCATATGTTCGAACCCAACGCCTCCTGGAGCCTGCCCGCCCACCTGTTCACCGTGTCGGAGTGGTCGGCGAATTGCACAACCCGCGCCGACCCCTCGAGTTGCACCAACGCCGTGCAAGCGCCCGGGATGCCAGTCAACCTCCCGCTGGCAGAGGCGGGCACGCGACAGCAGCCGATCTATGCCTGGACCGATCTCACCTACCTCCTTCATCGCGCCGGGGTGAGCTGGGGGTACTACGTGGTCACCGGGGCGGAACCGGACTGTGAGAACGACGACGCTGTTTCCTGCGCCCCGGTCACGCAGAACGCGTCCACGCCCGGAATCTGGAACCCGCTGCCTTACTTCGACACGGTGCGAGCCGACGGGCAGCTCGGCAACATCCAATCGGTCGACAAGTTCTACGCCGCGGCCGCGGCGGGAAACCTGCCCGCGGTGTCCTGGGTGGTCCCCTCGGAGGCGGTGAGCGAGCACCCGCCGGCGCCGGTGAGTGCCGGCGAGAGCTATGTCACCAGCCTCATCAACGCCGTGATGCGCAGTAAGGATTGGGACTCGACGGCCATCTTCTTGACATGGGATGACTGGGGCGGCTTCTACGACAACGTCGTGCCTCCGCAGGCCGACGAAAACGGCTACGGACTGCGGGTCCCCGGTCTTGTCATCAGTCCCTACGCGCGCCGCGGGTTCATCGACAATCAAGTGCTGAGCTTCGATGCCTACGACAAGTTCATCGAGGACGACTTCCTGCGCGGCCAGCGCCTCGATCCGACCACCGACGGCCGGCCCGACCCGCGGCCCGACGTGCGAGAGAACCTCCCCGTCCTCGGCAACCTGGTGAGCGACTTCGACTTCACCAAGGCTCCGAGAGCACCGGTGCTCCTACCCGTCCGCCCGCACACCACCCTGACGGGGACGCCGACCGGCACCGCCGCCCCTCCCACAACCGGCGGCTGAGCGCCGCCGCTTTCCTCCGACCGGCGCCTTAGCGCCGCCTTGTGCGGCTACTCCGCAGCGGTGGGCCGGGTCTCGGCGGAGATCGAGGCCAGAATCCCGTTGACGAACCGACCCGATTCGTCGGTGGAGTACCGCTTGGCCAGCTCGACCGCCTCAGAGATCACCACGCCCGTGGGCACGTCAGGGCGGCACAGCAACTCGAAGGTCGCCATCCGCACCACCATGCGGTCGATGACTGGCATGCGGTCCACGGTCCAGTCGATGGCGAAGCGGGTCATCAGCTCGTCGATGCGATCCAGGTTGGCGCCCACGCCGCCGACCAGCGAAGTGACAAACGGTGGCGGCTCAAGGGGAATCTCGGCGAGCAACTCCGCCGGGGTAATGCCCTTGGCGTCCGCCTCATACAGCAGACCGAGGGCCCGCTCGCGCGCTTCGCGGCGGGATCCGTAGGACACCGAGGGGCTGTTGGGGCCCGTATCGGCCATGGCAGCCACCCGTCGGGCCGGTATCAGCCGGCCCGGGTGAGATACTCGCCGCTGCGGGTGTCCACCTTGACCCGGTCGCCGATGTTGACGAACAGCGGTACCTGAAGGGTGAGACCGGTCTCCAACGTGGCCGGCTTGCGGGCACCGGACACCCGGTCTCCCTGGATACCCGGCTCGGTGACGGTGACCTCCAGCTCAACCGCCGCCGGCAGTTCGACCCCGACGATCTCGGTGCCGTACATCTGCAGGATCACGCTGTCGCCCTCCTTGATGTAGGAGGCGGCGTCGCCAAGGCTGGATTTCGGTGTCGACATCTGCTCGTAGTCGGTGTTGTCCATGAAGACGTACATGTCGCCGTCGAGGTACAAGTACTGCATTTCCCGCTTGTCGATGACCGCCTGCTCGAGGCGTTCGTCGCCACGGTAGGTGCGCTCGATGACCGCGCCGCTGCGGGCGTTCTTGAGCTTGGTGCGCACGAAGCTGCCACCTTTTCCCGGCTTCACGTGTTCGAAATGAACGACGGAAAACAATCCCTCGGGCAGGTCCAGGCTCATGCCGTTTTTGAGATCGTTACTGGAAACGGCGACCATCAGCGTCGGGCCTCAGATTTCAATGACACACGGTTCCTTAGAGGTAGAGGTCCTTCGAGGTAGTGGTGACCGGCCAGCAGCCATCGTGGGTCACGACGACGGTGTCCTCGATCCGAGCGCCACCGACTCCAGCCAGGTACACCCCCGGCTCGACGGTAACCACATGGCCGGCTGCCAGTGTATCTGACGAGGTGGCGGCGACCGCCGGGGCCTCGTGTATGTCGAGGCCCACCCCGTGGCCGGTGCCGTGCACGAAACGCTCTCCCCAGCCGGCGTCGGCGATCACCTCCCGGCAGGCTCGGTCGACGTCGACGCAGGCCACACCTGCCCGCACGGCGGCGACTCCCGCCGCCTGGCTGGCGAGTACCACCTCGACCACCCTGAGCAGCTCACCGGCAGGCTCGCCCGCGCAGAGGGTGCGGGTCATATCGGAGCAGTACCCGTCTACGAGGGCTCCGAAGTCGAGCACGATCAGCTCGTGACGCCCGACGGTACGCTGGCTCGGCCGGTGGTGGGGTTTGGCGGCGTTGGGTCCCGACGCCACGATCGTCTCGAACGAGGGGCTGGTGGCCCCCAACCGCCGCATCTCGGCGTCGAGGGCCTGGCCGAAGGCGACCTCGGTCGGCGCGTCCGCGAGCAGGGGCCGCACCGACGCCAAAGCGGCGTCGGCGATGCGGGCGGCTTCGGCGACGCGGGCAATCTCGCCCGCGTCCTTGATCCGGCGTAGCTCCTCGACTAGCCCGACCGTCGCCACGAGGTCGACGTCGGGGAACAAGTCGGCCATGGCCCGCTGGCGAGCCCAGCTGACATGGGTCGCTTCCAGACCCAGCCGGAAGGCGGCGCCCGCGGAGGACACCAGCTCCTTGGCCACCTCGGTCTGGCGGGCGGCCTGGCCGATCTCAACCCGCACCGCCACGCCGGCGGCCGCCAACTGCTCCGCCGACTGCGTCTCGTAACGCCCGTCGGTCACGAGCACCACCTCATCGGGCAGCACGAACAGCATCCCCGCCGACCCGGTGAATCCGGTCAGATAGCGGATGTTGGTCAGGCTGGTCACCAGCACGGCGTCGCACTCCGCCCCGCCGAGGGCGCCTCGCAGGCGTGGCAGCCGCCCGGAAACGTCCATAGGGGGCAGCGCCGAGCGGTGGGCCGCATCCGGGCTCGAGCCCAGCGCGTGGACCGTGGCCGGGCTCGGGGCCGGCGTGTGGGCGGGGTCGCTCACGATGCCAGCAACTCCGCCACCGCCTCCAAGGCCAGCCGGTACCCGAAACCTCCGAAGCCGGCGATGGTCCCGGTGGCCGCGGGTGCCACGACCGACTGGTGGCGCCAGCCTTCCCGGGCGTTGGGGTTGGACAGGTGGACCTCGACCACCGGCCCCTCGAAGGTGGCCAGGGCGTCGTGCAGGGACCACGCGTAGTGGGTGAAGGCGGCGGCGTTGATGACGATGGCCGCAGCCCGTCCCCGGGCCCGATGGATGGCGTCGACCAGGTCGCCCTCGTGGTTGGACTGGAGGTGCTCGACCGAGAGTCCGAGACGGGCGGCGACCTCTGAGGCCCCGGTCATATGGTCGTCCAGGGTGGCGGTGCCGTAGATCTCCGGCTCCCGCTGGCCCAAAAGGTCGAGATTGGGCCCCGACAGGATCAGCACCAGCGAGGTCACGGGCGCATCTCCTGCAGGGCGTCGCGGACAAGGGACTCCCCGATTCCCGCCACGACCTCCAAGCCGCTCGGGCCGTCGAGGACAAAGGTGAGCCCGGAGGTGGCCTTCTTGTCCCGGCGCATCACGGTCACCAACTCGTCGTGATCCGTGCCCGGCGGCAGCGACCATGGCAGGTCGTAGCCCGCCAGCACCGAGTAGTGGGTCTCAACCCGAGCGGTGTCGATCCGCCCCAACCGGAAGCCAAGTTGGGCCGCGAAGGCCAGACCGATGGCGACCGCCTCCCCATGGCGAAGGTCGTAGCGACCCACCGTCTCCAGCGCGTGGCCCAAGGTGTGGCCGTAGTTGAGCAGCGCCCGCCGACCGGACGGGCCCTCGCGCTCGTCGGCGCCTACGAATGCCGCCTTGCAGGCGGCGCACGCCGCCACCGCGTCGTCGAGCGCCAGGTCGGGAAGGTTGTCGACGCCGAGGAAGGCGTACTTGGCCATCTCGCCGAGGCCACTGCGGTATTCCCGGGGCGGCAGCGTCGAGAGGGTCTCGGTGTCGCACAGCACCGCGACCGGCTGCCAGAAGGCCCCCACAAGGTTTTTGCCTTCCGGCAGGTTGACGCCTGTCTTGCCCCCGATCGCCGCGTCCACCTGGCCGAGAAGCGTGGTCGGCACATGAATCACGGCCGCCCCTCTGTGATAGACCGCGGCCGCGAAGCTGGCGGTGTCGGTGACCACCCCCCCGCCCACCGCGACCACCACGTCGGCCCGAGTCAGGCCCCAACGGGCCCAGGCCCGGCACAGCTGCTCGACCGATTCCAGGTTCTTGGCCTCCTCCCCTTCATCCAAGGGGAAAATGGCCTGCTCGATGCCGGCGTCCACGGCCACCGGGATCGATTCCTGGGTGACGATGGCGGCCTTGCGGGCCCCCACAGGCAGCACTTCGAGCAGCCGGTGGCGGGCGCCAGCACCGACGAGGATCGGGTAGCTGCGCTCGCCGAGCTCGACCCGGATCTCATGCATGGTGCGTCCCCAGCCGAGGCCCTGCGACCGGCGGCCCCGCCGAACTGGCCGGCAGGGGCGCCTCCGGGCGGCCAAACCGGGGGGCCGGCGAACCTTCGGGCCGGCGGGTACAGGCGTGCCAGGCGGCCACCACCCGGTCGGCAACCTCCCCCGGCGCCAAGTCGTCGACGTCGATGACGGCGTCGGCCAGCGCCTCGTAGTGCGGCCGGCGCTCGGCATACAGCAGGCCCAGGCGCGACAGGCGGTCCCCCTCCAGCAACGGCCGGTGATCGCCATTGGCGGTGCGCGCCACCAGCGTCGCCAGCTCAGCACGCAACCACACCACCACGCCGGCCGTGCGCAGCAATCGCCGGTTGTCGGCGGACAGCACCGCGCCGCCGGCGACCGACACCACCGCCGGCTCGTCGCCGGTGACCGCCTCGGCCAGGACCCGCGCCTCTTCGGCCCGGAATGCCGCTTCCCCCCGCGTGGCGAAGATCTGCGCCACCGTCTGGCCGGTCCGTCGCTGGATCTGTTGGTCGCTGTCGGACCACGGCCACCCCAGGCGAGCCGCTACCAACTGACCAGCGAGGCTTTTTCCCGCCCCCATCATGCCGACCAGCAGGAGTCGCCGGGGTCCCCCGCCGTCACCCATTGCGGCGCTGGCGGGCCGCGAAGGCCTCGAAGTTGCCGACGAACTCACGAAGCGAATCGCCCCCGAACTTCTGCAGGGCCTCGGCGGCCAGGACCAGCGCCATCATGGTCTCGGCCACCACCCCCATGGCGGGAACGGCGGTGACGTCGGTGCGCTCCTTGAAGGCCACCGTCTCGGCCTTGGTGATCACGTCCACCGTCTTCAAGACGGGCCGGTTGAGCGTGGCCAGCGGCTTCATGGCCACCCGGGCCACGATCAACTCGCCGGTGCTGATGCCCCCCTCGATACCGCCGGCCCGGGTCGTCTCCCGCCGGTAAGTCCCGGCGCTGGCATCCCAGGTGATTGGGTCGTGGGCCTCGGACCCGCGGCGACCGGCCACCTCGAAGCCGTCTCCGATCTCCATTCCTTTGACGGCGTGAATGCTGAGCATGGCCTGGCCGAGAAGTCCGTCGAGCTTGCGGTCCCAGTGGACGTGGCTCCCGAGCCCGACGGGGACCCCGTAGCCCAGCACCTCGACGATTCCGCCGAGGGAGTCGCCATCTTTGGCCGCCGCCTTGATCTCGGCGACCATGGCGTCCTCGGCCTCGGGGTCGAAGCAGCGCACCTCGGAGGCGTCGACCCGCTCCAGGTCCGTCGGGGTGGGCCGGGCCGCCGACTTGGCTACGACGGCACCGATTTGAACGACGTGGCTGACGATGGCCACCCCGATCTGGGCCAGCAACGCCTTCGCACAGCAGCCGGCAGCCACCCGCGCCGCCGTCTCCCGGGCCGAGGCCCGCTCCAGCACGTTGCGGGCGTCGTCGAAGCCGTACTTCTGCATGCCCGCCAGGTCGGCGTGGCCCGGCCGCGGCTCGGTCAGGGGCTTGTCGGTGTGGCCGGGGCCGGGAGCCATCTCCTGCTCCCACTTGGGCCACTCGGTGTTGCCGATCATGATGGCCACCGGCGACCCAAGGGTGCGGCCGTGGCGGAAGCCGCCGATCAGGGTCAGCTCGTCGGCCTCAAAACGCATGCGCGGTCCCCGGCCATAGCCGAGGCGACGTCGGGCCAGCTCTCCCTGAATCTCCTCGACCGTCAGCGCGAGACCCGCGGGCAGGCCCTCGACGATCACGACCAGGGCACGACCGTGTGATTCGCCCGCTGTGAGGAACCGCAGCATCGCCGTGCAGACTACTGAGGGGGTAGGACGACCACGGGGGGAAAAGGAGCGGCTCGGCGAGGCGACCAGGTCCGCAGCCGGCTGTTTCGCCGTCAGGCTGCGAGGAATGGCACGCCAGGGGTGGCCCGAATACCTACCTGTATGCGGTAGGTATTCGGGTCACCCTCCGCCATGCGGGCTTCGGCGACTCGGCGCCGTTCACCGTCGGGCCTGGTCACGACCGCGTTGCCACGGTCGCTTACCATCGCCGACCGTGCCTTTCTTCAGCGCCGGCCACCGACGCGCAACCGTCGCCGCCATGGCGACACTGATCGTTCTCGCCGGCGGTTGCAGTGGCGGCGGCGGGTCGAAGACCACCACGACAACCGCGGGCCCGCCCGCTTCGACGACGGTGCCGCCGCCGGGGCAGACGCAACTCGGCATGATCGTCGTGCAGCCGAGCGACCTGCCCACGGGGTGGGCGGCTCAGGCGCCGTCGGTTCCGTACAACCGCGTTGGGGTGCCCATGGCCTTCTCGCAGTGCGTGGGGACAGCGGTGACCGCGCCCCACGTGGCCGGGACCGCGTATTCGCACACCTTCGTGATGGGCGCCGACGTCATCACCTCCAACGCCGTCAGCTTCACGACGCTGAACGACGTCCCCGCCGACACCCAGGCGCTCGCCAGCCCCAAGGCTTCGGGGTGCCTGCAGCAGGTCGAAAAGAACCTGTTCACCGCCCTGCTCCCGGCGGGGAGCACGGTGCGGACCTACCAGGTGAAGGTGACGCCCGGCAACAACGGGGTGGCGGCCAACGTCGTCGCAGTCGCCGACTCCACGATCACCTACAGCGTCACGGGGCACTCCCTGACCCTGACGATCGAGGTCGTCTACTTCGCCGCTCCTCGCATCGAGGCCCAGGTCTCCTTCTCCAGTGCCGGCACGGCGATACCGGTGGCGACCAAGGCGGCGGTGTTGAACAAGGTGTCAGCCCGGGTGCAGTTCGGGTCGTAGGGTTCTGGGCCGTGCCGATCACCGGCGTCCACGCCACCTTGTACCAGCCGCGTCACCCGACCGCGATCTGACACCGAACGCGGTACCGCCGGGTGCGAGCAGGAAATCCCTCGCACCCGGCGGCCCGGGCTACCCCCCGTGAAGGTCCAGCTACGGCGTGGCGGTAGCGGGGGTGGTCGTGGCGGCGCCGGGCACGAAGAAGATCTGGGTGCTGATCTGCGCCGTCGTCGGCCCTGGGGTGTTGACGCCATTCAGGCTCAGCGAGTCAACGTCGAGCAAGCGGGACATCGAGTTCAGGTTGGTGACGAACGCCAGGACCTGGTCGTAGTTGCCGGTGGCCTCCATGGTCACCGTGACCGCCTGCGTCCCGCCCGTAAGGCCGCTCGGGGCTGCTTGGGCGCCGGTGGCGACGTAGGTGGCGGGCTTGGTCGGGATGATCGTCTTCCAATCGACGCCGGCCTGGTTGGCGGCGGCGTTGACGTCGTCGATCAACTTGTCCAGGGAGGCCGAGTTCGGCAGCGCCGCCTCGATCGCGGCCAGCTTCGTCTGGGCCGCGGGAAGCCCGACCTTCTCCTGCTGGAGAACGGCGATCTGCTGGCGCAGCGTCTGTGCCTGGCTGCGAGTGGCCGACACCTGGGAGTTCGTCGTGTGCAGCGTCTTCGACTGACCGCTGAACACGAAGAGATACCACACGACCACGATGGCGGCTGCCGCGGCGGCGCTTATGGTTATGACTTTCTTATTCACTTCGATCCTCCAATCGTCTTGGCCCGGCTGGAGACCGCAGCGGACGTCACCTGGCCATCGGAGTTGAACTGGACACCCTTGGCGCCGCCGGCGCCGCCCTCAGTGGAGCTTTCGACCCACACGTTTTGCAGGCCGGGAATGGTCGCCATGGACCGCAGCCAGTTGGCCACCGAATCCTGACCGCCCTTTGCGGTGGCATTGATGGTGATCGTCCCGATACCAGCGTTGGTGGCCGAGGCGGCAGCAGGGCTCGGACCGAGGGGCGGCCGCTGGGCGTTGAACGTCGTGATCGTGACATCGGGGGGCATGGCCGTTGTGATCTGGTTGAGCAGCTTGACCCAGTCAACGTCCTGTCCCACGGCGCTGACGTAGAGGGTCTGGCGGCTCGAAAGGGTGGCGTACACGTTGGCCACGTCGCTGAACGTCGCCTTTTGCGCGGTGAGCGATGCAACCGTCGCCTTGGCGCTGCTCAGATGGCTGTGCGCCTGGGTGACCTGCACCTGGCGAAAGCCGGAGGCCACGATCAGCAACGCCGCGACAGCCCCGACACCGAGGGCGGCCAAGCCGGCCTGCTGGCGCTGGCGCCGAGCCGCCAGCAGTTCCTTCGGCATCAACGAGATCGACCGTTGGGCTTCGGTGCCCCACAGGGCCAACCCGATGGGCGCAAGCATGTAGGGCGCCGATTGGCGCAGCTGGGCATCGTTCAGGCCGGTCTTGCCGACGGCTACGCGGGCGAAGGGGTTGGCCAGCTCGGTGCGTGACGACACCAGGGCCTGGCTCAGGCGGGCCGCCAGCCCCTCGGTCTGGATGGCGCCGCCGGTGAGCACCACGTGCCCGACCCGGTCGGCGTCGGTCTGCGCCAGGAAGTAGTCCAGGGAGCCGCGGATTTCGTCCACCAGACCGCCCATGCGGATGGTCAACGCTGACTGGGTCTGCGCCGCCACCGTCGCCGTGGTGCCGTTGCCGGCCCGGCGCTTCATGTCTTCGGCGGACTGGGCGTTCAGCGCCAGCTCGCGGGACAGGGCTTCGGTGAGGTCTGAGCCACCCATGTTCAACACCCGAACAAAGCGAGGCCCGTGGCCGTCTCGGATGGAAATGGTGGTGAGGTCGGCCCCGATCGACACCACCGCTTCTGCGTCGCCACCGGGTCCGGGCGGCACGACCCGCAGCAGGGCGAGTGCCACCGGATCCACCGCAGCCACGTCGAGATCGGCAGCCCGGACGGCGGCGATGTGCCGGTTCACCATGTCCCGCTGCGCTGCCGCCAGCAGAATGCGCATGTTCGGCGGTCCGTTGGGATCGCCGCCGGGGACCGTCGGCTGGACGACTTGAAAGTCGAGCGCCGCCTGATCGACCGGGATCGGGATCAGGTCTTGCGCCTCGAAGTTGAGCGCCGAGCGCAACTCGTCCTCGCTCATGGCGGTGACTTCCGCCTGGCGGACGATGACCCGCTGGCTGGAGACTCCGACGACAACCTTGCGGCTCGAGAAGCCGCCATCGGACCACAGCCGCTTGAGGGCGGCGCTGACCACCTGGGAGTCGATCACCTCACCGTCGGAGACGGCGCCCGGCGGCAAGGTCACCTGGGCAAAACGTTGGAGGGTGGGGTGACCACCGGCCATGCTGACCTCAGCCGCTCGAACCGCGAACGAGCCGATGTCGAGGCCGATCAGAGCACCCCTCGGGTGGGAGCGGTTGATTTGCATCGTGTCCAGATATCGTCAGCCGAAGCGTCCTTCTTAAATGCGAAAGTTCCGGACGTTCGCGCCCGGCGGCCATGACGCGAAGCGGCCCGCCGGCTGTTGCCGGCGGGCCACTCGTGGTTGAGCTGCGGAGATCGGAGGGTGAGGCGCTCCGCAGCCAGATTCAGCCGGCGAGCCGGCCTAGTAGGCGAGTGCCCAATCGGCGGCGGTGCCGTCGGCGTGGGCAAGCGTGACCGTTGCAGCTGGGGCGGTAGGCGCAGCGCCGCAAGCGCCCGAGGAGTAGTACGTGCCAGGGAAGGTACTGGGGGACGACTCATCGGCCACGTAGAAGCAGGTGCCGGTGTCGGAGTGGGCCTCGAGGACAACGGTACTGCCGCCGGTGCCGGAAACCGTGGCGCTAACCTCACGGGGCTTCGCGGGCGTGGCATTGACCCAGCTCAGCGACGGCTCGACACCAACCAGCAACGAAATGCCAGTGGGCGGGCCGGCCGTGGAGGTGTCGGTGTAGCTCTGGCTGTCGGTGTAGAGCGTCTTCTCGGCCGTCAGGGCGTTGCGAAGGTTCGACTGCGCCGAACGGTCGTTGGCCCGGTCCCGAGCTCCGAGGAACGTCGGGATGGCGATGGCGAGCAGGATGCCGATGATCAGAACGACCACCATCAGTTCGATGAGGGTGAACCCGTCTTCCCGGTCCTGGGCGACGCGATTGCGAAGTGTGTGAAGCATGGCTGGGATATCTCCTTTTAATGGTTGCTGGTTGGTTTGCGAGCCCTCGTGATTCGCCGTTCGGGGCTCGCTCCAGGTCCCTGGAGACCGAGTCCTCTAGGCAGCTCGGCTGACCCGGACGGTCAACGCTGACCGGGGGTCCCGTGGCTTTGCGTCCCCGTCTTGCGACGGGTTTGCCGTTGTCAAGAGCAACTGCTCGCAGCCCAAGGAACGACGGTTCCGGGACCGCGGTGAAGCTCGTTTCCGTTTTGCCGTCGGGGACGGCGACTCTTGGTGCCGATGCGACAAATTCGCCTCGGGTCGCCGGTTCGCAGAGCCGACAAACACACCAACAGCGAGGAACCCCCCAGAAGCGGACGTGCGATTTGGGGGAATTTTCGTGCGCCAGGGCAGCCGAGCGAAAAGTCCCGGCGTCGGCGGACCCCTGAGCCGGTGCCTGAGGGACTAGTGCTGCAGGTACAAGTTCACCAACGGATGCCCGGCGTAGATGGCGATGAAGGCGCCGAGGGCGAGGAACACACCAAAGGGGATGCGGGCTTTGGGCCCGATCTTCTTCGTCAAGATGAGCACGACACCCACGACGGCCCCGAGGAGGAACGCCAAGAAGATGCCAAGCAGGGCGATGGCCGCGCCGAGCCATCCCAGACCGACGCCTATAACGCCCGCCAACCGCACGTCTCCGAACGCCATCCAGCTGGGGTTGATGGCGTGCAACAGGAAGAACGCACCAGCGGCGACGAAGCCGGTGGCGGCAGCGACGCCAAGGCGGCTCCAGCCGCCGGTGGCCAACGTCGCCACAATCAAGAGTCCCGCCTCCATGAACAGCACCGGGTAGACGATCCGGACTGGTAACAGAAAATGCTCGAGGTCGGTGAACGCCAAAGCCAGCAGACCCGCCAGGAGGACCAGGAACGCGGGCAGGCTCCAGTCGTAGCCGAAGCGGTATGCGGCGCCCACGAATAGCGCCGCCGTCGCCGCCTCGACCAGCGGGTAGCGCGCCGAGATCGGCAATGCGCAGGTCCGGCACTTGCCTCGGAGGAGCAGCCACGACAGCACCGGGATGTTGTCCCGGTTGGCAATTGGGGTCCCGCACGACGGGCAGGCGGACCTCGGCCGGACGATGGATTCCTTCCGGGGTACTCGGTAGATCACGACGTTCAGGAACGATCCAACTGCGATGCCGAGAAGCCCGCAGGTCAGGACGAGAAACGCAGTCAAGCGGTCACCACGGCGCAGCAGGCTACCTGGCATCGCCTCTGGAGGAGGGTGGGACGCGGCGGCGACCCCAGAAGCGGATGGATGGTCATTGCGGCTGCCAGCCGCACAGCGAGGTGCGACCTAGAAGGCGGTCGCCCAATCGGAGGGGGTACCGTCGGCGTGCGCCGGCCAGCCGGGTCCCGGAATGGCCGACGGGGGCGCTGGGACCGAGGTCGAGCATTTGTTGGTCGTGTCCGACGAGTAGAAGGTGCCCGAAGGGGTGCCCGGGGCGCTGATGTCGACCATGAAGAAGCAGGTCCCCGTCGCCGACTGTGCCTGCAGCACGAGGGTCGTGGGCACGATGCCGCCGATCGGGATGCTGACAGTGGCGCTGACTTGGCGGTTGGCGTTCAACGCTCCCGGCTTCTCCCAATCCAGAGATGGCTCGACGCCGATGAGCGCCTTGGTGTGCGGGCCGGCGGTGGTCTGGTTGCCTGTGGCGTCGTCGGTGGCGGTGTACTGCTGGGCATCGGTGTACAGCACCTTCTCCGCCGTCAGGCCGTTGCGCAGGTTCGACTGGGCCGAGCGGTCGTTGGCCCGGTCGCGAGCGCCGAGGAAGGTCGGGATGGCGATGGCCAGCAGGATGCCGATGATCAGGACGACGACCATGAGCTCGATGAGGGTGAAGCCTTCCTCACTGTCGTGGTGTCGGTGATGCAGTGCGTTGTGCATATGAGTTGGGTCTCCCTGGGGATGGGTGGCTGGTCGGTCGGTGCGAGCCCGCTTCTGTTGCCTGGCCCGCGCCCCCCACGCTGGAGACCCAGTCCTCACGGCAGCCCGGCTGACCACCTGTCGCCGTTGACCGATGGTTCCGTGGCTTTGCGTCCCCGCCTCACAACGGGTTTGCCTTTGTCAAGAGCACTGCTCGCCCTTCTGTTAACGGCACCCAGGGGTGTGACTTGAGCATTTTTGTCACCGGCCTGGTTACCGTGGGTCTGTGCCATTTGACCCATTTCTTCTTCCGAGTACCGATCTGACGTCCGTCGCCGACTACCAGGACTTCGGCGGTGGCCAGGGGCTGCGACGGGCCCGGGAACTGGGCGCCGAGCAGACCATTCAGGAGATCGGCCTCTCCGGGCTGCGAGGCCGCGGGGGGGCCGGGTTCCGGACCGGCCGCAAGTGGTTCGGGCTGTACAACGCCGGGGGCACCACCAAGTACGTGGTGGCCAACGGTGCCGAGGGCGAGCCGGGCACGTTCAAGGACCGGACCCTGATGCGGGCCAATCCGTACCAGGTGATCGAGGGGATTGCCGTCGCCGCGCTCAGCATCGGTGCCCGCGAGGCATTTTTCTGTCTGAAAGCCAGCTTCCGGCGCGAAGTTGACCGAGTCACCCGGGCGGTGGCGGAGATGGAGGCCGCGGGCCTCGTCGGTGACCTCACGATCACCATCGTCCAGGGCCCCGATGAGTACCTCTATGGGGAGGAGAAGGCCATGCTCGAGGTGATCGAGGGCAAGGCGCCACTGCCCCGCCTGCTCCCGCCCTACGAGCAGGGCTTGTTCGCGGTGGCGCCCGAGCTCGGGTGGGAATCGACGCCGAGGGATCCCGAAGCGGCGGTGGTGGGCGGGGACGCCCCAGGCGCGGGTGCGGCCGGGGTTGCGGCCGAGCCCGAGGCCAACCCGACCCTGGTCAGCAACGTCGAGACTTACGCCAACATCGTGCCGATCCTCACCCGCGGCGCCGAGTGGCACCGCAGCATGGGGACGGCGGAGTCGCCCGGCCACGCCATCTGCACGGTGGTCGGTGACGTCGAGACCGCCGGCGTCGCCGAGATCGAACTCGGCATGTCCCTGGCGCAGGCGATCGACCTGATCGGCGGGGGCGCTCGCCCGGGCCGCCACGTGAAGGCGGTGCTGTCGGGTGTGTCCAACGCGGTGGTGACCGCGGCCCAACTCGGGACACCGCTGTCGTACGAGGCGATGGCGGCCATCGGCTCGGGGCTCGGGTCGCTGGGCTTGATCGTCTACGACGAGACGGCGTGCATGGTGGACCTGGCGCACAACGTTTCACGCTTCTTGTACGTCGAGTCGTGCGGGCAGTGCCCGGCCTGCAAGTTCGGCACCGGCGAGATCACCGCCTACCTCGAGCGTCTGCGGGACCTACGCGGCGAGGACCGCGATATCGGCGCCATCGCGGAGCGGCTGCGCAGCGTCACCGACGGCAATCGCTGCGCCCTTCCGGTCGAGGAGCAGGCGGTCATCGCCAGCCTCCTGCGATCCTTCCCCGAGGAGTTCGCCGACCACCTCGAAGGGCAGCGCTGTGCCGGGCGCCACGACCTTCCAATCGCCAAGATCGTCGACATCGACAACGGCGTTGCCACCTTCGATCCTCGCCAAGGCCGCAAGCAACCCGACTGGACCTACACAAGAGAGGCGCCCGGCGCGCCCGGCGCGCCCAACGCGTCGTTGGCGCAGTGAGCGGCTCGGCATAGGTACCGGTAGAAACCGACCCCTGGAGGATCCCATGGCCCCGCCCCACCCCACCACCAGCAGCCGACCGGAGGAGTTGCTCCGGGTGGCACAGGAATACGCCGACTTGTTCAATGCTCGGCCCATCGAGGATATCGACCGGCTCATCGTCGACGCCTGCGTCGACCCGCTCTGGGACGACCGCACCAACCTGCTGTCGTTCTTAGCCGACGGGCCGGCGGACCTGGCGCTGGTCCTGGCGACCGACCCCGATGAGTACGTCATCGTCCGCTTCATCGACGAGTGGGTCGTCGACACCTCGTCTGTCGACTGGGACGAGCTGGAAGATGAGGCCTTCGAGGACCGCGCCGACGACTAGCAGCGCGCAAGGGTGTGGCGCGGCAGCGACCGCGAGACGAAATCCACGAACCTTTGAGCCCGGGGGCGGCCCTAGGACCCCGGAGGGTCAAGAAGGCGGCAGTTTCGGTCGATACCGGATCAGACCTCTCTCTCGGCCGAAGGAGTCAATATTGGCGAGGAAATATCGGTGCCACTCCTGTGGCGAGGAGGTCAGTTCGGCCCAGCGCCGCTGCCCCCATTGCTACGTCGCCCTTCGAGGCGCCACTCGGGGACCCGAGCCGCTGCGGGCGGCTCCGTCGGCCTCGCCCAGATCGGCGGCACCCGCCGTCAACGGCCAGTTGGCGTTGGCCACTGCCGACGCTTCGCCGGGGATGGCCCCGTTGGAGGCGCCCGTGGCGGCGCCACTCGCCGCCCCAGCCCCAGGCACAGTCCCGGACGCAGCCACGCAACCAGCGCCGGCCACCAGGGATGGCGTCGAGGAGCCCCGTTCGCCGCTCGTTCGCTGCCTGTCCTGCGAGACGACGGTGTCCTCGGTCGGCGGGCGGTGCTCCTACTGCCTCGAACCGCTCGACAACGGCCTGCCCACGCCGGTCGTGACGACCGAGATGGCGGCGTGGGGTTTCGACGACATGAACGATCTCTCCACCGACGACCGCCCGGACGCCCAGATCATCGTCGGCCCCTGGGGCCAGGCTGGAGACGCCGGTGCCAAAGTGGAGCCCGCCATAGAGCCCGATCCTGGCGCCGTCGCCTGGACAGGAGCGACGGATCCGCCTGGGTCCGCGGCGGCCCTGGTCGATGATGACCCGTCCGACGCGCGGACCACCCTTGCACCGCCGGCTTTCGTGGAGGCTCTGGACGCTCTGGACACCCGCGGCGGAACCTGCGCAACGCCAGCGCCTACAACCGAACTCCCGCCGACCGATGCGGGCGACCTCTCCGCAGGTATCCAAGCGGCCCCTGCAGCCGACGTCGTCGGCTTCCTCGGCGCGGCGGGTGACGCCGAGGCGGCACAGGCACACGCGACTGCGGACTTCGCCGATGACGGCGCCCGGTCCGAGGCTGATGAAGCCGCCAGTGTCACTTGGATCGACACCGAGCTTGGTGAAGGCCCCAGTGTCACTTGGATCGACACCGAGCCTTGTGAAGGCCCCGCCACCGAGAGCGATACCGACGCCGAGGCGGCACCAATGGTTCTATCCGCTTCCAGCTGTGCCACGTGGTCCCAGCGGCGCCGGGCGACGTTGATCGACATTGTCGTCCTCGTCCCTGCCCTGGTGGCGCTGGCGGTCAACCTCACCGTCGGAGCCATGCTGCTCGTCGACGCCGTGGTGCTCCTGGTCTGGCAATTGTGTTTTCTGCAGGGCCGGACGGGCCAAACCCTGGGAAAGCACGTGACCAAGATCTACCTGGTACGGGAGTCCGATCATGGCGTGATCGGTCATCGGATGGCGATGTGGCGGGAACTGTGCCACCTGGCCGACATCAAGCAGCTGCTGTCCTTCAGGCTCCGTCCGTACCGGGGCCCCAAACGCCAGACCGTTGCCGACCGGCTGGCCAACACGGTATGCAGCACCGAGCCTCCGACCTACACCCTGTCCAGTCGAGGGAAGCGGCTTCCGGACTAAGCCAGGACGCGAGAATGCCCCGGCGGACTGAACCGCCGGGGCACCGGAACTGGGGGAAAGGTCACCGACCGAAAAAATCCGATCTGGTGGGCCCCCTCGTCGGCGTTATGCCAACGCGGCGATCACTCGCCCGCGAAGGCCTTTCCGATCACCTTGCCTGGAGTCTTGGCGTCTGCCAACGCGGCGTCGGAACTGGGGCCCGTCCCCTCACTGGGGCGACCATCGGCATCAGTCCCCAAGACCACGACACTCTCGTTCCCCTTACCATCGAAGATCGAGAACTCGGCGTGATCCGCTCCCTCAGACACCAAGGGAGCCCGCACCCCTTCGCCGGGTGCCGCACGATGCTGCTCGTGATCGGTTTCTCCGATAACTGCTTGCTGATTGCCTTGAACAACGTCTTCATTCGCCATAACGCATACCTTCCTTTTGTCACTACACAAAGGGGTTCGTTCCCCGGGGACGCAACCCCGGCGGTGCCGTTCCTCGTTCTGCTAGATCCGAGGAGAAGCGACGAAGCCCTCTGTTTCCGCAGAGGTGTCGAGTGCCTCCGGAAACTCCCTGAGAAGTTCCTGATTGCGTTCGTAAAGCGCCTTACCCAACTGGTCGGCTTCAGCCTTGTCGAGCGAACTCAACTTGGGTATCACCTCGTCCTCTTCCCATTGGGCGTGCACATGGAACAGCCTCCACAACTTGTCGAGATCGTCCTGAACCTCAGTGTTGTTGGCGTAGTCCCGGTCCCGAACATCGGCCACCACTTGATCGGCCTCACGGTGCTCGGCTTCGGCTTTGTCCGCCAGCGCCGGATCGAGGCGACGAAGCACCGGGTAGACCAGTTCTTCCTCGAGCCGGCTGTGCACCGTGAAGAGGTCGTAGATCGCGACGGCTCGATCGTCACCGGCTTGATGACCGCCGAGCCTCGGGGTCTGCTTGAACAGGCGCCGGAGTCGGTTGTGCTGCTCCAGCAGCTGCATAACCGCGTCTGGCATAGGTCCACCTCCACTTTCGTCTTTCGTCGGACATATACGTACATACCCGGCGGGAGTCGGCACCGAAACGTGACGCCCACGGACCGCATCCGGAGCACGGCGAAGCCGGAAGCACCGGAAGCACCGGCAGCACCGGCACCAGCGACCGCAACCCGGCGCGAAGCGGCGGGCCCCGAAGAGGCCCGCCGCTACCGAACGCCCGCCGCTACCCAACGGCCGCCGCTACCGAACGTCAGAGGGTGTCTCAGCTGTTCGGGATCAGCTTGATGATGTTGAACATCGGCAAGTAGAGAGAGATCACCATCAAGCCGACGCAGCCACCTAGGAACATGATCATCAGCGGCTCGAGCAGCGAGGTGAGCGAGTTGACCGTCGCCTCGACTTCCTGGTCGTAAAAGTCGGCGATCTTCTCCAGCATCGTGTCGAGGGCGCCGCTCTCCTCCCCCACTGCCATCATCTGGGTCACCATGGCCGGGAAGACGGCATGGTGCTCCAGCGGTCGGCTGATCGGCTCGCCCATCTTGACGCCGGTCTGCACGTCGTCGAGGGCCCGAGCGACGACCACGTTGCCCGAGGTGTCCTTGGTGATCTCCAACGCTTCGAGGATCGGAACGCCCGACCGCAGCAGCGACGAGAAGGTGCGGGCGAAGCGGGCCAGGGCGGTCTTGTGGACCAGCTTGCCGAACACCGGCACCTTGAGCTTGAAGGTGTCCCACCGGCTGCGGCCCTCGTCTGTGGCGATCCACCGCCGGAACAAGAACACGCCGCCGATGACGAGCAGGATCACCAGCGGGAACAGCTTCACGAACCAGTTGGACACCGTGATCAGGACTCGGGTCATGAGCGGCAGAGTGCCGTTCAACTCCTTGTAGAAGCCCTTGAACAAGGGGATGATGAACAGCAGCATCGCCCCCAGGATCAGCGAGACCATGGCGAGGACCACCGCCGGGTAGGTCATCGCGGAACGGACCTTTCGCCGCAACTCGACCTGCTTCTCGATGGTAGTCGCCAGCTGCAGCAGCACCTGGTCGAGGACGCCGCCCGATTCACCGGAGCGGACCATGGCGACGAAAAGCTTGTTGAAGACCTTGGGCTGGTGGCTGAAGGCCTGGGACAAGGACGCCCCGCTCTCGACGTCCTGGCGGACTTGGCCGATCACGGTGGCCAAGGCCTTGTTCTCCGTCTGCAACGTCAGGATCTGCAGCGCCCGCAGGAGGGACAGGCCTGCGTCGATCATGGTGGCAAACTGCCGGGCAAAGATTGCCAGGTCCTGCAACTTGACACGGTCGGAGAGGCCCGGGATCTTGATGTCCCGCTGGCCGACGTTGGCGTTCTTCTTGTCGATGGCGATCGGCACGTAGCCCATCTGGCGGAGCTTGTTGGCCACCAGCGACGGGCTCTCCGCCTCCAGCGACCCCTGGATCAGCTTCCCGCCGTGATCCTTGACTTTGTACTGGTAGGTCTCGAGCATCTCGAACAATTCCTCCTAAGTGGCGGCGAACCGGGCTAACCGGCGATCAGTCGACGCAGGTCGTCTTCGTTGGCGGCGCGCATGACCGCCGCCTCCAGGGCGATCTTCCCGCTACGCACCAGCGCCGCCAGGGACTGGTCCATGGTCTGCATGCCGTATTGGGCGCCTGCCTGCATGGCGCTGTAGATCTGGTGGGTCTTGCCCTCACGGATGAGGTTGCGCACGCCCGGCGTCGCCACCAACACCTCGGTGGCTACCGCCCGGCCGAGGCTGCTGGACTTGCTGAGGAGCTGCTGGCACACGACGCCTTGCAGGGCCGAGGCCAGCTGGACCCGGATCTGCTGTTGCTGATGGGGCGGGAAAACGTCGATGACGCGGTCAATCGACTGCGGTGCGTCTTGGGTGTGGAGTGTGGCGAACACCAGGTGCCCGGTCTCCGCCGCCGTCAACGCGGTGGAGATGGTCTCCAGGTCGCGCATTTCGCCCACCAGAATCACGTCGGGATCCTGACGCAGGACGTGCTTCAGCGCCTGGGCGAAGGACTGGGTGTCCTCGCCGATCTCACGCTGGTTGACAATCGCCCGCTTGTGGTGGTGCAGGAACTCGATGGGGTCCTCGACGGTCATGATGTGGCACGGCATTCGCTCGTTGATGATGTCGACGAGCGAGGCCAAGGTGGTCGACTTGCCGCTGCCGGTCGGCCCGCAGACGAGCACCAGACCGCGGGGCAAATCGGCAAACTGCGCGACCGAGCGCGGCAGCCCGAGGGATTCGAAATGAACGACCTCGTTGGGAATGACGCGCATGACGCTGCCGACCGAGTCGCGCTGCAAGAACACGTTGACGCGAAAGCGCCCGAGGCCGGGCACCGAATGCGAGGTGTCCAGCTCCAGGTCGGCCTCGAACCGCTCCCGCTGGCGCTGGGTCAATATGGCGAAGATCATCCGGCGGATCTCCGAGCCGTTCAGCGGCTGGTAGCCGTCGAGGGGCTGCAGGCTGCCGTCGATCCGGGCGCATGGGGGCAGGCCCACCGTTAGATGGAGGTCGGACCCCCGTAGCTCGACGACCTGGGCCAGCAAGGTGTTCACGTGGATCTCTTCGGTGGCCGGCTCGGCATCGTGGCCCCGGCCTGTGCGGTCCGGGTACATCGCCGTGAGCACCGCCTTCAGGTCACTGCGGACCGCCAACACCGGCTCGACCGGGTAGCCGGTGGCCTCGGCCAGCTCCGCCACCGCTCCGTCGTCGGTCGGATCGTCCATGGCGACTACCAAGTGCTGGTTGTCCACCATGACCGCGACCGCACAGAGGCGCTTGGCCAGCGTCTCGGGCAGCAGCCCGTCGACGTTGGGGCTGATGCCCTCCTGATCGAAGTCCCAGAACCCGAGGCCGATCTGGTCGGCGACCGCGGCCACCAGGTCCCGCTCGGAGACCAGGCCTTCGCCGGCCAGGATCTTGGCCAGCGGGACGCCACTCTCCTCCTCGTGGCGCAGCGCCACCTCGAGAGAATCACGGGAGAGCACCTTCCGGGCGACCAGAAACTCTCCGACACGACGCGATGCACTTTGCATGTTCGTTCCTATCGACTGGGGACGTTGGCGACTAAAGGGGCAGAGGGCTCAGAGATCAGGTGACTGGCGCATCAGGCGATGACGCGCAGGATCTCCTCCATCGAGGTGGTCCCCGCCCGCACCGTCCGCAGGCCGGATTGGCGCAGCGTCAGCATGCCCTGGGCGATGGCCACCTTCCTGAGGTCCTCGGTGTGGCCGCGATCGACGATGATCCGTTCGATCTCCTCGGTCACGGGAAGTACCTCGTGGATCGCGAAGCGCCCGAAGTAACCGGTCCGGCTGCATTTGCTGCAGCCCGCGGGCCGGTACAAGAAGGGCGTCTCGTCACTGTCGTGCAACTCGAGGTCCCACCCCATGGCGTCCAGCTCGGCGCGCGACGGGTGGTAGCGCTCCTTGCACTTGTCGCACAGGCGCCGCGCCAGGCGCTGGGCCACGATGCAGTCGAGGGCGCTGCCGACCAGGAACGGTTCGACTCCCATCTCGATCAGGCGGGTGGGGCTGCTGGCGGCGTCGTTGGTGTGCAGGGTCGTCAACACAAGGTGGCCGGTGAGCGCCGCCTGGACGGCAATGTTGGCCGTCTCGGTGTCGCGGATCTCGCCCACCAGGATGATGTCGGGGTCCGAGCGCAGGATTGACCGAAGGGCGGCCGCGAAGGTCAGTCCCGCCTTGGCGTTGACCTGGATCTGGCTGATGTTGGGGACTCTGTACTCCACCGGGTCCTCGACGGTGATGACGTTCTTGGACTCGTCGTTGACGATGTTCAAGGTGGCGTAGAGCGTCGTGGACTTGCCCGACCCGGTAGGCCCAGTCACAAGGATGGTGCCATAGGGCCGCAGGTACGATTGCGAGTAGCGCCGCATGTTTTCCGGCAGGAAGCCGAGGTCGGTGAGCTGCAACAGCGCCGTCGACTTGTCGAGGATCCGCATGACGATCTTCTCGCCCCATACCGTCGGCAAGGTGGCTACGCGAAGGTCGACTTCGCGACCGCTCACCGTCGCCGTCACCCGGCCGTCCTGGGGGATTCGGCGTTCCGCGATGTTGACGTCCGCCATGATCTTGAGGCGGCTGATAATCCCGGCCTGGATGTTCTTCGGGGCTCGCATCACCTCGTGGAGCACACCGTCGATGCGGTAGCGGATGCGCACGTCGTGCTCGGTCGGCTCGACGTGGATGTCCGACGCTCGGTCGGTCACCGCCTGGGTGATGACAACGTTGACCAGCTTGACGATGGGGGCGTCCTCGACCACCTGCGAGATGGCCGCGAGGTCCTCCTCGACCTCCCTCGCGCTCGACGCCTCGGCGGTGATGTTCTCGGCGTCGGTGTCCAGCCGGTGGTACTTGTCGATCGCCGCTTCGATGGAGGCGCGCGTCGCCACCACCGGCTGGACCTCGCGCCCGGTGACGTGGCGGATGTCGTCGATGGCGAAGACGTTGGAGGGATCGGCCATGGCGACGACCAGCCGGCCTTCTTCCAGCCCAATCGGCAGCGCCAGGTAGCGCCGCGAGAGGCCATCCGACACCAGCCCTACGGCGCCCGGGTCCACCGGGTAATCGCCCAGGTCGATGAAGGTCAGGCCCAGCTGGCTGGCCAAGGTGGCGACGAGGTCGGTCTCCTTGACCAGCGCCGCGTCGATGAGCAACCGACCGAGGGTCTGGCCGGTGCGGGCCTGCTCCTCGAGGGCCAGTGCCAGGGCCGCCTCGGTGAGCAGGCCCCGCTGGACCAGCAACTGGCCGAGTTGTAACTGCTCGGAATCGCGTGATGAGGTCGACTCCTCGGCGCGCATGCTCCGTACCTGGCGCAACGTCGGACTCATGGCTTGACCGACGACAGGAACTTCAGCAAGAGACCCCGATTGATGGTCTCAGGGTCTTTCTCGCCCCGGCTGCCCTGGGTCCGACCGGTGGCGGGCGAAGGCGGGGCGGCTGCAGGGGCTGAGGGGGCTGAGGGGGCGGACGG
>JBOGGN010000447.1:0-6893 GCA_050744165.1 Acidimicrobiales bacterium | reverse complement strand
CCCAAACAGCGCCATGGACGGCTACGCGGTGCTGGCCGAGGACACCGCCAAGGCCAGCCAGAGTGAGCCCGCCCGGCTCCGGGTGGTGGGGACCGTCGCTGCCGGGGCGGTTCCCGACCGGTCCGTCAAGCGGGGGGAGGCGGTGCGCATAATGACCGGCGCGCCGATGCCCGACGGGGCCGACGCCATCGCCATCGTTGAGGTCACCACCATCGACGGCGAGGAGGTGCTGGTCCGCCAGCCCTCGGTCCTCGGGATGTCGATCCGCCATCCGGGGGGCGACATCCGGGCGGGCCAGGAGGTGTTCCCGGCCGGTACCGCCCTCAGCCCCGGCCACCTGGGGGTGCTCGCCAGCATCGGTTGGGAACGGGTCACCGTCTACCGCCGTCCCCGCGTCGGCGTCTTGTCGACCGGCGACGAGTTGGTCCTCGGGTCGGCGCCGCTGCAGCCCGGCCAGATCAGAGATGTCAACCGCATCACCCTGCTGGCCCTATGCCGGGAGGCGGGCTTCGACGCCGTCGACCTCGGCACCGCCCGCGACGACGAGGACGAGATCCGCGAAACCTTCGCCCGGGGCCTGGCCACCTGTGACGCCCTGCTGTCGAGCGGCGGGGTGAGCATGGGCGACTTCGACTACGTGAAGAAGGTGCTGGACGAGATCGGGGACATGACCTGGATGCAGGTCGCCATCCGCCCGGCCAAGCCGTTCGCCTTCGGGCAGGTCAAGGGCACCCCGATGTTCGGCCTGCCCGGCAACCCGGTGTCGGCCATGGTCAGCTTCGAGCTGTTCGCCCGCCCCGGCATTCGCCAGATGATGGGATACCGCGGCGACGCCCGCTACCGGACCCGGGTGCGGGGGATCGCCGACGAGGGCTTCGCCCGCCGGCCCGACGGCAAACTCCACCTCGACCGCGTCGTCGCCGCTCACTCGCCGGCCGACGGCCGCTTCCACGTCCGCTCCGCCGGGGGCCAGGAGTCGCACCTGCTCAAGGCCATGGCCCGGGCCAACGCCCTGGCGATGGTGCCCGACGGCGACGGCATCGCGCCCGGGAGCGAGGTCGACATGCTCTTCTTGGAAACCTAAGGGGCCCGGTAGCCTGAAATGATGCCGACGGCACTTACCGACTCCTACGGGCGCACCGTCCGCGACCTGCGGATCTCAGTGACCGACCGCTGCAACTTCCGGTGCCACTACTGCATGCCCGAGGAAGGGATGCAGTGGTTGCCCCGCGACGAGTTGCTGACCTTCGAGGAGATCGAGCGCGTCGCCCGTGTGCTGGTCGAGCGCTACGCCGTGGACAGCATCCGGCTGACCGGCGGTGAGCCCACGGTGCGGGCCCAGCTGCCCAAGCTGGTCGCCAAGCTGGCAGCGCTGCGGGTGGGCGGCGGTCCCGACGGTGCCCCCATCGACTTGGCCATGACCACCAACGGCGCCACCCTGGGTCTCCTGGCAGAGGGTCTTCGCGACGCTGGCCTGCGGCGGATCAACATCAGTTGCGACTCGTTGCGCCGGCCTCGGTTCCAGGCCATCACCAAGCGGGACTCGCTCCCGGCGGTGCTCGACGGCATCGAGGCGGCCAAGACGGCCGGCTTCGACCCCGTCAAGATCAACTGTGTGCTGATGCGGGGGATCAACGACGACGAGATTGTGGACTTCGCCCGGTTCGGCCGGGAGCGGGGCGTGACGATGCGCTTCATCGAGTTCATGCCCCTCGACGCCCTCGACGAGTGGTCGGCCAACTTGGTCGTCCCCGGGGCCGAGATCTTGGCCAAGATCGACGCCGTCTTCCCCCTAGACGCGCTGCCGGTCCGGGGCAGCCAGCCCGCGGCCCGCTACTGCTACCGCGACGGCGCCGGTGAGGTGGGCCTGATCAACAGCGTCAGCCAGGCCTTCTGCGGGGCCTGCGACCGCATCCGGCTGACGGCCGAGGGTCAGCTGCGAAACTGCCTGTTTGCGATCGACGAGACCGACCTGCGGGCCATCCTGCGCCGCGGCGGCAGCGACGAGGACCTGGCGGCGGCCATCGAAGCGAACGTCGGAGCCAAGTGGGCGGGGCATTCGATCAACCAGGTGACGTTTATTCGACCCAAGCGGTCGATGTCACAGATCGGCGGGTGAAGGGTTCGCCCTACGGGCCCTTTGGGCGGTTTGCGCCTTCTGTCCTCATGGTGGGAAAAGGCCTCGCTGGCTGCCGGTTTCATCCCCCGGGAGGGTCAAGCTTTGCGTGAGATCTGCCGATCAATTCTTTTGTTCGAGGGGCAATAAGGTCCCGAACTTATGTGTGGGCGGTGAGGAACTGTGGCTGGTGCTTTCTTGAATCGCGGGTTGGAAATCGATGAGGTGCTGGTCACAGGCGAGGTCTTCTCGGCTCACGACGGCGCCGGGCGGTACCTCGTGGCTCGTACCTCTGGCGTGATCTGGTTGTGCGCTCCGATCAGCCAGCGGGCCCTCGATTGCGTCGCCTCCGGGCGGGCGGAGCTGCGGGCTGCTTTTTCTCATTCGCTGACCGGGATGGTGGAGCGGTTCACGGTGCGCGCCGGGGCGGTCGGGGAATCGATGATCCCCTGCGCCGACCTACGCGACGAGGACCTGCCCCGGGCTGGGGCGCGGGTCGCGCCGCTTGTCCGCTGCGCCTGAGTTCCCGCCAAACGCTGCCGGTCCGATGCGCCGAGCAGGCGCTGCTGCTCCTGAACTCCCTGTCGGGCGCTGCCGGTCCTCTGCGCCGACCAGGCGCTGCTGCCACGTGAACTCCCGCCGACGCGCTCCGAGGGGCGTTCAAGGAGGTTGGGGGCGTATTTTCCCAGGGTAGGCAGGGCGGCCGGCGAGCCCTGCGGTCCTAGACTGACCCCTATGGCTGAGCATGGTCTGACGCACCTCGACCCATTGGGTCGGGCTCGGATGGTGGACGTGACGCCCAAAGAGGCGACGCATCGCCGGGCCGTGGCCCGGTGCAAGGTGTTCATGCTGCCGGAGACCACCTCCAAGATCACGAGCAACGCCATGGCCAAGGGCGACGTGCTGGGCGCCGCCCGCATCGCCGGCATCCAGGCGGCCAAGCGGACCTCTGACATGATCCCGCTGTGCCACCCGTTGCTGGTGGGCGCCATCAGTATCAACTTCTTCATCGGCGACGACAACGTCGAGGTCGAGTCCAGCGTGGAAACGGTGGACCGCACCGGCGTGGAGATGGAGGCCATGATGGCCTGCGCCGTCGCTGCCTTGACCATCTACGACATGTGTAAGTCGACCGACCGCTCGATGGTGGTCGGCGAGCTGGCGCTGTGGGAGAAGACGGGAGGCAAGTCCGGGGTGTGGCGGCGCCCCCCCGGGTCGCTCGGATCGCCCCTGGTCAACACGCCAAATGACGGCTCGCTCACCTTGGCCGGCGACGCCGAGCTGGCGGCCATCGACGCCGTTTTGCAGGAGGATCCCCTCGGCGGCTGACGGCATACCGATCGGCTCGCGCCATGAACGCGACATTTTTACGCTTCCTCCCCTTGGCACCGGCGTCACCGAGCGGCTAAGTTCTTCCACGATCCGACCGGGCAAGCATGGGGGGACGGGTTGCATCCACCATCGCTGGACTCCCCTCAGCTACCGTCCCACGACAAGGAAGGGAAGGCCGAGGAGCGTTGACCACAGTGGTTCTGGTTGTCCTCGCAGGCATTTGGATAGCGGTCATCGCCGTGCCACTGGTACGTGCGAAGGCGCACGGAAGGCTGGGAGACTCGATCGGGAGCTTCCGGCGCCACTTGTCGGTCCTGGAGCGGGCAGCGCCATTTACCGTCGCCCCTGCCAACCGCCTGCGCTTGCCGCACAGCACCGGCGTCATCGGCCCCTACCGGCCGCCCAACGTTTCCGCTCGGGCGCCCCGGACCCCGATGTCGCCGTCGGGCGCCGCCGCCGCTCGGCGCCGGATGCAGGCCCAGAAGCGTCGCCGGGATGTCCTCATGGGGCTCATGGTGGCCATGTTCGGCTCCGCCCTGCTGGCCATGATCTCGGGCCTCAGCCTCATGTGGGCTGTCAACGTGGTCATCGACCTGCTGTTTGTCGGTTACGTGGCGCTGTTGGTGCGGGTGCGCAACGCGGCTGCCGAGCAGGACATGCGCCGCAACTTCCAGCCCGGTGCCCGGCCCGTGCCCATCCGGGCGTACGCCGACGGCCACTCGGCGCCAGCGGGCATCGCCGAGTTGGCTCGGCGAGCAGCCGCCAGCTAGCGATCTTTACTCCACGCCTTCCAGGTCGGCCGGAGTCGGTCTGACCATGGGGAGTCGGCGTGAGGAGCTGGAGGCGGCCGTCGAGGCCGTCCGGACGGAGTTGGACAGCGTCAACCGCGCCCGCGAAGTGGCGCTGGCGGCGTGCCGGCGGACGATCCGAGCGTGCGGCAGCTCCATCCGAGCGGTCCACCGCCTCGACAGCGACCGGGCGGCCATGCTGCGCCGAGAGGCCCTTGTCGCTCTGCGCGAGGCGCAGGCGGCGGTCCTGCCCTACCCGGCGGTGGGCTACGCGGGGTTCGTCCACGACGCCGAGAAGGAGTACGCCGAGGCGGTGCTCACCGCCGCCCTCGTCGCCGGTTCACCGCTCGACGGGCCGGCCGAGATCGGGGTGGGCATTCCGGCTTGGCTCAACGGGATGGCCGAAGCTGCCTCGGAGCTGCGCCGGCACCTCCTCGACCGCCTCCGAGCCGGGGAGCTGGCGGTGGCCGAGCGGCTGCTCGGGGACATGTCGGAGGTCTACGACCTGCTGGTCAGCTTCGACTACCCCGACGCGGTGACGGCCGGGCTACGGCGAACCGCCGACGCCTTGCGGGCGGTCCTCGAACGGACCCGCAGTGACCTGACGACGAGCATCCTGCAGGCTCGGCTCCAGGAGGCCCTGGGGGCACGGCTGGCGGCCGAGGCGCCACTCAGCGGGGCCGACCCGCTCCCGGAGGCGGGGGCCGGGTGAACTCTGCGGGGCGGCACGGTTCGTGGGGTAACGTCGAACCTCCGCGGGGGTGTAGCTCAGCTCGGTAGAGCGCTACGTTCGCAACGTAGAAGTCGCCGGTTCGAGTCCGGTCACCTCCACTGCTTTGACTAGGACTTTTGTCGCTGGGCGGGGCCGCTGAACGGTTGTCAGATCCGTTTCGTGCCCGCTGCGTGCCCGTAGCAACGGTAAACCGTACCCCCGAGACGGGGCCCGCGGCGTCCTGGTCGCCGGGTTCGCTGACGTGGGCGTACAGCTCCTGCGAGAGCCTGGCGGTGGCATGGCCGAGACGGTGCTGGATGACCCGGGGGTGCACCCCATCGTCGACCATGTAGCTCGTCGCCACCTTGCGCAAACCTCGGAAGGTCAACCCTGGATCGAGCCCCGCCCCGCGCGACTGCAGGCTTGAACACGCGTGCGACGAAGGATCGTCGTAGCGGCATGCCTTCGGTCCGGTGAACACCAGGTCGCCGGGTCCGGTATCGGGTCGGTAGGTCGCCAGGTGTAGGGCGAGTTCGTCGACCAGGGGCTCGGGGATGCTCAAGGTCCACACCGACGACTTCGACTTCGTCGCATCTACGGACAACTTGCCCTCGACCTCGGCGATCGTCTCCGAGACACGGAGCGTCCGGTTTAGGAACTGCACGTTGCCGATGGTCAGGCCGACCGCCTCGGACCACCGCAGACCGACCATCCCTGCCAGCAGGATGAGCGCCCGGTATCGGCCCGGGACCGCGTCGGCCAGTCGAACGAGGTCCTCCGGGGGCAGTGAGCCTTTGACGTCGTCGCCCGAGGGTGAGGTCACCTTGATGCCTCGCACGGGCGACCGACCCATCAGCTCGGCCTCCACCGCCGCGTTGAGGACGACGGCAAGAACGGCCAGGTTCGTCCGCACCGTCCGGGGCGCCATTCGTGCGTTCATCGCCTCCACGACTCGCCGCAACGTCGAGCGGCGTGATGCTGCCCAAGGGCGGTTTCCCAGCGTAGGAAGGAAGTGCGTGTGCAGCACCGACTGATCACGCGCCTTCGTCGAGGCTCTCTTGGCCGGGTCGCCGTCGAGCCACTGGGTCGACCACTCCGCCAGGGTCGTCCGGCCGCCCTCCCACGACCAACCGATATGTACCCCTTCACAGCGACCGCCGACATCGACCAACAGCCCGACTCCCCACACCGACCCCAGCACCCGCCTCGGCCAGCACTGTGACCTCGGACCTCGAGCAGGATCACCATCTCCACAACCACCATCTCCGCTGTCCACCCCCGACCTCGACCTCCGACCTTCGTCTCGTCCTACCCGGCGAGCATGCTGCAGCGCCCGCCGCACGATCCCGGTCGTCGTCGCCCTCCCGACGCCGCATGGTGTTCCGTGATCCCTGCGGTACGGCCAACCCCCGTCGTATCTCCGATGCGATATAACCAGCGGTATGCTGGTGTGGTGAGCGCGAGCGTGGTCGACGAGTACATCGGAGTGGCCGCGGCGTTGGTTCTCGACGCACGCACCCGGGCCGGGCTGACCCAAGCCGGGTTGGCCCGCCGGGCCGGGACGGCGCAATCGGCGATCGCGGCCTATGAGACCGGGCGGCGCCAGCCGACCCTGCCCACCCTCTACCGGATCCTGAGGGCGGCCGGCTTCGACCTGCGAGCCCGGCTCGCCCCGCATGACCCCCACGACGAAACGTTGGCCGCCTGGGAGGCGTCCCTGCCCGCCGCCGAGGCGCAGCGGTGGGCCGCCAAGCTGCCCGGTCAACGGGCGGCGGCGGCCACCTGGGCGGGCAGCGATAGCATGTGAGCGTCTGCGGCTACCGCCTCGACGACGGCGGCACCTGCGCCGAGGAGGTCGCCCAAGCCGGCCAGGCGTGTGCAGTCCACCGTCAAGCCGCGGCCCTCGCGGCCGAGGCCTGCGCCGCCGCCCGCCGCCCCCCCCGGC
>JBOGGN010000446.1:0-2917 GCA_050744165.1 Acidimicrobiales bacterium | reverse complement strand
TGGTAGAGGTGGCGGCGCCGCCGTACACGCTGCTGTGCTCGTTTCACCCGAGCCAGCAGAACACCTTCACGGGGAAACTCACTCAGGCGATGTTCGACGCTGTGTTTGCTCGGGCTCGGGCGATGTGCAGCGGTGGCGGCCTGGGCGGCCCGGCTTCCGCTCCGCCCGGCGGGGTGGCCTCGCACGAAGGCGAGATTCGCTTGAGCTGAGGCACGTCGGCCAGATTGGGCAGACCACCGTGGCGACTCAGGTGGCTCTATCTCGATATGGTGATCGCTCCCTGTCAGACGGCAATGACAGACAGACGATCAGCGTGGTTGGCAAGCGATGCCAGTAACTCGATGTCGCCTGGATCGCTCGTGATGATCACGACCTCGTCGCTTGCAGCACGTTTGTCAGCCATCGCCGCGACGATGGCGTCCACGCCTGAGGGGACCGGATCCATCGACGCCCGAATCGCGTTAGTACGAAGGGCACCTGCGGCATAACCGAGTCCGTCGTCCACGTCTGCGATGTGGACCTCTTCGAGCAGGCGGCGTACGTGAAAGTCGTAGCCGGGGTTTCCGTTGAACACCCCTTCGGCGAGAACCGCGGCAGGGACAACGAAGTCCGTGACCTGCCGCCGCAAGACCCGCAGGCGCGCTCGGCGTTTCTCATCGACCGGAGCGAGACCCTCGATGCCCGCCGTGTCGAGGATGACGATCAGGACGCAGCCCTCCGTGTGCCTTTTTCTGGCGACCTCGCATCGGTTCTTGGAAGACCATCCCGAGTGGCGGCACGAACGGACCGTCGCGCGGCCGCCCAGGCCTCGGCTTCGGCAATTTCCACGGATGAAGGCGGTCCGTCTTTGCCGTCGAGTTCGTCCAGCCAGGCGTCGAGTTGGCTCATCCGGGCCAGGCGATCAAGTTCGTCGGCGACCGCGCGTTGGGCGAGAGCCGAGACGTTCAATCGAGCGCTTCGGGCTTGCTCGTCCAAGGCATCGGGCAAGCTGATGTTGCGGCGTGCCATACACACAGGTTACACATCACTCGCTCGGGATCTTTGACGCGGAGCGCGAAGCGGCAGACGCGATGTCTTACTGGGGACCGGTCAGGCGCGCCGCGGGGTGGAACCGGAGACACCGAGCAACTCGGGGCTGGTGTACATGCGGCTTGGGCGTCCGCGTCCTTTGGGATGGTAGGTGCCGTGCTCGACCAGGATGCCGGCGGTGGCGAGGTCGCGAAGGGCGGCATTGGCCGACTTCAGGGGGATCGACAATTCGGACGACACGCGGGGCCCCGTAAGGATGAGGTGGCGGGGCAACAGCTCGAGTACCCGCCAGGCCGCAGCGTCGCTTCGCAGGCGTCGGGCACGGTCGGAGGGTGTTGCCAGCCTCTCGCGCCAGGCCCGCGGCAGTCGCTCCACTGACGCGATCAGCTCCCGTTGGGCCCGTCCGGCGCCCGAGACGGCGTCGGCGAACCACCGAACCCAGGTGTTGTGATCGCCCATGCGAAAGAGCACCAGTCCGGCGCCGTAGCCGCCGACATCGGACGCGATGCGGGTACTGACCGGGGGCGGGCGTCACCAGCGACAACCGCCGGACCAGGATCCAGGAGATGAGGACGCGGCCCACGCGACCGTTGCCGTCGGCGAAGGGATGGATGGTCTCGAACTGGGCGTGCGCGATGGCGGCTTGGGCTATCGGGTCGATGTCATCTCGGTTCACGTAGGGCAAAAGGTCGTCGAGGAGGTCCGGCAACACCTCCGGAGTGGGGGGTCACGATGTTGGCGTCGAGCGGGGAGGTTCCCCCGATCCAGCCCTGCTCCGTTCGGATGGCGCCGACGTGGTGGGCCGGTAGCGGGCTACCGGTCATCAGCGTCTGGTGCCACCGGCACAAGGTGTCGACACCGAACGGCTCGCCGTGGGCCTCCGCGACGGCGTCGCGCACCGCCGCAAGGTTGGCGGCCACCCAGGCGGCGGCTGGGGGCCCGGCGGTGGGATCCGCCTCCGCCAACACGATGTCGACCGCCGGCGCCGCCACCCCCTCGATGAACGAGGATGCGACACCTTCGGCTCGCAGCAACAGCCCGGCCAGGGCCGCGTTGTCGGCCGGCATCGCCTCGGCGCTTTGTTCGACGACCACCTGCGCCCTGGCCGCACGCACGATGGACTCCGGTGTCAGGCGCAGGTGCCGCTCCGCCAACCGTTGGGGCACGAAGGCGTGGGCCCGTCGGCCGCGCCACCCGATGTCGACCTCGAAGCCTGCCGGCTCCACCCACGCTACTTTCGTACCTTTGTAGATCTAAGTGTACGTTATTCGACCGGCGGTCACCGTCACGTGCCGGATTGTTGGTCGCAACCCGTCATCGACGTGTTGGCTCCGGGGTCCAGATCACGTCGCGGGAGCGGGTTCCTTGGGCGCCTTGGGCTTGGGCGGTGGGACGCCGAGCTTGGGGAAGGGGAGCGCCTGTTCGGGCCAGCGCCGGCGGGAGACGATGGACAGCTTCCGGAGCAGGGCGATGGCGCCGGGGTCGTCGTCACCGGGGCGGCCTTCGATGGTGCCGTCCTCCAGCATCTTGATCAGGATTTCGCGGCCGAGGTCGGTGCGGACAATGGTCAGTGTCCAGTCGTTGAATGCGCCGATGCCGCCGGTGGAAATGTCGGCGTGCTCGGCCGCGAAGTCGGGGCAGGTCTTGCAGCCGTCCCGGGTCCAGGCGTGGCACTCCTTGAGGTTGACCTCGTGGTAACTGCCGTCGCGCATCCAGATCTGGAACACGCCCTTGATGTTCATCTTCACGATGTCGGCCCGATCGAGGCCGTATTTGGCCTTGAACAGCTCGTCGAAGATGGCGTCGTCGAAGGTTTTGGAGCACAACAGCCCGATCGATAGGGCCAACCGGCGCCCCACCTTGCCCGCCTTGCGGGCCCGCATGACAC
>JBOGGN010000445.1:0-28169 GCA_050744165.1 Acidimicrobiales bacterium | reverse complement strand
GACGGCACAGGTGCGGGAAGTGTTGCGGGGGTCGACGGCGATCAACTGGCGACCAGCTTCTTCCGCTTTGTACGCCAAGTATCGCAGCAGTTGCCCCCTCCTCCACCTCGCCGTCGCCGTACATCTCGGCGGTGTCGATATGCCGAAGACCGAGATCGAGGCCACGGCGGAGGGCGGCGATGGCCGCGCCGCGCTCGTACTCCATCTCCCAGGTGCCCTGGCCGATCACCGGCACGGATACGCCAGTTCGGCCAAAGGGGAGCGACGGGATCACGGCGAAACGCTACGGGCATACTGTCCTCGTGCTGACCGCGCTTCCGCCGGGTGTACTGCCCATCGCCCGCGGCGCCCCCGGCGAGCAGCGGCGGCGCTCGCCCAAGTTGTCGAAGGCCGTGGCCCCAACCCTTGCCTGGGAGCGCTCACTGTGGGCCGAGGGCCACGAGGTGGTCGTCGGCATGGACGAGGTGGGGCGGGGCGCCTGGGCGGGGCCGATCATGGTGGGCGCCGCTGTGCTGCCCCGCGACCGGCGGGTGTACAACGTGCGCGACTCCAAGATGCTGACCGAGGCGGAGCGCGAACGCCTGTTCGGCCGGATCGCCGGCTGGTGCGTCGCCTGGGCGGTGGGCGGCGCCAGCCAGGTGGAGTGCGACACGCTCGGGATGGCGGAGGCCCAGCGGATCGCGGCCCGACGCGCCCTGGAGCAACTCGGAATGACCCCGGACCGGGTGCTGGTCGACGGCACCTGGGACTTCGTGGGCCTGGGCTCCACCCAGCGCATCGTGAAGGGCGACGCCATCTGCCTGTCGATCTCGGCGGCCTCGATCCTGGCCAAGGTGACCCGGGACCGCATCATGCGGGCCGAGGCGCCCCACTTCCCCGCCTACGACTTCGACTGCAACAAGGGCTACCCCTGCCCCCGCCACAAGATGGCCCTGCAGGCGTTTGGCCCGACCTCGATTCATCGGCGAAGCTGGGTGTTCATGGATCACCTGCCCTGGACCAACCTGCGGTACTACCGTCCAGAGCAACCGACGTTGTTTGAGGAGGCGCTGTGAGCCGAGCTCGCCGGGTGCTCGTGCTGGGGGGATTGCTGGTGGGCTTGGCCCTGATGTCGGCCGCGTGCACGGGAAACGACAACGGCGGGGTCATCACCGGGACAACCCCCACAAGCGGTGCCACGACGACGGTGCCCACTTCGACGACGCTCAGCGGTGGGACGCTGCCCAACAGCTGAGGCCGCCCGCCCATGCCTCGCCCGAGGGCGCAGGCGCTTCGCCCGCTGCCTAGCCCCGCGGCTCCTTGGGCAGGCCGAGCACACGCTCCCCGATGATGTTGCGCAACACCTCATCGGTGCCGCCGGCGACACGGAACCCAGGCACACCAAGCACTAACTCCGACCAGGCGTAGGTGCCCCACTCGCCGGTGTCGGCGATGAGTCGGGGGCCGAGGGCCGAGGTCAGCAACTGCGAGATCAGCTGCAGGTTGTTGGTCAGCGACAGCTTGGCGCTGGACAGCTCCGGGCCCGGGATCTGGCCGGCCTCCAGTTTTTCCATGGCCCGCAGGTTGGTGACCTTGGCTACGTGGATGTTGATCCACAGGTTGGCCAGCTGCTGGCGCAGGAGCGGGTCGTCGGCCTTGCCGAGGTGACGGAGCAGCTCGATCAGCCGGGTGAGCCCGAGGCCGGACCCACCGGAGGAGGCGGCGCCGGCGCCGATGGCGGCCCGTTCGTTCATCAGCGTGGTGAGGGCGACGCCCCAGCCCCCGTTGACGTCCCCGAGGCGGTGATCGTCGGGGATCTCCACATCGGTGAAAAACACCTCGTTGAACGTGGCCCCACCCGTCATCTGGCGCAGCGGCCGCACCTCGACCCCCGGCGCTCGCATGTCGACCAGGAACCCGGTCAGCCCCTTGTGTTTGGGCACGTCGGGGTCGCTGCGGCAGAGGATTTCGCCGATGTCGCTGTACTGGGCGCCCGAGGTCCAGACCTTTTGGCCGTTGACGACCCAGACATCTCCGTCCCGCTCGGCCCGGGTCTGGAGGCTGGCCAGGTCACTGCCGGCCCCGGGTTCGCTGAACAGCTGGCAGCCGACCACGTCGCCCCGGTAAAGCGCCCGCAGGTAGCGGTCTTTGGCCACCTCAGTGCCGTGGGCCAGGATCGTCGGGGCCACCATCCCGAGGCCGATGGCGAACATGGTCGACGGTGGGACGTCGTAGCGGGTCTCGAGGGACTGCCAGCGCCGTTCATGGGCCGGCGTCAGGTCTCGGCCACCCAAGCGGGCGGGGCCAGTCAGCCAACCGAAGCCAGCGTCGAAGACCTGGCGCCGCCAGGCCTTAGCGGCGGCCAGCTCGGCCAGCTCCTGTTCCCGGGTCTTCTCCTCGAACAGGCCGACCCGGTCCGAGCCTTCGCCCCACCCCGCCTTGCGGTCGCTGCGTGGCGACGCGTGGGCGTCGAGGAAGGCAACGGCTTCCTCCTCGAACTCCTCCAGGGTGGGGGCCATCTGGGTTCACCCTACCGACGGGTCGCTGGGCGAGACAGGCTGGGCGGGTGTTGGGCCTCCCGACCGGGCGCGTCAAACTGGCGTCACTAGAACGCGCTATAACGCGTTCAGGTGACGCCAGTTCCCGGAGCCATTCCCTCCGCGTCGTGGGGTGGCCGTGATCGGGGCAATTTTCCCAACTGTTCCGAAGGCTGGGCGACCCTGTGTGTGACCAATGAGCGTGACTACCAACCCCTGCTGGTCGTCGACGAATGCGCTGGCATCGGCGCCACGGTCACCGCCGCCAGCGACTTGGTGGCATGGCTGGAGTGGTTGGGGGCGGGCCGCAGGCGCCGGCTCGTCAGCCGGGTCCGGGGCCGGTAGCGTCGAGGCTGTGACCCGTCGCCAAGCTCTCCTCCTCCGTGTGTTCTCTCTGTGGACCGCCTACATATGGCTGGCCCTGGTGTGGAACATCTGGCACGACCACACCAAGGGCCAGACCGGGATTGGGTTCAAGGGCGTCCACTTCGTCCTGGCCGCCATCTCGCTGACCCTGGCCGTGACATCGTGGCGGGTCGTCACCAAGGTGGCGGGGCGACGGGCCGTCTTCCCGCGCCGCACCGCTACCACCGGGCCTACCGCTGGGCCAACGGCCGAGCCAGCCCCGCCAAGCCGGGCGACGCCGGCAACGCCGCCAACCCGGGCGACGCCGGGGACGCCGGCAACGCCGCCAACCTCGGAAACGGAAGCCGCCGCCCGCACCCGGGACGAGGCGCAACTTCCCAGATAGTTCGAGGTCCGAACCACCTAAAATGGTGGCCGGACATGTCTTCCCTTGACCACGACCCCGCCCCTGAGGCCAGCGCCCAGGCCAGCGCTCGCAACGGCGACCTCGCCGTCGCCCAGCTCACGGGCCCCGTCAGCAGTGGGACCACGGCCGCCCGGGCTTTGGTCCGCGCCACTCGCCACCTCGAACGAGCCTCCCACCAACTGAGCCTGCCGCAATACCGGCTGCTGGTCATGGTTGCTACCGGCGACCAGCGGGCCACCAAGCTGGCCGGCGCCCTGGCGCTGTCGAAGCCCACCGTCACCGCGGTGGTCGAGGGGTTGGTCGAACGGGGCTTCCTCGCCCGATCGGTCGTCAGCGGTGACCGCCGGGCGGTGTGCCTCTCGCTGACCGCCGCCGGCCGCGACGTCCTCGCCGCCACCGACGCCGTCATGGAGGAGCGGCTGGCCGGCGTGCTTGCCCATTGCGAGGACCCGGCGGCGGCCGAGGCGGGCCTGTTGCAGCTGGCCGGCGCCCTCGAGCGCCTCGCGGCCGAGCACTTGGCCTACGGCGGAAAGTGACGCCGCCGCCCGAGCCGCAGATCCCAATCGACGGTCGCTCGCCGGCCGCGGCACCCGCCGACCGGCCGCCGCCGCCCGAGCCGCAGATCCCGACCAACGGCCCCCGCCCACCTGGCTGGATCCGCCGCTTACTCCCGTTCCTCCGCCCCTATCGCCGAAACGTAGCCCTCGCCTTCGTCGGCGCCCTCGTCGGCAGCGCCATCGCCGCTCTCAGCCCGGCGGTGGAACGCCAAATCGTCGACAACGTCATCGTCCACCATCGCTCCTCGCTGTGGCCGTGGTTGTTGCTGCTGGTGGCGGCCGGCGTTGCCCGTTTCGGCGCCGCCTACGTCCGGCGCTTCCTCGGCGGCCGGGTCAGCCTCGACGTCCAGAACGACCTGCGGACCCACATCTTCGACCAGCTGCAGCGCCTCGACTTCGCTCGCCACGACGAGATGCAGACCGGCCAGCTGGTCAGCCGGGCCAGCTCCGACGTCGGTCTGGTCCAGGGCCTCCTGGCTTTTCTGCCCCTGATGGCCGGCAACGTGCTGCTGGTGGCGGCGTCGCTCGTCATCATGCTGATCTACTCGCCGCTGCTGACGGCCGTCACGCTGCTCGTCATCCCCCTGCTTGGCGCCGTCACCCTGCGGATGCGCAACGTGGTCTTCCCTGCCGCTTGGGACGCCCAGCAGCAGGAGGGGGTGGTGGCCGGCGTCGTCGACGAGGCGGTGACTGGCGTCCGGGTGGTCAAGGGCTTCGGCCAAGAGGACCGTGAGGTCGGCCGGCTGGTCGCCGCCGCCGAGCGCCTCTTCCGTTCCAAGGTGCGCTTCGTCCGGCTCCAGGCCCGGTTCCAGCCGCTCCAGCAGTCGCTGCCCTCCTTCGGCCAGGTGGCGGTCATTGCCCTCGGCGGCTGGTTGGCCATCCGCCACGACATCACCCTCGGCACCTTCGTGGCCTTCGCCACCTACCTGGGGGGCATGGTCGCCCCGGCCCGGATGCTCTCCAACCTGCTGACGGTCGGCCAGCAGGCCCGAGCCGGCGCCGTGCGCATCTTCGAGCTCCTCGATTCGGTACCCCTTGTTGGGGAAACGCCCGGCGCCTCCCCCCTCCCGCCCTCCGCCGGGGACGTGCGCTTCGAGCGGGTCACGTTCGGCTACCTCCGCAGCGAGCCGGTCCTGGTCGATTTCGACCTGCACCTGGCCCCGGGCGAAACGGTCGCCCTCGTCGGCGCTTCGGGCTCGGGCAAGTCCACCGGCGCCTTGTTGCTGCCCCGCTTCTACGACGTCCAGGGCGGCGCCGTGCGCATCGACGGCGTTGACGTCCGAGACGTGACCCTGGCCTCGCTGCGCCGCCAAATCGGCATGGTGTTCGAGGAGAGTTTCCTCTTCTCCGAGTCGATACGGGCCAACATCGCCTTCGGCCGCCCAGACGCGACCCAGGAGGAAATCGAGGCCGCCGCCCGGGTGGCCGAGGCCCACGCGTTCATCTCCGCCCTCTCCGACGGCTACGACACCACGGTAGGGGAACGGGGCCTCACCCTCTCCGGCGGGCAACGCCAGCGCATCGCCCTGGCCCGGGCCGTCCTCACCGACCCCCGAATCCTGATCCTCGACGATGCCACCTCTGCCGTCGACTCCAAGATCGAGGAGGAGATCCACGCCACCCTCCGGAAAGTGATGCAGGGCCGTACCACCCTGCTGGTGGCCCACCGCCGCTCCACCCTCCACCTGGCCGACCGCATCGCCATCGTCGACCACGGCCGGGTGGTGGACCAGGGCCGCCACCAGGAGTTGCTGGCCCGGTCGGCGCTTTACCGCCTCCTGCTCGCCGGTCCGGGCGGCGACGCCGAGGGCACGCCCGCCGCCGCGGGCACGCCCGCCACCGAGGGCACGCCCGCCGCGAGCAATGGCGCCGATGGCGGGGTGACGCCGGCCGCCTGGCCCGAGGTCGCCGAAACGGTCGGGCGGGTCGTCGGCCCCGATGTGCCCCGCATCGCGCTCGGCGCGGGCCTGAAGGGCATGGGCGGCCACCACGGCTGGATGGCCGGCATGGCGGCGACGCCGGAACTTCTGGCCAAAGTGGAAGCGCTGCGCTTAGCCGAGGACGAGCCCGACGTTGACACCGCCGCCGAGGCCCGCCACGACGACGACTTCCGGTTGTGGCGGTTCAGCCGTCCCTACCGAGCGGGTCTGGCGCTGGGCATGGTCTTGGTCGTCCTCGACGCCCTGGCGACCATCGTCGGCCCGGTGCTGGTCCGCTCCGGTATCGACAACGGCATCGAGAAAGGGGCTTCCTCGGCGCTCTTCCTGGCAGCGGGCCTCTTTTTGTTCGTGACCGTTGCCGACCTGGTTATCAGTATGGCCCAGACATTCATCACCGGGCGTACCTCGGAACGAATGCTGCTCGCCCTGCGAGTCCGCATCTTCGCCCAGCTGCAGCGGCTGTCCATCGACTTCTACGACCGGGAAATGGCGGGACGGATCATGACCCGGATGACCACCGACATCGATGCCTTCAGCGACCTGCTGGAGCAGGGATTGATTACCGCCATCGTAAGCCTGCTCACTTTCGTCGGCGTCGCCATCGTCATGCTGAATATGAACTGGCGGCTCGGATTGGCCTTGCTGGCCGTGCTCGCCCCGCTCATTGTGGCCACCATCGTCTACCGGCGACTTTCGAGCCGCGCCTACCGCGCCGCGCGCGACAGGATCGCCATCGTCAACGCCAACCTCCAGGAGAACCTCTCCGGAGTACGGGAATCTCAGGCCTTTGTGCGGGAGGAGCAAAACGAGAGCCATTTCCGTACCCTTGCCTCGTCCTACCTCGACGCCCGGGTCCGCGCCCAGTGGCTGGTGTCGCTGTATTTCCCCTTCGTGGAGTTCCTCTCCGAGATCGCGGTGGCGGTGGTGTTCGGCGTCGGCTTCCTGCTGGTGCGCAGCCACTCGCTGACCGTCGGCGAACTGGTCGCCTTCGTGCTGTTCTCGGACCTCCTTTTCAGCCCCATCCAGCAGCTGTCGCAGGTGTTCGACTCCTATCAGCAGGCCGTCGCCTCGATGGAGAAGATCAACGAGTTGATGCACATTCAGACGGGGGTGCCCCTCCCCTTGGAGCCACTTCCGGTGGGCCGCATCACCGGTGCCCTCGCCCTTGCCGGCGTCCACTTTTCCTACCCGGGGGTCCAGGCCGAAGCCCTAAGGGGCATCGACCTCACGATCGATCCCCGGGAATCGGTGGCCCTGGTGGGGGAGACCGGCGCCGGGAAGTCCACCGTGATGAAGCTGTTCGCCCGTTTCTACGACCCGACGAAAGGTGCCGTCCTCGTCGACGGCCACGACCTGCGCCAGATCGACCTGGGCGCCTACCGACGCCAGCTGGGGTACGTGCCCCAGGAGGCGTTCCTGTTCGCGGGCAGCATCCGCGACAACATTGCCTATGGCCGCCAGGACGCCTCCGATGCCGAGGTCGAGCGAGCCGCTCGCGCAGTTGGCGCCCACGACTTCATCGCCGGGCTCGCCGGCGGCTACCGCCACGTGGTCGCCGAGCGGGGCCGCAGCCTGTCGGCCGGCGAGCGCCAGCTGATCGCCCTGGCCCGGGCCCTGCTGGTCGACCCGGCCATCTTGTTGCTCGACGAAGCCACGTCGAATCTGGACCTCGGCACCGAGGCCAAGGTGGCCCGAGCCATGGGTGTCGTCGCCCAGGGCCGGACCTCGATCCTCATCGCCCATCGGTTGCAAACCGCCCGCTCCGCCGACCGGATCATCGTCCTCGACGGCGGCCGGGTGGTCGAACAAGGAACCCATGACGACCTCTTGGCCCGGCAGGGTCGCTACGCCGACATGTGGCAGGCCTTGTCCCTCGGCGACGAGGTGGAACCGGCTTCCGTGCCGGCCTAAGTCTAAGGGCTGCCCCCCGACCGGCTTCTTCGGCCTGGTACGCCAGGTATCGCAGGAGTTGCCCGATCCGGCGTCGTGGATGGACCGCTTGAGGCCGGCATGACTTATGACCGTTAACACAAGTGCGGGGCGCTATAACGCCCTGCACTTGTGTTAACGATGTTAACTCATGGCCCTTTCCCCGGGCCCAAGGTGCCCACACTGCCCAGGGTGCCCAGGGTGACGTCGAGCGCCAGCGTGAGGCACCGACACCCCCCGCCCGCCTTCAAGAATTCGCCCATGTCGCAGACCACCGGGTCGAACCCCCAGGCTTCGAGCTGTCGTCCCACCCGGGGCGGGCAGGCGGGCATGACAACCGTCGAGCCCACCACCACCGAGTTGGCGCAGAACTGCAGCGCCTCCTCGGGCTCCAGAACGAGGGGCTCGGGGATCAGCGATTCCATCACCCGTCGCCCGTAGGAGTCCCAACCGATCGGGGCCACCATGGCCCGGCGTTCGTCGAGGGGGCACAGCGTCAGGTCGAGGTGGTAGAACCGCTCGTCAACCAGCTCGACGGAGCGCACCGCGGTACCGGTCAGCCGCGACAGGTAGGCGTGGGACGCGGCGTCACTGCGGAACCGGTAGGCCGCCACCAGCACCTCGCCGAAGGGCAGAGCGTCGCCCGCCCCCTCCTGGCAGACCCCGAGCGGAAGTTCGGTGACCGTAAACCCGTGACCCTCGAACCAGTCGACGTCGTGCGGCGTTTCCCCCCGCCGCTCAGGGTGGCGGAAACGGGCGGGCACGAACTGCCGCCCACTCACGATCCCCGCGTTGGCGGTAAAGACGAGGTCGGGCCACTCCTGCTCCGGCGGCTGCACCTCGACGGTGGCGCCCGCCGCCCGCAGCGTGGCGACCAGAGCGTCCCACTGCTCTTGAGCCCGGTCGACGTCGGGGACGACCTCGGCGATCATCCACGGGTTGATCTGGTAGGCCACCCGGAAGTAGCGCGGTGGGCACATCAGGTAGTGCCGGCCCCACCGGAGCTGGCTCATTCGGGCGCGACGAGCAACTGCTCCAGCAGGCCGGAGGTGAACAGCCCCACGTCGGTCACGATCCCGAGTGCCTGGTGGCTGCCCCGGTCGGCGAGCTTGGTGACCACCGCGGGGTTGATGTCGACGCAGAAGGTCTCCACGCCGGCGGGCAGCAGGTTGCCGGTAGCGATGGCGTGCAGTGTGGAGGCCAGCATCAGGGCCACCCCGACGCCGGGGATCAGGTAGCGCATGGCATCGGCCGCCTCGACCACGTCGCTGTAGACGTCGGGCAGCGGGCCGTCGTCGCGCACCGAGCCGCCGAGCACGAAGGGGATGCCCCGGTGCACGCACTCGTACATCACCCCGCCATCGATGTAGCCGGCGTCCACCGCAGCCGCGATGGAACCGTAGCGGCGGATCTCGTTGATCACCCGCAGGTGGTTGGAGTGGCCTCCCTCGGCCGCGGCGCCGGATTTCACGGACACGCCGAGCGAGGTGCCCATCACGTTGGACTCGAGGTCGTGGGTGGCGAAACCGTTGCCCGCGAACAGCACGTCGATCCATCCCTCCCGGATCAACGTCGCGATCGACGGGCCGGCGCCGGTGTGGATGACCGCCGGGCCGCACACCGCCAGAATCTTCAGCCCGTTGGCCCGGGCCCGCCGGAGCCGGGCCGCGACCTGATGCACCAGCAGTTCCTTGGGCTTCTCGGAGGACACCTCGGAGTTCATGAACTCGAAGGGGTGGGCGCCCCTCGGCGGCGACGGCGGCGACACCCGGACCCCCTCGGTGCCCACCACCACCAGGTCCCCGACCCGGATCCGGTGCATCGGCGCCACGACAACCTGCTCCTGGCCCTCGTAGCCCAAGCCTTGGCGCACGACCAGCCCGCAGTCCATCTCGGGCTGCACCACCTCCAGCCACCGGCCGCCGACGCGCACCGCCGTGGGCAGGTTGGTGGTGGAGTAAAAACCGGCGGGAAAAACGCCGTCCCGATCGGCTTCCACCAACTCGGCGTCGCCGGTCATAACCCGGTTGGCACCGTGGATCTGGAGTTGGTCGAGCAGCGACTGAAGGGCGTCCTGGTCGGCGGCGGTGACCTCGAGGCGAGCCCGCGACATGTCCACGTTGGTCTTGCCGATCGCCACCTCGAGGACCTCGTAGTCGGCCCCCGCGGCGACGATCAGGTCCATCACCTTGGCCAGCGTCAAGGAATCAATGATGTGGCCCTCGATCTCGATCACTTCGCTGGCCACGCGATCAGCTCCCGACCGCGGCGGCATCGCCAGCCACCACCGCGGCCGCAGCGGGAGCGGGAGCGGGAGCCGTGGACGGGTGTCGGAGGAACCACACGTCCCGGACGACCACGTGGATGGCGCCGGCGACGGGAATCGCCAGAAACACCCCAAGGAACCCCAACAACTGCAAGCCCGCGATCACGCTCACCGCCACCGCCAGCGGGCTCAAGTCGATGGTGCGGGCGTTGATCAGCTTGCCCAGCGTCCGGTTCTCGATCAGAGACAAGCCGAGCACGATGACAATGATGGCGAAGCCCGCCGGGGTGGAGTGGATGAAGCCCACCACCGCCGCCGGGATCACCCCCACGAAGATGCCGACCAGTGGGATGAGGGTGGTGAAGCCGATCCACAGCGCCAGCACGCCCCGAAATGGGATGCCGAGGGCCCACAGCGCGACGTAGGAGACCAGTCCCGCGAGGATGCTGGAGGCGAGGACGCCGCCCATGTACCCCGCCACCGCGCGGACCAGGTCCCGGAGGACCGCCTCGACCGGGCGCCGGGTTGGAGGCGAAAGGACTGCCAGTCCCCCTTCCATCATCCGGGGCCCCTCGATCAGCAGCAGAAACGTCATCACGATGATCGTGGCCGCCGCGGTAAGGGTGTTGAGCAGGCCGGTGGCCACCTTGACCAGCGGTTTCTCGGCCGACTTGAGGGCGCTTTGCAGCTTCGGTTGGTTCTTCTGCACCCAGGTGTCGATGTTGTACTTCTTCACCAGGTGGCCGATGGTCCCCCGCCCGGATTGGGCGTCGGCCACGTAGCCGGGCACCTCGTTGACCGCCACGGTGATCTGGTCTGCCAGCGGTCGCACGAAGGCGTAGCCCAGGCCGGCAACGACCACGGTGCCCGTCAGGAACACCAGCAAGGCGGCCACCGCCCGGGCCATCTTGAGCTTGTTGACCAGCAGCTCCACCGGCGGGTGGAGGACGATGGCGAACAGCGCCGACACCGCCGTCCACACGACGATCTGGCGCAGTTTGAGCAGGATCTCGATGACCAGGATGGTGAGGATCACCGAGCCCACCACGGCGAGCATGGTCCGGATGGGGACGACTCGGCGGCGGACGTCGGACGCCATGCTCGCAAGGTACTGCGGCCTGTACGCTCCCAGAGCCATGGGCCAGCCCATCACCGTTTCCCAGAAGCCCTCCCGCCGCCCCGGCATCGTCCGCTTCGAGTTGAACCGGGTGTTGACCGGCATGGGCCACGAGGACTACCGCAGCGCTGCCGACGCCACCGGGCACCGGCCCCCCGACCAGTTGGCCCGCCGCCTGTTCGAGCACAAGGCCGTCAAGGCGGTGCACATCTTTTCCAACGAGGTCACCATCGAGCTCAACGCGTGGACTGCGCCCGACGGCCTTAAAGAGTCGATCGAGGGTCTCTACATCCACTACCTGCCGGGGGTTCAGCCCAGCATCCCCGCTAATGGCGCGGAGCGACCAAACACTTAGCCGAGGGAATAGTTAGCATGGCGAAGGAGTTGTCCTTGTCGTGCTCACCGAAACTCTGAACCCCGCCCAGCTCCGGATGGTCGTCATGCGCCTGGCCCGGCGGCTGCGCCAGGAGGTCGGTCCGGACATCACCTGGTCACAGCTGTCGGCGCTGGCCACCGTGGAGCGCCTCGGTCCAGTCTCGCTCAAGGGCCTGGCCGACGCCGAGAACATCACCCCGCCGTCGATGACCCGCATCTCGACCCAGCTCGAGGAGACGGGGCTGGTGGCGCGCATCCACGATCCCGCCGACCGGCGCATCGCTCGCCTCGCCATCACCGAGGCCGGCCGGTCGATGCTGGCCGAAAGCCGCTCCCGGCGCAACGCCTACCTGGCCGAGCGCCTGGCCGCCATGTCCTCCGACGACCGCGACGCCATCAGCAGGGCGCTGCCGCTGTTGGTCCGGCTGGCCGAGGAGCCGGGCCGATGACCGGTGTCGCCACGTTCACCGCGACTCTGTCGGTGCTGGCCCCGCGTGCCGAGGAGCCCGCCGTATGACGCGCGCCAAGGCGTTTACCCGGGCCACGTTCCGGTCCCTCGGGTTCCGCAACTACCGCCTCTACTTCTACGGCCAGCTGGTCTCGACCAGCGGAACCTGGATGCAGACCGTCGCCCTCGGTTGGCTGGTGCTGCGGATCACCAACAGCGGCTTCGACGTGGGCGTGGTCACTGCCTTGCAGTTCCTGCCCATGCTCTTGATCAGCACCTACGGCGGGGTAATCGCGGACCGGCGGAACAAGCGGCGCACCCTGGTCGTCACGCAGTCGGGCATGGCGGTCGCCGCCGCTGGCCTGGCCGCCATCGCGCTGGCAGGGACCGACCCGCTGTGGGCCATCTACCTGTTGACGTTTTTGTCCGGGGTCTTCGCGGCGGTGGACACCCCGGTCCGCCAGGCGTTCGTGAGCGAGATGGTGGGTCCCGCCGACCTGCCCAACGCCGTCGCCCTCAACAGCGCCATGTTCAACGCCTCCCGGGTCATCGGTCCCGCCCTCGGCGCGTTGGTGATCAAGCTCGTGGACGTGGGACCGTGTTTCGCCGTCAACGCCGCCTCGTTCGCGGCGGTGATCGCGGGCCTCTTGATGATGCGGCCCGCTGAGCTCTACCAGACGCCGCCGGTTCCCCGGGCCAAGGGACAGATCCGAGAGGGCTTCCGCTATGTCTGGGAGACCCCAGCCCTGCGGGCCGCCATCTTGGTCATGACGGTGGTCGGCACCCTGGCTTTCAACTTCACCGTCGTCCTGCCGGTGCTGGCCAAGTTCACCTTTCACGGTGGCGCCGGGACCTACGGCCTGTTGACGTCGCTGATGGGGGTCGGCTCCATCATCGGGGCCGTCGGCGTGGCGTCCCGGCTGGCTCCCACCGCCAAGCTGCTGGTATTCAGCTGCCTCGCCTTCGGCGTGATGATGGTCGCCAGCGCCCTGGCGCCCGGCTTGGTGGTGGAGGACCTGGTGATGGTGGTGCTCGGCGTGGTCAGCATCTGGTTCCTGGCCACCGTCAACACGACCTGCCAGCTGGCGTCCCGGCCGGACATGCGGGGGCGGGTCATGGCACTGTACGTACTGGTCTTCCTCGGCTCGACGCCCATCGGCGGCCTGGTCGTGGGCTGGATCTGCCAGCAGTGGGGTGCCCGCTGGGGCCTTGCCATCGGTGGCATCGCCACCCTGCTGGCGGCGGCTGCCGCGGCGGTGACGTTGCTGAGGCGCCGGATCCCGGTTCACGGCGGCCCGATCGTGCCCAGCCTGGAACCCTCCGCGGAGCCCGCGGCGGCGTGAGGAGGCATTTTTCCCACCGGCTTTTCAATGGGGTAAGTACTAGGTCATGAAAATCGTCAACGGATTCACGGTCTCCGCCCCGCCGGACGAGGTCTTCGCCTTCCTGCTCGACGTCAACAAGGTGGTCCGGTGCGTGCCCGGCGCCGAGTTGACCGAGGCCGTCGACTCGTCGACCTTCCAGGGCAAGCTCACGGTCAAGGCGGGTGCGGTCACCATCAGATACCAGGGCACAGCGGAGATCGTCGACACCCAGGAGAGCGAGGACCGGGCGGTGGTGACGGTCAAGGCCAAAGGCCGGGAGACGGCCGGGTCGGGCCAGGTGTTCGCCACGGTGATCATGACGGTGGCCGCAGCCGGCGGGGCCACCGATGTCACGATCGACACCGATGTCAACATCGCCGGCAAGCTGGCCCAGTTTGGCCGCGGCACGGTCGAGGACATGGCCAAGAAGATGATCGGCGACATGGCGCACTGCATCCAGGACCGCATCGGCCAGGGAGGCTGACTCTCTCGAACAGGAGTTCGAGTCTTCTAGTAATCTGGATTGGGTGAGCCGGGAGCTTCTGGCGGACGCCGCCAATCGGGCCCGGCCGGTCACCCTGGCCGGCCAGCATGTCGTGCCCGTCCTGGCGCCTCTGGGGTCGCTGTTTCCCGACGGGGGTTTGCGGCGGGGGAGCACCGTGGTGGTGGGGGGTGGTGCCGGGGCCACGTCCCTGGCGCTGTGCGTGGCGGCGGCTGCCTCCCAGGCGGGGTCGTGGTGCGCCGCCCTCGGCTGGCCGGGTTTGGGAATGGTGGCGGCGGCGGGGCTCGGGGTGGCGGTGGAGCGCTTTGCCTTGGTGGCCAACCCGGCGGGGGAATGGACTGCGGTGGCGGCGGCGCTGATCGACGCCGTGGACCTGATCCTGGTGTGCAGTCCCCGGGGGCTGCGGATGGCCGACACCCGGCGGCTGATGGCTCGGGCGCGGGAGCGGGGGGTGGTGCTGGTCGTGGCCGGGGTCGGGGTCGGGGCTGGGGGCGGGGTCGTGGCCGGGGGCGGGGTCGTGGCCGGGGTTGGGGTCGGGGCTGGGGTCGGGGTCGTGGCCGGGGACGGGGCGGGGCTGCGGGGCTGGCCGGGGGTCGATTTGACGCTGACGGTCGAGGGGGCGGGGGAGTGGCGGGGCCTCGGTCACGGCTATGGCTACCTGCAGGCTCGTTCGGTCGAGGTCACCTCGATCGGGCGAGGCGCCGCATCCCGGCAGCGGCGGGTCCGGCTGTGGTTGCCGGGGGGCGCTGGGACCTTGGAGGACCGCGCCGTGCCGGAGGCCTGGGAGGGGGAGGCGCCTGCCGCCTCGGCGGCGGGGTATTAATGGCGGCGGGCGGAGTACGGGGCGAGGGCGGAGCCGGGGTCCGCACGCTGGTGGTGTGGTGCCCGGACTGGTCGGTCGTCGCTGCTGGCTATCCGGCCACGGTGCCGGTGGCCGTGGTGGTAGCCAACCGGGTGGTGGCCTGCTCGGTGGCAGCACGCCAGGAAGGAGTCACGGTTGGCCTACGACGCCGGGAGGCGCAGGGTCGTTGCCCCGAGGTGGTAGTGGTCGAGCACGACCTGGGCCGTGACATCCGGGCTTTCGAGCCGGTGGTGGCGGCGGTCGAAGCCTTCAGCCCGGGAGTGGAAGTGGGCCGGCCCGGGGTCGTGTCGGTCGGGAGCCGGGGTCCTTCGCGGTACTTCGGCGGCGACCAAGCGTTGGCGACCCAGGTGGCGGCGGCGGTCGACCATGTGCTGTCGGTCACCGGACTGGTGGCCCCCCGGTGCCGGGTGGGAGTGGCCGACGGGCCCTTTGCCGCCGAGCAGGCGGGGCGGGGCGGGCGTTATGGGGACGGACACTCCTCGGTGTTGGTGGTGCCACCGGGCCGCAGCGCCGAGTTCCTCGCCCCGTTTCCCGTCCGGGTGCTCGACCGCCCCGAGTTGGCGGACCTGTTGGTCCGACTCGGCCTCGACACCCTCGGCGACCTGGCCGCTCTGCCGGCGGAGACAGTGCTGGCCCGCTTCGGCTCCGACGGGGCCCTGGCTCACCGCCTGGCCAGCGGTCGGGACGAGCGGCCGCTGGCAGCCCGCACCCCACCGCCGGAGCTCGGCGTGTGGGCCGAGCTCGACCCGCCCGCCGAGCGCGTTGACACGGCCATGTTCGTCGCCAAAGCCCTGGCGGACGAGTTGCACGAGCTGTTAGCCGCCCGAGGCCTGGCCTGCACCCGGGTCGCCATAGAGGCCGAGACCGAGCACGGGGAGCATGTGGTGCGGCTGTGGCGCCACGACGGGGCGCTGACCTCCCGGGCCATCGCCGAACGGGTGCGCTGGCAGCTGGAGGGCTGGCTGAGCACCGGGGCCACGACAGCCGGCGTGGCCCTGATCCGCCTGATCCCCGACGAGGTGAAGCCCGACCACGGCCGCCAGTTGGGTTTCTGGGGTGGTTCGGCAGCGGCCGACGACCGGGCCGCCCGGGGGCTGGCCCGGGTCCAAGGCATGCTCGGTCCCAATGGGGTGGTCACCGCCGTGGTCGGCGGAGGTCGCGACCCGGCGGGGCAGGTCCGGTTGATTCCCTGGGGGGAGCCCCGGGCCCGGAGCGACGAGGCCGAACGGGAACCTGGCGGCGGTCGAGAAATCCCACCGTGGCCCGGTCGCCTGCCCGAGCCCGCCCCAGCGATCGTCTTCCCGGAGCCCCGCTCGATCGAACTCCTCGGTGGGGAGGGCAAACCGTTGTCTGTGACCGGTCGGGGGATCCTGGAATCGGCGCCGGCAGCGCTGATAATGCCCGGCCGCGGGGCGCCCCTACCGGTGATGGCCTGGGCCGGGCCGTGGCCCGCAGAGGAACGCTGGTGGGACCAGAAATCGTGCCGGCGCCGGGCTCGATTCCAGGTAGTTCTCGGCGACGGGAGCGCCCACCTGGTGGCGTTGGAGTCGGGTCGGTGGCGGCTGGAGGCCACGTTCGATTGAACTCGCCCCGAACTCCCCCGAACGGGTGGCGTCGGCAAGCCCCTGTTCGCCGGGCGAAGGTCCGTTGGCTACGCTCACAGATCGCCTCGCGATGAACCTTCGCACCTCAAGACCAGCTGTCATGAGCACCCCTCTGCCCGACGGTTGTGCGGCTATCGACCCCAAGCCCCGTCCCCGGGTGGTCGTCGTCATGCCCGCGCTCAACGCCGCCCAGACGCTCGAGCAGACCGTGGCATTGATCCCTCGCCACTTGGTCGACGAGATCATCCTGGTCGACGACAAATCGACGGACAACACCGTGGAGCTCGCCCAGCGGCTCGACATTCGGGTTATCTGGCATCCCCACAACGTGGGCTACGGAGGCAACCAGAAGACCTGCTACCTCGATGCGCTGCAACGCAATCCCGATGTCGTCGTCATGCTGCACCCCGACGGCCAATACGACGCAACACTGATCCCCGAACTGATCCGGCCCATCGTCGAAGGCAAAGCGGACCTGGTGATGGGTTCGCGTTTCGCCGAGCGGGGAATGGCTCGGGGCGGGGGTATGCCCCTCTACAAGTTTGTCGCCAACCGCTGCCTGACCACGCTGGAAAACGCCGCCCTGGGCACGCACCTGTCGGAGATGCACACCGGCTATCGAGCCTATTCCCGGGCGTTGTTGCTCGGGATCCCCTTTCTGCGCAATTCGCTGGACTTCAGTTTCGATTCGGAATTGCTCATGCAGGCCGTCCATTTCGGGTTCCGGATTGCCGAGATTCCGGCCCGTTCCATCTATTTCGACGAGGCCTCGTCGGTGGGCCTCAAGGACGGCGTCATCTACGGCGTCAAAACGCTAACGGTGGCGGGGCGATTCCTGCTGAACCGATCCGGGATACTGCGATGCCGGAAGTTCGAACCGTGAGGACGTCGTGAGGATCACCGGCGAGCGGATTGTCACCAGCCAGGGGGGGTTCAATCCCACCTGGCAACGCCATACTGCCAACTACCGATTCGCGGCGGAGAGGCTTTGGACCACGCCAGCGGCACACGGTGGCGGGCGGTTGGCCGACCTCGGCTGTGGCACCGGACATGCCGCCAGCCACTTGGGCGATCGTTGGTCGGTCGGTGTCGATCTCGACCTTGGTGCGCTGGCGGGCCAGGACCGGCCGGGAGCGCGGGCCGACCTGCGACGTCTGCCCTTCCCCGACGACGCCTTCGGGGCCGTCGTGTGCCTGCATGCGGTCGAGCACGTTCCCGATCCTGACCGTGTCGTGTCGGAATGCGCACGCGTGGTGGCCCCGGGCGGCGAGGTCCTGCTCGCCACCCCGAACCGTCTGACCTTCGGTCGCCCTGACGAGGTCATCGACCCGTACCACTTCGTCGAGTTCAGCCCCGACCAGCTTGCGAGGCTGTGCCGAGCGTGGTTCGCCGACGTTGCCGTCTTTGGTCTTTTCGGGTCACCGCGCTATATGGAGTTCTTCGCCGGCGAGCGGCGAAAGCTCGACCGTCTCCTGGCGCTCGACCCGCTTCGTCTCCGGCGTTTCGTGCCCCGGAAGCTGCGCCAGCAGCTCTACGACTGGCGTTTGACGAAGGAGCGGATGGGTGAAGCGTCGCCACTCGCCCGGGCCATAACCGCCGACGATTTCTTCCTGAGCGATCAGAACCTGGACGCGTCCTTGGATTTGCTGGCGGTGTGCCGGACGGCGCGGTGAGCGCGCCCCGGTGACCATCGCCTCGGCCGAGTCGTCGGGTTCCCGCTCCCCGGAGAGGCCGATCCTTGTCGGCGCGGCCAAGGTCACCTGGGGGGTGCCGCTGTCGTTGGGAGCCGTCGCCGCGGTGCTCGTCGTCGTCTACTTCTCGCGCATCATGAGGGTCATCCAGCTGAATCCGGACTCCGCATGGGCCCCGGTGCTGGTTCGAGATCTGGGACGCGACCACCGCGGCGGACTGGTACTGGTGGGAACGGCAGCCCATTTTACGACCATCTGGTTCCTGGAGGTCACCCGCTCACTGCCGTTTCGCGGCGCCATCTGGGACGTGGCTCCCGGATTGTTCTACCTCGGCGGGCTGGCGCTGACGGGGTGGGCTTGCTGGCGGGCCGCAGGCCGCTACCCGGCCGCTCTTTGCATAGCCGCAGGCCTTGGTGTCAACGCCACCGTGCTATCGACGGTTATGGCGGAGGGACTTCGCGGGAACACCTACGTCGCCGATGCGGTGGGGGGCGCGTTCTTAGTCTGGTGGGTAAACCGTCCCGACCCCTTGAACGGCCACACGTCCCGCCCCGACCGACGAATACCTGAGTGGACTCTGCCGGCTGTCGTGGTGATCTTCGTGATCGTCGTTTCGGGGACCTCGCTGGCGTCGGATCCGTTGTTCTTGGCCAGCGGGTTTCTTCCGTTTCTGTTCGCGCCGGTGGCGCTGTGGGCCGTCCGTCGTGATCGCCCCAGCGGCAGGTTCGCGGCCCTGACCACATCGATGAGCATTGCGACTGCCGGCCTGGCGGTGGCTGTGAACAATGTCATGTCGTCGCACGGCTACCGCAAGCGCTACGAAACCACCGGATATGCCCTGGTTTCGAGCAAAGTGGCGGCCAAAAACCTGGTGAGGTTCGGCAACCAGCTTCGCCTGGTCGGCAACGCCATCTCCATCCCCGGTCGGCTCACCTTGACCAAAGCGTCCTTCGACGTCATGGGTTTGTTCCTCCTCGCGGCGGTCGCGGTGGCGCTGGTCCTGACGGGCGGTGCATGGCGCAGGCAGTTGCGGGCCAGGAAGCCCGTGATCTCCGACCACGTGGGCTTTATCTTCATGACCTATTGGGTGGGCAGCGGGCTGGCGGTCTTCGCTGCCTTCTGCCTGACATCCTTCGCCGAAGGCACCTCGCCCCTTTCCCGTTACGTGCTGCCGGTGCTGTTCGCGTTGGCCGCGGTGGCGCCGGTCGGGGCCGTCGGCATCGGGTGGCGGCGCCTGGTGGTCGCCGCGGGCGTGAGCTTGTTCTGCGGCATTACGATTGCCCATCTCGGCTTTTCGCTTACCGCTGCCGAGAACGCCTTTCATCCCCTTGTTGCTCAGGGACAGAATGTCATCGACTTCCTGGAGTCGCAGGATGTGACGACTGGTTACGCTGGCTATTTCGACGCGAACCCTCTCACCCTGCAGTCGGGGCTGCGGGTTCATTTCTATCCGGTCGTCGCCTGCCGTGCCCCGATCTCCTCCGATTTGTGCCCCTTCTATGTGAACGCCCGGACAGCCTGGTACACACCGCGCGCCGGTACGCGCACGTTCCTGCTCACCAACACCACCACCCCCGCGTATGTGGCCGCGCTCCCCACCGTCGACCTCGGGACGCCGGCGATGGTACGCCGATTCGGGGAGTTGACGGTCGACATCTACGACTACGACGTCGCCGCCAAGCTGGCCCCGCCGTGCCCCACCGGGGTCCTCCTGTGTCCCGATTCGCCCGTCGGCGCCACCTTCGTCCGGCCCTTCGCCCACGAGGTCGGGGTGATCGCGCCGTCGCAGTTCAGTTGGAACACCATCCCGGGCGCGTCGAACTATGTCCTGGCGGTGGGCACCAAACCGAACGGGACCGACATCGTTCACTCAGGCCTCCTACCGCCGACGATCCACTCCCTGGGCGTCGGCCGGTTGCCCCCGGGGGTGACCCTGTACGCCTCGCTGCTCACCCTGCGCAACGGTATGTGGACTGCGCAGACGATTACCTTCACGTCGGCGCCGGGTTGACAGACCCGGTGTAGGCAGCCCGGGCCGCCAGGCCGGGTCGCTCGCCCGAGTAGCCCGGGGCCGCCCGGAGGCGAACATACGTACGATAGAGGCGCTAGGGTGGTCAGCCCTATGGGCTGGAGGAACCCACCGGTCCCCTGGCAGGAACTGGAGGCGCGGCTATCCGGTCGTACCCGGCCCTTTCCCGCCGAGGGCGACGGCGGCGACAGCCCCGCCTGGTCCTACCACCGCCAGCCCTACCAGCCCCCCGCCGACCTGGGCCGCGGTCACCCCCCGGCCCCGTCGGGCGCGGCCGGCGGCCCGGGCACGGCCACCACCCCTTACGCCGAACTGCACTGCCACTCCAACTTCAGTTTCTTGGACGGCGCCTCCCACCCCGAGGAGCTGGCTGAGGAGGCGGCCCGCCTCGGGCTCAGTGCCCTGGCCCTCACCGACCACGACGGCATGTACGGGGTGGTGCGCTTCGCCGAGGCAGCGGCCGCCGTCGGCCTGCCCACTGTCTTCGGGGCCGAGGTCAGCCTCGGCCTCACCAAACGGCAGAACGGCGTGGCCGACCCCGAAGGTCATCATCTGCTGGTCCTGGCCCGCGACGCCACCGGCTACGCCCGGCTGTGCCGGGCCATCTCCACCGCCCAGATGGCAGGCGGGGAAAAGGGCAAGCCCCATATCGACCTGGAGACCCTGGCCGCCATCGGATCCGGCGCCCAACCCCCGATCTTCCGGGCCCCCGAGGCGGAGCGGGGCTCCGAGAGGGCCGGCGCCCCCGAGGCGCAGCGGGACTCCGAGAGGGCCGCCGCCGCCCCGACCGCCTCGACCGCCTCGACATCCCCGGCCGCCCCAGCCGCCCGCGGGATCCCCGACCACTGGCTAATCCTGACCGGCTGCCGCAAAGGCCTAGTCCCCCAAGCCCTCCTCCAAGAGGGCCCCGCCAAGGCCCAAGCCCAGCTCCACAGGCTCCAGCGCCTGTTCGGCCGGGACAACGTGGTCGTCGAGCTGTGGTACCACGGCGATCCCCTCGACTCGGCCCGAAACGACGCCCTCACCGAACTAGCCCTCCGCAACGCCTCCGACCTGGTGGCTACCAACAACGTCCACTACCACAACCCGTCCCGGCGCAAGCTGGCCACCGCCATGGCCGCGGTCCGGGCGAGGCGCAGCCTCGACGACATGGAGGGCTGGCTCCCGGCCGCCGCCGCCGCCCACCTTCGCAGCGGGGCCGAGCAAGCCAGACGCTTCGCCCGCTACCCCGGCGTAGTCGAGCGGGCCGCCGCCCTCGCCAGGGAGTGCGCCTTCGACCTCCACCTGGTCGCTCCGAAGCTGCCCCCCTACCCGGCCCCGCCGGGTGACACCGAAATGACCTGGCTGCGCAAGCTCACCGAAGACGGCGCCCGCACCCGCTACGGCCCCCGACAACACCCCACCCACCCCAGGGCTTACGCCCAGATCGACCACGAGCTGGACATGATCGACCAGCTGGGCTTCGCCGGATATTTTCTCATCGTCTGGGACATCGTGCAGTTCTGCCGCTCCCACGACATCTACTGCCAGGGCCGGGGCTCGGCCGCCAACTCGGCTGTCTGTTACGCCCTCGGCATCACCAACGCCGACGCCGTCGGCCTTGGCCTCCTCTTCGAGCGCTTCTTATCCCCCGAGCGCGACGGCCCCCCCGACATCGACGTCGACATCGAGAGCGACCGCCGGGAGGAGGCCATCCAGTACGTGTACCACCACTACGGCCGCCAGTACGCGGCCCAGGTGGCCAACGTCATCACCTACCGCCCCAAGTCGGCGGTGCGGGACATGGGCAAGGCGCTCGGCTTCGCCCAGGGCCAGCTCGACGCCTGGTCGAAGCAGGTCGACGGCTGGGGTCCCCTCAGCGCCACCGTGGGCCAGGCCGACTGCGACATCCCCGGCCCGGTCCTCCAGCTGGCCGGTGAGCTCCAGCATGCCCCCCGCCACCTCGGCATCCACTCCGGCGGCATGGTCCTCTGCGACCGCCCGGTGCTGGAGGTCTGCCCGGTCGAGTGGGCGACGATGGAGGACCGCAGCGTCCTGCAGTGGGACAAGGACGACTGCGCCGCCGCCGGCCTGGTCAAGTTCGACATGCTCGGCCTCGGGATGCTGAGCGTCCTGCACTACACCGTCGACCACATCCGGGCCTTCCACGGCGAGTCAATCGACCTGGCCACCATTCCTCAGGAACGAGAGGTCTACGACATGCTCGGAAAGGCCGATTCGGTCGGGGTCTTCCAGGTCGAGAGCCGGGCCCAGATGGCGACGCTACCCCGCCTCAAGCCGGCCACGTTCTACGACCTGGTGGTCGAGGTCGCCCTGATCCGCCCGGGCCCCATCCAGGGCGGCTCGGTCCATCCCTACATCCGCCGCCGCAACGGCCTGGAGCCCGTCACCTACCTCCACCCCCTCCTCGAGCGCAGCCTGAAAAAGACCCTCGGCGTGCCCCTCTTCCAGGAGCAGCTCATGCAGATGGCCATCGACGTGGCCGGCTTCACCCCCGCCGAGTCCGACCGCCTGCGCCAGGCCATGGGCTCCAAACGCAGCGTGGAGCGCATGGAGCAGCTCAAGGGCCGCCTCTACCAGGGCATGGCCGAGCGGGGCATCACCGGAGCGGTGGCCGACCAGATCTACGACAAGCTGCTGGCCTTCGCCAACTTCGGCTTCCCCGAGAGCCACTCGGTCAGCTTCGCCTACCTCGTCTACGCCTCGGCCTGGATGAAGTACCACTACCCAGCTGCATTCACCGCCGGCCTGCTCGACGGCCAGCCCATGGGATTCTGGTCCCCTCAGACGATCGTGGCCGACGCCCGCCGCCACGGCGTGACGGTCCTGCGCCCCGACATCAACGCCAGCGACGCCGCCGCCCGCCTCGAACCCTGCCCCGACAGCGCCGGTGGGGCCGCGGTCCGCCTCGGCCTCGACTACGTCCGCCACGTAGGCCGGGACATGGCCGAGAAGATCGCCGCCGCACGCCCCTACACCGGCATGGAGGACCTAGTGCGCCGCAGCGGCCTGAGCAGCGCCGCCGCCGAGGCGCTGGCCACCGCGGGCGCTTTCGACTGTTTCTTCCCAGAGGTGGGAAAAGGCGCCGCCCCTCGCCGCCACGCCCTCTGGGCGGCCGGCGCCCTCGCCCAGAGCGGCCCCAGTCTGGAGGCCATGGCGCCCTCCATTCCCGGAACGCCTTCCCCCAGCAGCCGCAGCCGAGCCCGCCGTCCCCGCCGTCCCATTCCTCCGGCCGCCGCCTCCGCCGGTGTGCCCGCCGCCCCCGCCGTCCCCATGCCCGCTGCTACGGCCCCCGCCGCTGTCGTGCCCGCTGCGGCTCTCCCGCCCGCCGAGGGGTCAGCGGAACTGGCGCCCCCTCAACGCGTTATAACGCGGAATTTTGGCACGAGAATCCAGGAGCGGCCTCGGGTGGGGCGGTTGCCGGGGCTGGCGACCGGGGCCGAGGCCCCGCCGCTGCCGGAGATGACCGAGGCCGAGTGCAACCGAGCCGATCTGTGGGCAACCGGGATGTCCCCGGACAGCTATCCCACCCAGTACGTCCGAGCGGCGCTCGACGAGCAGGGAGTGGTGACCGCCGCCGGGCTGGTGGGGGTGGCCGACCGTGCCCGGGTGACCGTCGGTGGCGTGGTGACCCACCGCCAGCGGCCCGCGACCGCCCAGGGCACCATCTTCATGAACCTCGAGGACGAGACGGGCCTGATCAACGTCATCGTCACCCAGGGCGTGTGGGTCCGGTTCCGCCGTGTGGCCCGCAGCCAGCCGGCCCTACTCATTCGGGGCACGGTCGAGAAGGTGGACGGGGTCATCAACCTTCTCGCCGAGCACATCGAACCCCTGGTCCTCTCCACCGAGGCGATCAAGTCCCGAGACTTCCGGTAGCTCGGACTGCCACGTCGGGACGGCTATGTGGTCAATGGGCCGGGTGGCCGGGGGAAAGATCTTTGACGCGTTGGTAGGCGAGTTGTGGCTGGGCGGGCCGCAGAGCGGCGCTGTCGAACGGCTCGCACAAGTGGGCGACGTGGTCGCCGCAATCCATCCGGTCGAGGACCCGAACAGCGGCCCAGCCATTGCATTCGAGCAGGATCGGTAAGCCGCCAGGGCCCGCACGCCACTTGCACCGGGTGAATTTGTCGACCTCGTCGCCGGTCTCCTCGCCAAAGAGATGGGCCAGGGGCAGGTCGGAGGGGCCGAGGAAGTGCACCGCCAGCGCCGTCGCCCGTCGAGCCACTTCGAAGGTGGCGTTGACCTTGGAAAGGCACACCAGAAGGCGGGGCGGTTCGATGCTGGCCTGGGTCACGAAGCCCACCAGGCAACCGGCCCGACGGCCCTCCGCCACCGCCGTCACGACAAACATCGGGTAGTCCAGTCCGCCTACCAGGTCACCAAACGCGCTCACCTAGTGGTTCTACCGCGACCGACCGAGATTCCTACCACGTTCGGGTCGGGGGAGTTCGGGGAGGGGCCGCTCGTTGAAGGGAGGGGTCGACCACCACGGCGGCAGTGAGACCATCCTCGGCCGTTGCGGGCCGGAGATCAAGATGGCGTCGCCCCGGGGCACCCGGTAGACCACGTCGGGAGGCAGAAGCGGCTGGCGTCGAGTGGAGCGGGTGACGGTGACATGGCGACCGCGCAAGGGGAACATCGGGCTTCGGCTCACCGAGTTATGCGGGAACTCGGCTTCGCCGCCGACCTGGGTGATCAGCTGCAGGGTCGGGCCGTCGAGGATGCCCCCGAGGACCACCTTGGCGCCGAACAGCGTCGGAAATCCGTCGGCGGCCGCGCCCCAACGGGCCCGAGCCTGCGACAGATCCTGGAAGCAGGCCAGGGTGACCAGCCCCTGGCTGCCGCCCTCGGAGACGATGGCCGGCAGGTCGGGGAGCGGGGCAATGTTGGCCACCTCGTCGAGGACCAAGGCGATCGGCAGCCCCGCCGAGCGACCGGTCCGGTAGGCGGCCGTGGCCGCTTCGAAGGCGCCGGCCCGGATCTGCTCCAGCAGGCCCACTGCCAGCGGTGCCGTCAGCGACTGGTCGTGGCCGGGGGAGCAGATATACACCGTGTCGCTCGATCCGCGAAGCATGCGGGGATCGAAGTTGACGTCCTGGGCCGCCTCGAGCGCTCGCCCCGAGCGGTAGACGGCGAGCACCCCGGCCGCCGTGGACCAGATGCCGGAAAGCTCCCGCTTGTCGGTCGCCTTGAGGCCGGTGAGGATGTCGACGCCCAACGTGGCGTCGTTGACGGTCAGGATCTGGCGGGGGACGTTGAGCTCGTGGCGGTTGACCCAACGGGCTACCTGGTCGATCCCGTTCTCGGATAGAGCGGCGGCGTGCAGCAGGGGCGCCAGGAGGGCCTCGGCCCGTTCAGTCCAGTGTGCCTGTTCTCCGATGTGCCCCGAGGGGCGGGCGGCGGTGACCATGGCCCGCGTGGTCCGGATGGCCATCTCCCAGTCGATGCTGGCTGGCACCGGCGACCAGCGAAGCTGGCGCACCCCGGGGGGCATGGGTGTGGTGCCCAGGGGGTCGAACAGCCAGGTGCGGCCCATCTTGTTGCGCTCGGCGAAGGTCGCGGCCAGGACATCGGGCTTGGTCGAGGTCGCCACCACCGCCCCCGGCGCCGCCAACACGTTGGGTACGACCAGGGAGGACGTCTTGCCAGAGCGAGGCGGGCCCAGGACCAGCATGGCGTGTTGCGGGGGGGCGAACGCAAGGCCGTTGGTCCCCGCGCCCACGTAGAGGGGGGAGCCGGCGTAAGCCATCTGCGCCCGTAGCTCGGCTAGGGACGGCTGCGGCGATGGCGCCGGCCAGAGCTGTCTCAACGGGCACCCGGCTGCGGCGATGGCGTCGGCCCGAGCTGTCTCAACATGCCTCCGGCTGCGCCGGGCCTCGACTGGCTGGCGCCGGGCTGAGGCTGTCTCACCGGCCGGGTAGCGTCATCATGGATGGGTGATGACCGGCTGGCGCCCTCGGGGCAGCGTGAGGTACCCGGGGCGGGGAATTTTCCCACCTCCAAATGAAGATTCGCCGGCGTGTCGAGGTGGAGGGACGGGTGCAGGGCGTGTTTTTTCGTGACAGCTGCGCCCGCCAGGCCCGGGCGCTCGGGGTGGGCGGGTCGGTGCGCAACCGGGGTGACGGGGCGGTCGAGGCGGTCTTCGAGGGCGACGATGACGCCGTGGCACGCATGGTGGACTGGTGCCGGCAGGGCCCGCCGCGGGCGGTGGTGACGGCGGTGCGGACCTCGGAGGAGGCTCCGCTCGGCGAGGGCTGGTTCGCGGTGCGCTGACGCGCGAGACTGGTTGCGATGGGCGAAAGGCTCGCCGACGACGCCGTGGCTGCCGGGCTCGAGGGCTTGGCGTGGGAGCGGCAGGGTGACGAGTTGGTGAAGGTCGTCACTCGGGCGGACTTCGGTGCGGCCATGGAGTTCGTCAACGGGGTCGCCATGCTCGCCGAAGGGGCCAACCACCACCCCGACATCGCCATCTCGTGGAACAAGGTGACGCTGAACCTCAGTACGCACAGCGCCGGCGGGCTGACGCAGGCCGATCTGGACCTGGCGGCTGGCATCGACGGACTGGGGTAGCGCAAAAGCACTAATCCGCGGGGCGGGCCGGGAGCGAACAGTGGCCGTGAAGCTTGATGTAATGGCCCTTCGTGATCGCATTGCCCGGCTGGACCTGTCGGGGATTGACTTCGGGGCGTTTCGGGCCGAGCCGGTTTCGCCGGCCGGGCTGCGGGTGCTGCGCTACATCCATGACGTGGAGTTCCACACGGTGTGCTATCTGCGGGATCTGCTGATGACGTCGGCCCACAAGGACCCGGACATCACGTCGTTTCTGACCTTTTGGAACTACGAGGAGTATTGGCATGGGGAGGCCGTCGCCCGGGTGCTGTCGGCCCACGGCGAAACAGCCGACACCGAGCGGGTCTCGGCCATGCGGGCCCGGCTCAAGTTGCGCGACCGGCTGTCGCCCCTTTTGCACGGGTTCGGGTCGCTCCTGACCGGCGAGTCGTGGACCGCTGTCCACATGACCTGGGGGGCGATCAACGAGTGGACCACCCAGGCCACCTACGGCCGTTTGATCGCCCGGGAGCAGAACCCGGTGCTGGCAGACCTGCTCAAGCGGATCATGCGCCAAGAGGGACGTCATATTGACTTCTATGCCAGCGAAGCGGCGCAACGACTGGGGGCGAGTACCCGGGCGCAGCGCATCACCCGCTACGCCCTGCAGAAGTACTGGAAGCCGGTCGGGGCCAGCGTGATGCCGGCGCCGGAACTTGGGCATCTCACGCGGTACCTGTTCAACAATGAGGAGGGGCGGGCGGTGGCCGCTCGCGTTGACCGGCATGTCGACCGGCTGCCGGGGCTTGCTGGGTTGCACCTGCTCGGGAACTCGGTCGAGAAATACGCGGCCGCGTAGCCCTGGCCTGCGCGGGGCCAGGCGCCGGTTGCCTGCTCTGCGGGCTCCGGATCGCCCGCCCATCCTGTGAGTTCTCTTACCTCATAAATTCTTGGTACCGATCTGCGCCCTTGCGGCTGGTTTTGGTGGGGCCGAAGGCGCCGCGACGCCGGCTGAGCTCCTTGTGAGCGCGAGCCTCGACGAACAACGGCGCAAATCGCCCGCCAGTAGTTGCCAAAACACCGCGGCGGGCCGCGGTGATTTGGCAAGTAACACCGATAAGTTACGGAAACCGACGATTTCGTTCTCGAAGGCGAACCTGGATACCGCGGCGCGGGAGTTGGAAGTTTCGGAACTGCGAATCGATGTCCCGGGAGCCTTGGCTATTTCGGCGGACGCTCCCGGAACGGTTGGATGATGCCCCGCCCTGGTTCGTCGAGCGCGTGGCGTGCCCGGTCCGTGGGCTCGGCGGTGGGAGCCGCTCGCTGTTTCCCACCCTATGAGACCATTGGCGGGATGAACTCGCCCTGGCTTCGCTCGCATGGATGCTCCGACGTGGGCATGTGCACGCCGGTTGCGTTGCGGGCGCCGTTTGCGGGCATTGTGAGAAGGTGAGTGGGTCCCAGGTGCCGCCGGGGAACGTGCCGCCGGAAGCAGGACCCGGGTACGGTCCTCCCTCGGGGTATGGCCGGACAGCCGCTTCGCCCGGGTATGGCCCCCCGCCCGGGTATGGCCCCCCGCCCGGGTATGGCCCCCCGCCCGGGTATGGCCCCCCGCCCGGGTATGGCCCCCCGCCCGGGTATGGCC
>JBOGGN010000444.1:0-19506 GCA_050744165.1 Acidimicrobiales bacterium | reverse complement strand
CTCGATGTCCTCGCTCTTGATAATCAAGTACACCGAATGTTGAACACGCATGGCGGCTCGAGGCTCTACGCAAGGGATCGATCTTCTCCCTCCGAACAGATCCCCTGGAGTCGTGTCGATGGGTGGCTTCTCGATGGCGACGACCGTCACCCGGGTAGGTGCTCGCGGGCATCGACAACATTCAAGTCGCGGGCGATGAAGTAGGAGTTGCTAACGCATGCTTCCGGCAAATGGAAGGGCGGTGGCGGGCGGTCGCGACGGTGGTTGACACCGCCACCAGTGTCGCAGGCCGGCCGACGGCCAGGAGGTGGGTTCCGGGGAGCAGGTCGAAGGCGGTATGCCGGGGCCGCACGACCGTGAAGTCGCGGTGGTTGAGGGTGGCGATGGCGGTGATCCCGAGCCGCTTGGCGACGGCGACCACGCTGGCGTCGACCAGGCCCAGGCCGCGATCGGCGAAGGTCTCGACCAGCTCGACGGCGCCGTCCCAGTCGTGGTCGACCAAGTCGACGCGGGTCAGCTCACCGACGGGGTTCTTCGGAGAGGTGCGCTACCAAGCTCATGGGACCGAACTGTAAGGGGGCGCCGGGTTCGGCGGCTTGTCGTCGCCGGTGTTCGATCCTGGTCGGCGGAGACGCTGTACGGCTGAAAGTGGCCGAATGGTGGGCCTGTCTGGCTGGTGTCGGCCGCCGATGGCAGCGGCGAAAGAAGGACCACGGAGCGGAAAAGGGCTGATGGCGGGTAGAGGCGGCTGGGGATGATCTGGCGGGGTGCCGGCGTCGAGGTGAGATCATCAGTGGTTCAGGATCGAGGTGAGGTCTTTCTGACTCGTCGCGACGTGCAGGGTGGTGGGCCGACGTTGCCGGTCCAAGAAGGGCCGTCGACCTGCGGCCGCCAGCCCCACTTCGCGAGACAGCTGGACGGGTCAACCGGGTATGTCACAGATGCAACCGCGGCGACAAGCCCGCGCAGCGAAAGGGAGAACGTCCATGAAGCAGGACCTCATCGCCGCCGAACTGTCGGCGACCGGTGCGCAGGAATTGCTGGCGGTGACCTCGTCGGCCCACCTTGCCTACAACGCCGAGAACGGAACGCCGCGTGTGATTCCGGTCGGCTTTTACTGGACGGGCACGGAGTTCGTGATATCGACTGCCACGACCTCGCCGAAGGTCGCGGCGCTGAAGGCCCATCCTGCCGTTGCGCTGTCGATCGCTGGCGGTGATACGCCCGAGCAGGCACGGGCGCTCTCAGTGCGCGGGCGAGCGAGGGTCGAAATCGTCGACGGCCTGGTGCCCGAGTACCTCGCGGCGGCGCGCAAGTCGATGGGCGCCGAGGCAGCCGCCGAGTTCGAGAAGAACTGCCGTGAGCTGTACGACCAGATGGCCCGCATCGCGATCGTGCCGAGTTGGGTGCGCTTCTACGACTTCGGAGCGGGCCGCATGCCAGGGTTTCTGAAGGAGCTCGCCGAACGGCTCGCCGAACGCAAACGGTCGTGACCCGGTGCCGAACCGGGGAGAAGTGACCTCATGGGCTTACCCGTTGGGGCTGCTCGGCGCGGTGTACGAGGTCAGGAATCGCCCGGCACGCTGGAGCCTCCACCGCCCCCGTCGTTTCCACCACCCGGACCGCCACGCATTCCCGGCGAGCTTCCGCCCGAGCTCGCCGAATCGTGATCGGCGAGGCTCGGGCCTGGCGTACGAGGACCGGCACCTGCCGTTGCTGGCCACGGAGCTACAACATCGGCACTTCAGCGGCATGCAACTACCACCTCCGCCTGCTCTGCCGCATGGCGCGAGCCCAGGGCGAACACGAGACGCTGTTCTCTAGCGGCTGTTGCGCCTAACTCGCCCGCGCCATGGTCGACCTCCCAGCGGAGAACCGTTCGTCAAACCGGACCACGGACGCCAGTCCTCTCCTTCTGGCTTCGGCTACCTGTGGTCAGTCGATGGACAGCCGGCCTAGGAGGTCCGCCTTGCGCTGCTCGTACTCCTCGAAGCCAATCTCGGCGTTGTCGAACTGGCGCTGCACGTCGGCGATCAGCTCGAGCAGCGTGGGGGTAGAGACCCGGGCCTGGGCACGCTCCCCGGATCCCGGGTCGGAGCCGGCTTCGTCGTCGGGGATGGCCTGGCGCCTCTCGCGTTTGGCCTTCGCCTTCGCTTGTTTGTCCCGTTCCCGTTGCAACTTCCCAAAGGTCGCTCGCTGCTTGCTCACTGCCACGTCCGTTCCGGTCGTCGTCGGGGTTGGCGTTGGCCGCTCGGCCGGCGGTCCCAGGCCGCGGTGCGTTGCGCCCCGGCAGGCCGCCGAGGCTCCAGCCGGTCAGGTCCGATGCCGACACCCGCACGGCGGAGGCAGCAACGCCAATCACGGCCGGTCTTGACCGCCGTCGCGATGTCTCGTCCGAGGGCTTGTTGATTTTGGGCGCCCGTCCCTGTGTCGGACCGCGAACCGAACTTGCCGTGGTCGCCGACGAACCGGCGCCGCGGGTTCAGGTTCTTGTGGTCAACCCCCAAGGCGGGCTCCGGGCGGAACACGCACACCTGCGACTTCCCACGTCGGGCCCATGCGTTGCCCGTCGGGGCTCCTCGACGCCGGTTGCTCACCGACCGACCGTGCACACCGACGGCGACGCCTTGCCCAGGGGGCACCCGCAAGGTGAGATCGACGTACTCGAGGCGCAACCCCAGGTAGGCGGGCGCGGCGCCCAACACCTCGATCGTCTCGACCTGCTGGATCATGGTCGCCCCATGATGTGGATAGGAAACCTTGTCGCCGACAGCGAATGACATCGCGCTCCGGTAGGAGAGGGATTTTGAAGCATACCGTGCTTGCGCCCAACGTCCCGCCGCGGCATGTAGGATCGGGTGCAGCAGGCGTCGCCCTGACTGGCCTGCAGCAAGTGAGTTCTCAGTTGACCATCGGTACCGTAAAGTTCTTCAACCAGGAGAAAGGCTACGGGTTCATCGCCCGCGAGCAAGGCGACGACGTGTTCGTCCACTATTCCAAGATCCAAGGCGACGGGTACAAGTCGCTGAACGAGGGCGACCACGTCGAGTTCGACGTCGCCCCTGGCCGCAAAGGCGAAGAAGCCCAGAACGTCCGGGTGATCTGACCGCGCCAACCATGCGTCGGCGGCCGAGCGCCCAGCGAGGTCGCTGAACCGAAGCTCTGGTAGCCGTCGGGGGCTGGCGCGGACGAACTGTCGGTCGTCGGCGGGTCCAACGATGCGCCAGCCTCCGTCGATCTCGGCGACGACAGGTCGATACCTGGTTCCGGGATCGCCACGATCATGTCGGCGTGCGCCTCGACAGGCGGACCGTTCAGCGCGTCCACGTTTACGAGATCCGCCACATAAAAGTCAGGTACGGGCCACCGGCCGAACCTAGACACGGCTACGAGCAACAGGTGGCCGCCTCTGAGCCGCGACCCAACATGCCTGTCGGTCAGTAGTTCCGCGGATCTGGCAGATGCATTGCCGCCACTCCACGGTCTGCGTATTGCCCGAACGACAGCAGCGGCGGTGGTCGAGATGTCGGCCCACGATCGGGCGAAGGGCTCGACCCTCGGTTACGCTAGCCTGCCGCGAGCGGCAGCACCGGCGGACCGGCGTACGGGTACAGAAGGGGAAGAGGTTGAGCGAAGACGCAGCTTCAGATCCGGCGGTGCGCGGGGCGACGCAGGCCCCGACGCCGAAGGCGGACTCGACATGTTTCCGCCATCGTGGCCGGACGGCAGTCACATCATGCGTGTCATGCGGGCGGGGGGTTTGCGATCGCTGTGTGGTGCGAACAAGAATTGGATCGAAGTGTGTGGTATGTACGCAGACTTCGTCGTCGTCGTCGAGCGCAGCCAAGAGCGGGCGGGCCCCCCGGGTTTCTGGTGCTCCGGCCGCTCGGCCCACCAGACGTCGGTGGGCGCTGGCGCTGATTCCGGTCGTCGCCCTGATCGTGGTTGCTGTCGTGGCGCTCCGGTCGGGAGGATCGTCGTCCACCTCCCTCACCACCGGTTCTACGACTCGCCCGGTCGAGTTTCTCGGTGCCGGCAACCATGCCACCGAGGGAACCCTGGTGACGCCGGCCGGTGCGACCATCGGCAAGACGGTCCCCGCGGTGCTGATCGTGCCCGATGAGGGGGCCGTTGACCGCGATGGCTTGACGCCGGTGGGTGCGACGCCCGACCACCTCTATGCCGATCTGGCAGACAATCTGGCGGCCAAGGGCATCGCCAGCCTCCGGTACGACCCGCGGGGCGCCATCTACGCCAATGGCCAGACCTCGCTCGCCCAGGGCGCCACCCTCCAGTACCAAGACCTCGTCGGCGACGCCCAAGCCGGGCTGAAGTTCCTGGCAGCGCAGGGTGCGGTGAACAGCGCAGATCTTGGCGTGGTCGGCGACGGCGTCGGCGGGCTGGTCGCTCTCTCGGCGGCGACAGCCGGTCCCGCGCCGCGTGCGGTGGTCTTGTTGTCAACTCCGGGGCGCCCAGTCATCGACAGCATGAGTGACCAGCTGCTCGCCGATGCGCCCACTCCCGCCGATGGGCAGGCGGCCGTCGCCCAACTGCAGGACGCTGCCACCCTCCTGGCCAACGGCTCGTCCCTTCCCGATCCAGGACAGGGTGCGACGGACCTGCGGACAGTTCTGACGCCCGACCGGGACAGCTATCTGAAGACCCTCTTTTCCCTTAGCCCAGCAACCCTGGCCGGCGGGGTACACCTCCCCGCCCTCATCGTCCAAGGCGGGAAGGATCCGGCCCTCACTGCGGGCGACGAGCAGGCGCTGGCGGGTGCCTTCGGTGCCCAGGCCAGGGTATTGGATCCGCCGAACGACAGCCGCACGTTGACCATGACGATTACCGGAGCGGGAACCGGGCCTACCACGTCGTTGTTGGGCATGCAGGAGTTCATGACCGGCTCGGGGCCCTCTACCATCCGCGACAGCACCACGTTTGGCAGCATCATCTCCTGGTTGTCCTCGCACCTGCGGTAAAAGGGGTATCTGGTTTTCCCGCCAGAGCGTAAGGGCTCGTGCACAAATAACGTCAACGTTTGTTGGAGACAAGCACGGCGGATTTGAGCCCAACCGGCCATAACTTAACGCGCTTAATACAAGTGCAGGGCGTGATAGCGCCCTGCACTTGTGTTAGGGATGTTAAGTTATGGCCGGCGCTTGCCAAGGCCGGCCTCAACCGGTCCATCCACGACGCCTGATAGGGGCAACGCCTGCGATACCTCGCGTACAAAACGCAAGAAGCTGGTCGCAGGTTGATCGCCGTCGACCCCGCCACACCTCCCGCACCTTCGCCGCCTGCGGGCTCTGCGAGAAAGACAACCGGCCCCGCCAGGCCGTGTTCCGATGTCAGGCCTGCGGCCAAAGTCCACGCCGACATCAACACTCTCCGGGCCGGACGGGCCCAGCGCCAACAATGCGAAGCCCACCAACAAACCGCGTGAAACGAGCGCAGATTATTCGTGCACGAGCGCTAACGGCGGCCGCTACCCATTCTTCAGGACATCACCACGTATTCCACCCCATGTTCTACCGGGTAGGGACCGTTCCGCCCAACTCCGCGCGATGCAGCCGGTCGTCGATTGCCGCACGCGGCGGATCACCCGAGGTCCGCTTTGCGACGACGGCGGACCTCCGACGCGATCAACGTGCAAAGGACAACACAGGAGGCGCCGATGCCGTAGCCAAAGGTCTCGACCGCGGTGCGGAGCCCACTGGCGAGGGCCTCCAAGCCGACCCCGATGACCGGCACGGCCGTTCCGAGGTAGACCAAGAGGTACAGGGCCGACAGGATGTCGCCCTTTTTGTCCTCGGGGACCTCGGCGCTGACCGCGGCCAGCGACCCGCGAAACGCCATCCCCAGGCCGAGGCCAGCCAGGACCGCAGCCGAGACGAAGACGGCGAGGGTGTGAACGTGGGCCGCCACGACCAACAACCCGGCAGCGAGCCCGGTCAAGCCCAGTCCGGTCGCCTGCGCCGTCAGATGGTCGACCCTGGGGAGGGCTAGCTGGACCACCGCTGAGCAGGCCAGTACCAGCGCTGCCAGCGCACCAATCAGGGCGACGTCGGAGGTGTGCAGGATCGCAACCACGTACGCCGGAATGAGCGAGAGGAACAGCGCGGTCACGGCCCAGCCGAAAAACGCGGCCGCCCCCGACAGCGCAAACAGCCGTCGAATCGCCGGCGGCACGCTGGGCCGCCGAGCCCGCCACCGGCCCCGGCGCCCTTCACGGACCGGGTAGGTCGTCCAGATGACCACCAAAGCCACAGTTAGCAGCACCGCTTCGATCAGGAACGGTAAGCGGCGGGGGAGGGGGCCGAAGCGGGCTAAGAGGCCGGCCAGGAGTGGCCCGAGCGCGGCGCCGGCCACCGTCGCCGTAGATCCCGTCAGTGCCGCCCGGTCGCGCCGGCCACGGGGGTGGGTTTCTATCAGCGCCGCCACTGCGGCACCCTGCAATGCTCCCATGGCCACGCCCTCGACCACCTGAGCGGCAAACAGCCAGATGACGTTCGACGCCAAGGCGAAGACGCCCGCAGCCACGATCCCGAAGCCAAGCGCCGGCAGCAACACCAGCCGGCGGCCCACCGCGTCGGACAACGGTCCCGCCACGAACAAGCAGGGCATCACGGCGAAGGCGTAGGTGGCGAAAACCAGGGTGACCATGAAGGGCGAGAGGCCGAAGAGCCGCTGGTAGGCGGGGTAGAGGGGCGTTGGCAGGTTGCTCCCAGCCAGCATGACGACCACCGCGTAGGTCACCGCCACGAACGCCCGCCGGGACCCGCAGGTGTCGGGGGCCATGCCGCGAGGCTATGGAAGGAACACTTCGTCGCTCATCGAACTATGCGCTCGGTAACGTCGACGCCATGGTCGAGACCGGTTCCAACCGTGGCGACAGCGACCTGGCGGCCCTCGGTGCGCTGATCGGCGATGCCCGCCGGTGCCGGATCCTGCTGGCGCTGGGCGACGGCCGGGCGCTTCCCGCCAGCCGCTTGGCGGCCGAAGCCGGGGTCACCCCGGCGACGGCCTCCAACCACCTGTCACGCCTCGTCGCCGGGGGCCTCTTGCAAGCCGAACGCCACGGCCGTCATCGCTTCTTCCGGCTCTCGGGACCTCAGGTCGGCCGCCTCATCGAGTCGATGGCCGAGGTGGCGCCCGCCCAGCCGGTGCGCTCGCTGCGTCAAAGCAGCCAGGCCCACGCCGTCCGGGAGGCCCGGACCTGCTATGACCACTTGGCCGGGCGCCTCGGCGTGGCCGTCATGGCAGCGATGCTGGAGCGCCGGTATCTCGTCGGCGGCGATGGCCGCTTCAGCCCCGAGCGTGCCCGCGCCGATCGGCTGAATGCCTACGGACGCGATGTCGATTACCGGCTGACATCGGAGGGCACCGGCTTTTTCAACGCCCACGGCATCGCTCTCGCTTCAGGCCGCCCCATTCGGTACCGCGTTGATTGGAGCGAACAGCGCCACCACTTGTCCGGAGCGCTCGGACGCAACGTGCTCAGTCGCCTGAGCGAGCTCAGATGGCTGCACCGCAGCCCGCGCAGCCGCGCCGTCGAGTTGACCCCCGCCGGACGAGTCGGGCTGGCCGACTGGTTCGGCCTGACTTGGCCGCTGCCGGCACCCTCACCCCCTTAAGGTCCTCGACGGGGCCAGCCCTGGTGCTCTCATGATCACATTGCTCGGAGCGGCGCTGTTCACTCCTCCGGGGTACGGTCGGCACCATGGCGGCCAACGACACCATTGGGCTTCTCGCCGACGACTACTGGGAAACCATCCTGGAAGCCAACCCGACCATGGCGACCATGCTCGGCGACCACCGCTTCGACGACCGCATCGAGGATCCATCCGCCGACGGCGAGGCTGAGCTCCGATCGAAGCTGGCACGGTTGTCGGCGCGCCTGGACGCCATCGAGCCGGCCACCCTCGATACCTCGGACCGGCTGACCTGCCGGCAGCTGGCCCAGGAGTTGGGCGACGCCATCGCCATGATCGACCACCGGATGGGCGAGTTGCAGTCGGATCAAATGACCGGGCTCCACATCAACTTCCTGATCGTGGCGCCCAGCTTGTCGGCGCCGGATCCGGAATCGGCGGCGAAGCTGGTGCAACGCCTGCGACAGGTGCCGACGGCCTTGGAACAGGCCGGCCAGCGTTTTGTAGAGGGCGTCGGCCGGGGGCGCACCCCCGCGAGGGTATGCATCGAGCGATCGTTGAACACCATCGACGGCTACGTCTCCTCGCCGCTCGACGATGACCCCTTCGTCCGCCTCCAGGGTCCCGACCCCGCCCACGGCTGGCAGGGAGAGGCCGACTGGCGCTCGCAGCTCGTCGAGGCCGTGCGTCACCAGGTCCGCCCGGCCTACGCAGCGCTGGCGGAGCTGCTACGGGAGCGGTTGCTCCCCGTGGCTCGTGACGACGAGCACTGCGGGTTGGCGGCGCTCGATGACGGGCCTGAGCTGTACCGCAGCCTCATCCGCCACCACACCTCGATTGAGACCTCCGCCGACGAGCTTCACCGCTTCGGTCTCGATGAGGTCACCGAGAAGCTTCCCGCCGAGTACGCCACCATCGGAGGGCGGGTGTTCGGGGCCAGCGATCTGGCCGCCACCTTGGAGCGCCTCCGCCACGACCGCGAGCTGCGGTTCCAGACCCCGGTGGAGATCCTCGATGTGGCACGGGCCAACGTGGCCTCGGCGTCTGACGCCATGGCCGACTGGTTCGGTCGCCTTCCCCGGTCGCCATGCGTCGTCGAGCCGGTGCCCCCGTTCCTGGCCGACGACTCCCCGGTGGGCTACTACGTACCGCCCGCGGCCGACGGTTCCCGGCCCGGAACCTATTTCGTGAACACCGGCGCTCCCGAGGAAAAGACCCGGTACGATGCCGCCTCGGTGGCCTTTCACGAGGCCATCCCGGGCCACCACCTCCAGCTGACCATCGCCTCCGAGCTCGAGGAGCTTCCCGCCTTCCGGCGCTTTTCCCTTGTCAACGCCGCGTTCTGTGAGGGATGGGGGCTCTACGCCGAGCGCCTGGCGGAGGAGATGTCCCTGTACCAGACCGACTTGGACCGCGCCGGCATGCTGGCCGCCGACTCCTGGCGCTCATGCCGGCTGGTGGTGGATACCGGGCTGCACGCCCTCGGTTGGTCACGCGCTCAGGCCATCGCCTTCATGACCGCCAACATGCCGGCATCGCCGTCGGAGATCGCGGTGGAAGTCGACCGCTATATCGCCATGCCCGGTCAGGCGCTCGCCTACAAGGTCGGCCAACGCGAGATCTTCCGACTCCGGGAGCGGGCCCGCTCGGGGCTCGGGTCCCAGTTCGAGATCAAGGATTTCCACGACATCGTCCTCGGCGGCGGCTCAGTCGGGTTGACGGTGCTGCGGACCGTCGTTGAGGAATGGCTCGCCGAACGAATGGAGTCGAGGGCCACGCTTTGAAGAATGGGCCGGGTTCTTTCCGCCACTCCTATTCTTGGCGAAGCGAGCTCTCGCCCTTTTCCCAGCGGTCGATGAGATGGCGGGTAAGGCGATCTTCCACCACCATCAGCGCTCGTGCGCCAAACAGCACGTCACCGGCCAACTGCGGTTCCACGTCGAGTAGCCCGCCCACCATGCCGTTTACCGCCATTTCCTGGTGGGCGCGGTCGGCATCGACGTGGACGTCGTAGAAACGGCAGGCCCAATCCGGCAAACCCAGTCGCCGTAGTGCCCTTCCGTACCGGGCCATCGGTCGCACTGAGGTCATTTCGAACAGGGCCAGGTGCCCGACAAGGGCTCCTCGGGACCGCCGGTGGAGTCCCAGCATGGAAATCAGATTGGTCGTTGCCAGTGCGACGCCGGGTATGCGGTCCAGATATCGGTTCGGTGTCGCGTCCAGCCCCAGGGCGGCCATGGTGCGGGCGAACAGGGCGCTGTGCATCTCGGCGGCCTGGCCGTCGCCGTACTCGCCGGCCTGGATGGCCACCATGGTCGCTTTCGCCTGACCGCTCACACGGGGAATGGCCCAGGTATGGGGGTCGGCCTCTTTCAGCTGGTACGCCGAGCGGTGCACCGCCAGCTCGCGGAAATGTTCCAACGTCGCCTGTTTCATCATCCAGCCGGCCAGGGACACACCGTCGCCCGGGCGGGCAAGTTCCCACAGCCGGCTGGGCACCGTGTCTGCCTCGACCTCGATGATGCCGACCTCAGCCTCGAGGTCGGCGGTGAATTGCTCCTCCAGTTGGCGCCGCACCGACAGCAGCGATGGCTCCCATTCCCATTGCTCATCGACTCCTGGCAGGCCCTGGTAACACAGCTCGTAGCAGCAGTACAACGCCAGCTGCAGGTCTTCGGTGTCGTCGGTGTCAACAGTGAATGCGAGATCGTGGGGCCGGCGGCACAGCGCAGGCAGCAAGCGCGCCGTGATGGGGCCTCGCGCGTTGGGCATCGATACGGGTTGAGGGCGGTCGTCAAGGACCGCCGGCGAGACAGAAACCATGAAGTCAGCACTACCCAACAACCACCGCCTCAACCACAACGGCCTCCCCCACCCGGCGTCGATCGCCGGCGCCGGCGTCTGGTGGAGTCGTCGTGGGCACCGAGTGCCAAGGCCTTTCGCGTTCCGAGCCTGGCCTGGGCCACATCAACCAGCCAACACGGACCCGCAGCGGGTGCCGGGGACCGGTCGAGGGGCGCGCCAGGGACCTGGACGGACCACCGAGGCGGGCCGACCTAGGTCTGTCCGCTGGAGTGCCTGATGACCTCTTCGACCTTGGCTGGCGAATCCTCGAGCGCCTGGTGCGGGAGCCGTACGAACCCCTGGTCGAGCTTCCGTAGTCCGAGCAGATCGAAGACGATTCAAAAGACGAACGGAAGGAGCATCTTCGTCGAGCGCTTGTATACCGGGTAGGCGTCTGGGAACTTTTCGGTCATATAACGCTCTTCGACAGTGGCGCTGTACACGAAATAGACCCCAGCCAGGGCCACGCCGGCCAGCCACAACCAGCTCAGCGCCACCGCGGTACCGACGCCCGCGATCAGGATGCCGGAGTAGATCGGGTGGCGGACAAGGTGGTAGGGGCCACTGGTCACGAGTTCTGGCTCCTCCTTCTGCGTCATCGGGGCGCCCCAGTTGCGCCCGATGTGCACCCGGGCCCAGATTGCCAACGCCAACCCGAGCGGAAAGAGGATGAGCCCGAGGCCAGCGCGCCCGAGGTCCGTGTTGAGGCCGTGGTGCCGAAAGGCTCCCGAGCGGAGCAAGAGGATCACGATGACGACGATCACCGCCCTGATTCGAAGGTGCCGGGACCACGCGACCCGGCCTTTCTTCACAGAGATGGCTGCCACGAGCCAGTACAGCCAGAACGCCGCCCATCCGAAGCCGAAGACGAACTCGACGGCACGCATCCCGGCTCAGGCTGCCACAATGCAGTCGGCACGCGGCAACGACTAGGGATCGACCTGGGCGGCCCCTCCAGCATCTCGGGGTTCAGGCCGTGGATGGCGATCAGGTTGTCCCGGAACCGCACCAGGTACGGCGACTTCGACGTCGCCAGCACCTTGAACGCGTGGCACACGAAATCGCCGCCCGGCGTCTGCATCAAGCTGGCCACCTCGCGGGTCAATCCCACGCCCAGACCAAGGAGGAATTCCGATGAACACGCCACCGATTGTCTCGCCCAAAGAATGGGAGACGGCCCGCCAGCAGCTCCTGGTCAAGGAGAAGGAGCTGACCCGAGCCCGTGATGCCTTGGCCGCGGCGCGGCGGCGGATGCCATGGCTGCGGGTGGAAAAGGACTACCGCTTCGACGGCCCCGCAGGCACCCAGACCCTGCTCGGTCTCTTTGAGGGACGACGCCAGCTCATCGTGTACCGGGCGTTCTTCGAGGCCCGCATGGGCTGGCAGATGCCCTGGTACACGATGACCGACGATTTCGACAAGGACTTCGGGGTTGACGAATGGCACGGCACCAACGCCTTTGTCCGCGACGGGGACCAGGTGTTTCGCACCTATTTCATCAACAACCGTGGCGACGAGGCGATGGGGAGCACGTGGATCTATCTCGACATCACCGCCCTCGGCCGCCAGGAGCAGTGGGAGGAGTCCCCGGAGGGCTACCCGCAAACCCCGCCATACGAATGGTGGTTTTGGCACGACGAGCCCCGCCCGACGACGCAACCTTGAGCTCCAGCACGCGCGACGCCCATCGCTTCGAGGGCAGCGCGCCGGGAGCGGCGGCGCATTTTCCCACCCCACATGAACGCCCACCAGTGACGGTCGGAGGGCTCTGTTATGATCCGGGAGCACACAGTCTGGGTTTCAGGTAAGAGGGAGCGTCTGATGCGGCGAATCGAGCGCCCAAAGAGTGCACGGGCCGCCCTGCTCGGGGTGACCGTGGCGGCCGCTGCCTTGGTCCTCGGCTTGGTCGTGAGCGCCGCACCCGCCCTGGCGCAGGCTCCGGTCGTGGCTACCGCCACCGCCGTCATTCCGGGCGGACCGGGCACCGCCTCGTGCTCGACGGGCCTGTCCACGGCCGACCAGGGCACCGACACAGTGGACGGGATCACCCTGATCAGCTTGGCGGGTTCGTGCAGCCCGGCCCGAGCCCAGTCGTCGGTGAGCATCATTGAGTTCGACAGCTCGATGGTCGAGTCGGCGAGCAGCTCCTGCGTCGTCGGCAAGAACCAGGCAATGTCTTCGGCCGTCTTCAACGGGATGGTGATCACCGGGCCCGAGGTCATCCACGTCGACGGGTACACGCTGGCGTTCAACCAGCCATATACGAACGGCACCTTGAGCGGCCTGACCGCCCTCACCATCACGACCCCGACGGGCGCCGTGGTCATGATCGCGAGCACGGCATGCACGCTGCCGTATCCGATGGTGGTGACCGCGGTCAACGGGGCCGGCGTTGTGGCCCCGGCTAAGGCCAGCGTCAGCGGGCGGCGGGCCGGCTTCTCGAGCGCCGCCCCGAAGTCATCTTCCTCCTCGCTCCCGACCATTGCCATCCTCGCCCTGGCCATCTGCGCTTTCATCGCGGTCAACGTGATCGGCGTCCGGAGCTTCCGCCGGAGGCAGCGCAGCGCCGCTTGAGGCAGCGCAGCGCCGCTTGAGGCCGGCTGGGGCCCTGGCGCCGGACCCGGCTAGGCACGGGTCCCGCGGTCGGGCATACTTCGGTCGCCGATGAATCTGGTCGCCCTGTTGCTCGGGGAGACGGCGGGCATGGCTGCCGGTCTGGCCGCGGTCAATGTCAGCCGGCGCCCGGCGCGTCCCGCCGACGCCCCCTCTGAATCCCTCGACGGCGACGGTCCCCGCGGCGAGGGGCCACCCGATGACAAGGCCGAGCCGGCTGCCGAGCCCGGGCCGGTGCGCTCCCACCGGGCTGGCGACGCCACCTGGTGGGTCAACCCGACCTGGCAGGTGCTGGCCCTCGCCATCGTCGCCGGCGTCGTGGCCGCCGTGGCTCCCGGCGCCCCCACCGGCTGGACGCCCTTCGATGTCGCCCTCAAGGCGCTGCTCGGGGCCGGGCTGACCATCGCCGCCGCTGAGGCCAGCCCTCGCGTCTCGGTGGTGGTCACGGTCGTGGCGCTGATCGTCTCCACCGGCTCGTCGCTGCAGTGGCTGGCGGCGGGGGCCTGCGGGTTGTCGTTGGCCATCCTGCTGACAAAAACCCGGCTCCCCGCGGTCAGCGCCTTGAGCGGAGCGATGGCGGTCCAGGTGGCTCTCAGGTTGCAACGCCCCGCCATCTCCCTCGCCACGGCCATAGAAGGGGCCCTCGTCCTCCTGCCGCTGGTCGTTGTGGGATTGCGCCGTGCGGCCCGGGCGCGCCCCCGCTGGGTGCTGGCGGCGGTGCTGTTCGCCGCCGCCTTCGCGGTGGTGGGTGGTGGGGCGGCGGGGGCGTCGGCCTTGTCGGCCAGGGCGTCGGTGGAGGAGGGCGTTGCGCTGCTGCGGTCCGGCGCCGCCCAGTCCACCGGCGCGTCCACTTTCGACGACCGGGCCACCAACTTCAACCAGGCGGCCCACGCCTTCGCCCAGGCCCGGGGCAGTCTGGACAGCTGGTGGGCCCGGCCGGCGGCTGCGGTGCCAGTGGTCGCCCAGCAGTTCCGGGCGCTGCGGACTGCCGCCAACGTCGGCCAGCACTTGTCGGCCACCGCCGCCAGCCTGGCTCACGCCATCAGCGTCGCCGATCTGCACGTGACCAGCGGCCAGGTCCCCGTCGACCGGCTGACCGGTATCGAGCCGCTCCTCCTGCAAACGACTGCCCAGCTGTCCCAGGCGTCGAGGCAGGTCGGCGCCATCGCCTCCCCCTGGCTGGTGCCGCCGCTGGCCAGCCGCCTGCGCACAGAGTCGACCCGTCTGAGCTCGACGGAGGCCTCGGCCCGCAAGGCAAGCCTGGCGGTACCGCAGCTGCCGGCGCTGCTGGGCCTCGACGGGCCTCGCAGGTATTTCCTGGCGGTGCAAACCCCCTCGGAGGGCCGGGCGGGGGGCGGCTACCTCGGCGCCTTCGGCGTCATCACGGCCGACCAGGGCCGTCTCAGCCTGTCCACCTTCGGGGCACTCATTGTCCTCGAACACGGAGGCGATCCCGCCGCTCGTCAGCTGGTGGCCCCCGCGGACTACGTCGCCCGTTACAGCTCCTTCGACCCCCAAGGCGAGTGGGGAAACATCAACCTTTCTCCCGACTTCCCGACCGACGCCGCCGTCATTGCCAACATGTATCCCCAGTCAGGGGGCGTTCCGGTGGACGGGGTCATCGCCATTGACCCCTACGCCCTGGCCTCCTTCCTCCAGATTGTGGGTCCGGTGAGCGTGCCCGCGTGGCCAGTGCCCATCACCGCCCAGAACGCCGCCCAGGTGTTGCTGTACGGGCAGTACACCAACGTCACTTCCTTCGCTGATGCCCCCACCCGCAACGACTTCTTGGTGGCGCTGGCGCAGGCCACCTGGTCCCGGCTGGTGAGCATCTCCACTCCGCCCGACGCACTGTTGAGCGCCCTCAGCCAGACGGTGACCGGAAAGCACCTGATGGTCGGTGCCACCCGCCCAGCCGAGGAGTCCCTCTTCCACACCCTCGGGGTGAGCGGCGCTGTGGCGCCCGTCCAGGGCGACTTCGCGGGGTTGGTGACCCAGAACGCCGCGGGGAGCAAGCTCGACTACTTCCTTCACCGCCAACTCGACTACCGAGCCAAGCTCAACCCGTCAACCGGCGCCATTCACGCCACTGCCACCATCACCCTGCACAACGACGCCCCCTCTACCGGCGATTCGGTCTACTTCACGTCCTCGGGCATCGACCCGCCCCTACCCGAGGGGGAGAACCAGCTCTACCTGTCCTTCTACAGCCCCTGGCAGCTTTCGTCGGCCACCCTCGACGGCAAGGCGGTCTCGATGCAGGCCCAAAACGAACTCGGGCGGCGGGTGTACTCGGTGGCCCTGGTGGTGCCCGCCGGAGGGACGGTGACGCTGGTGCTGCACCTGCAGGGCCACTACACCGGATCCGCCTACCACCTCGAGGTGTTCGCCCAGCCGGTCGTTACCCCCGACCGAGTCACCACCTCCCTGCAGGTTCCGTGGGGTTGGCGCTTCGAGACCTCTCGCCAGGCCGACCGCACCACCGATTTCGTCCTCGACCATGGCGATGCCAGCCTCACGGTGCCCCTCGCCCGCTCTCAGTGGTTGTGGTGAGCCAGCCCTGCCGGGTCCTGCCGGTCACGCCCGACTTGGCGGTAGATGGCCTCGTACTGAGCCACGATCTCGGGCCAGGCGAAGCGCCGCACCCGTTCCCTACCCGCGGTCACCAGCCGCCGCCTCCACGCCTGGTCGTCGAGCAGCCCCGCCATGGCAGCCGTTAGCGCCGGCGTGTCAAAGGGATCCACGACCAGTCCAGTGCGGCCCGATCGCACAATCTCGCCCGCCCCGCCCCTCGAGCTGACGATCACCGGGGTCCCCACGGCCATGGCCTCGAGCACCACGATGCCGAACGGCTCCAGCCGGGATGGCAGCACGAACACCTCGGCGGCTGCCATGGCGGCGGCCACCTGCCTCCGGTCGAGCCGGCCGGCCAGCAGCACCCGCGACCCGAGCCCCCGGGCCTCGACCAGATCCCGCAGCCGGGCCTCGTCCTCGCCACTCCCGCCGATCACCAGGCCCACGTCCAGGTGCCCGTCAAGCTGGGAAAATGCCTCGATCAACAGGTCGAAGCCCTTCTTCGGCACCAGGCGTCCCACCGCCAGCACGAAACGCTCCCACGGCGGATCGAACTGCACCGGATCCGCCCGCCCCGCTTCCACACGCCCCGGATCCGCCCGCACCGGATCCGCCCGCCCCGGCGAGGCCTCATCGAGGTCGACCCCGTTGTAGACGACGCGCCCCTTGGATGGCCGCAGCCCGAAATGGTCCACGGCGTCGGCGAGGACGAATGCCGAGCAGCCGGTCACGACCTGGGCGGCGGCCAGGGTGGTGCGGAGGGCGGCCCTCATGGCAACCGACCGCTGGTAGATGTCGTGGTCGTCCATGACCGTCTCGCCTTGGAGGCTTACAACCAGGGGAACCCGGTGGCGGCGGGCCAGAGCTGCCGCGTACACGCCCTGGGCACTGACGCACTGCACGTGGAGGACTTCGGGTCGCCACTGTTCGAGGTCGCGGGAGAGCTGGGCAAAGCTCCGCTCTGCCGCACCCGGCCACGCGGCGAGCGCTCGTCTGTCGCGCCGCGGCAGCGGAAACAAATACCGCCTCACCTCGACGCCCCCCACCACCTCTACGGCCGGTAAGTCTGCGGGGTGGTGGTTCGTCCACACGGCCACCTCGTGACCGCCCCGGACGAGGTGGGCAGCCAGCCGGCTGGTCAGTTGCTCGACCCCTCCCACCGCCGGGTGGTAGGCGCTCGGCAACAACAGGATTCTCACCGCGGACGGGTCACGGCCCCCCGGGCGTCCACCGTCAGCCGCCAGCGCCTAGGCAGTCTCGGTACCGGCCGAATCGCGCCGGCGGAGCTCGGCCAGGAATTCTCGCATCAGGCCCCGGACGTCGTTGATCACCATCTGGTGCTGGCGGCCGAGCGCGTCGCCGAGGGCGGCTGCCACCGCCTGGGGTAGTTCGTTCACCGACCGGTGGAGCTGCTGCATCACGGCAAGGTTTTGTTCCCAGGGGGCGTCGCTGGGGTGGTCCTGCCGGCCCGTCTCGACGAGCCGATTCAGCGCCGACAGCTGCTCGGAGAGGTCCTGCAGCTGGGCAGCGACAGCCGCCCCTGCGCCGGCCGCCCCCGCGCCGGCCGTCCCGCCGCTCGCAGCGGCGCGGCTTGCGTCACCGGAATGCCCATTCTGGTGCGACGAGCCGTTGCCTGACGCCACCGATCCGCCGTTGGTGGCGCTGGCCCGTGCCCGCACCGTGACATCGCGCTTGGGCCCCTCGGCCCAAACGTCCGAGCAGCCGCCGAACTTGCCTTTGCATACTGCGCCGCAGGTGGGGCACGAGCAGGCGCCTCGACCCGGAATCATGGCGTGTTCACATGTCGGGTCGATACGCGGCCCAAACTCGGCGCACCAGCCCACGGGTCGGGATCCTATCTGACCACCTTTCGCAACCTTGACAAGCAGGCATTCTTGGGCTCCTCTCAGGGTGGTCCCATAACCTCGGAACGCTGGCTGAAGCGCAGGTCAGAGGCCCACTGGGAATGTCACGGAAGACGCCTAAAGGTGAGGGCACGGTGCTCGACAGCACCTGCACAGCCTCGCCCGGGCGGGTCCGACCCCGGCGAACGCAGCCGGGGCAACCTGATGGCGGTCTCCGGGCGCGCGTGGGCGGCCTCAGTGGTTGGGCGGTCATCGCTGCCGGCCTCGGCCTGGTCGCCCTGGCGGTGCAGCTCTACGCCCTCAGTCGCCACGGTTATCTCCGTGGAATCACGGAGTACGACGATGCCGTGTACCTGGGTGCCGCCAGCCGCATGCTGCATGGCGCCCTGCCCTACCGGAACTTCGCGTTCGTGGCGCCACCGGGAGTTCCGCTCCTGATGGTCCCGGTGGCCCTGGTCGGGCGGGTCATCGGTCTCCGCGACGCGCTGATTCTGGCTCGGCTTCTCACGGCGCTCGTCACGGCCGTCAACGTGGTCCTGCTCGGTACCTTGCTGCGTCACCGCAGCCGGCTCACCGTGCTGGTCGCGTGCGGGCTGATGGCTGGGTACCCGGCGACCATCCTGAGCGGGCGCACCCTGCTGCTGGAGCCATACCTGGTCCTGTTCTGCCTGCTCGGCGCAGTGTCGGTTTTCCGTGGCGACCGCCTCGCCAATCCTCGAGCGTTGCTCTTCGGCGGCCTGTTCCTCGGCTTTGCCGGCGCCATGAAGGTGTGGGCCGTCATTCCCCTGCTTGCCGTGGTACTCGTGTGCCTCCCCACGTACCGCCGGCGAATCCTCCCCTTGGCTGGAGGCGCCGCCGCGGGCTTCGCCATCCCGTGCCTGCCATTCTTCTTGCTCGCCCCGAGGGCCTTCATCCGCGACGTGATTCTTGTCCAGTTGGAGCGCTCCGCGTCGCGGACGCCGCTGGCGACGCGCTTGTCGTTCCTGACCGGCGCCGCCGGGACGACCTACGCCCTGACGATCGTCGAGTTGCTGGCGCTGGCAGCGCTTCTGGTCGGCGTGATCACCAGCGTGTTCTTGGCCACCAGGCGCGGCCTCAGCCCGCTGGAGCGCTTCGCCGCCCTGACGACGGTGCTGGTCGTCTTGTCGTTCCTGTGGCCGGACACCTTCTATTACCACTACGCCGCCTTCCTGGCCCCTTTCGTGGCGTTGCTGGTCGGGACGGCCGTTAGCCGGGTGCAGTCGGTCGTGCATGCCCCCCACGCCCGAGGTTTGGTGGCCGCCTGCGTCGGCGCGGTGGTCATGTTCAACGTCAACGGTGTCGCCTTCGCGGCCCGCAAGACTGCTCTCCCGGCGCCCGACCCCGCCGACGCCATCGACCTCGTCATCCCAAAGGGCGCCTGCGTGGTGACCGACGCCCCTGCCTTGTTGGTCAACGCAAACCGGTTCGACGCCCGGTCGACGTCCTGCCCGGATGGCGTCGATCCGCTTGGGACAACCCTGTCGCTCAACCACGGTCATCATCCGTCGTCAGAGCTGCCCGACTCGTCGCCAGCAGTACGGGCGGTGCTCTCTGACCTGTCCCGGGCCGACTACATCATCTTGAGCGGCATGGCCTCGTCCCGCTGGCCGTGGACACCCACGGTCGTGGGGTACATCCAAACCAATTTCGTCCAGATGGTGGTCCCGGGGGCAGTGGTATTCGAGCGCCGGCCACACGAATAGGACCACCGCAGCGGAACTGACGGCGCGAGAACGCGTGATCACGCATTCTGGCGCCGTAATTTCCCGCGGTCGGCCCTCCACCCGGCCCGCTCGGTCTGGCGCGAGTCTCGTCCCCGCCCGGCCCCGCCCGGCCCCGCCCGGTCGCCCCCGCCAGCCCAGCCCCGGCCCCGGCACGGTCGCTGCTCCGGTACGGCCCGGTCGGCTTAGTCCCGCAGAAGTGGCACCGATTGGCCC
>JBOGGN010000443.1:0-8059 GCA_050744165.1 Acidimicrobiales bacterium | reverse complement strand
GTTGGGTGCGGCGAGCGCCAAATCACAACATGCGAGTCGACAATGTCGGCGGTGGCGCTGGCCGCCAACAACCGGCCTACATTGGTTGCGTCCACCCGATTAAGGGCGATGACATCGGTGGTTGGTTGGCGAAGCCGAGCTGATTACAGGATACCGAACGGCAGCAATGACACGCTTCTGCCGTCCTTTAGCTGCCCGAGAACGGCCCTACTTCGCGCGGCGAAAGTGCGCTGGAGCCTCGCCGCCTCCAGGTGCCTCCCATCGCCTCCGCCGTCTCGGCCAAGATCTCGCCTGGCCCGCCACCGCGGACGCGATCGCCGCCTGCGCATCGGCCTGCATCTGCGTCAAGGTGCGCCTGTCTGTCGGCGGTCAGGCGGAGGGCAGCCCCGCACCCCAGGGAAGGCATGTCAGGACCGGTTGTTCTGTGGGATGTGCTGGAAGTGCCACTAGCGGCGCTTGAACGTCAGGATTTCGGCCTGTGCGCGCTCAGCCAGGCGTCGCGGACCTCGGCCGGGATCCTGCCTCGGTCGGGAACGGTGATGCCTTTGGTGCGGGCCCATGCTCGTATGTGGGCGGCCGAGGGGGCTTGACCTGACGCGGGCAAGGACGTACGGAAAGAGGCTGGACCAGCGATGCGTTGGATGGCATCGGTTTCGGTGGCGGCCCAGGTGTGGGCGGCCGCGAGAAAGCGGTAGGTCCAGTCCTCGGCGAGAGGGCGGGTCTCGCAGAACACAATGGCGACGTTCGGCCACCGGACTTGGCATTCGGCCAGGCCGTCGGTGACGAGGGCGGGGCGGACACGGTCCTGTTTGAAGATCTGCGAATAGCGGTCCTCGACGACCACGGTGGCGCGGGGCAAGGCGGCGAGTTCGCCAAGCGCGTAGCGGAGTTTTCCGCTGGTGAGGCTCGAGATCAGGTCGGCGAGCGATTTGCGTTCCACCGAGGCGACGAGTTTCCCGTCGAGGAGTATCCCGTAGTCGCCGCAGGGCAGTGCGGCGGAGACGGTGCGGACCGCTTGGGCGCTGAAGTGGTAGGCATAGCGTTCCCGGGAGTCGACAATGATCTCCAGTTCGGCGATCCCCGCCGCCCGGGCCGTGGGGACCGTCACGTTTGGACGGGCTTGTTTGCGGGTGCGGGGTGACTGCCAGAACACCATGTCGCGGCCGCGGGCGGTGGTGAAGACGAGCTGGGAGCGGTTCTCTCGGGCCCGGTCGGCCACCACGTCGATGGCGGCACCGCGCCGGACGCATGATCGCAGGGACACCCGTTCGACGATGTCGGCGTTGGCGGGTCAGTCGGTCGCAGGGACCGGGTAGCAGTACAGGGCCTTGGTGCGCGGCCAGGTCCCCGCGGTGCGAAGCACCATCGGTTCGCGCAGTGGCACCCGCAGGAGGTAGGGCAGGGTCGACTCGGCGTCGGGGTTGCGGGCGATCAGCAGGTCGTCAACGGCAACGACCCTATCGAGGCCAAGGTCTCGGCCGCCGCCCGCGCGACGGCCGATCCTGCAGGAAAACCGAGCCGTTACGCCAGCGCCGGCTCCAGCTCGACCTCGGTGGTCGCCAGCGCCTCGGAGTCGGTGCTGTCGATTACGTCGTCGACGACCTCGGCATGCCGCGACGGTCCCCGCCAGGCGAGGAAAACCGCCGCCAGCACGAGCAGCCCGGCGCCGACGAGGAACGACAACCGCATCCCGCTCGAAAAGGCGTTCCGAGCGGCCACGGCCAGCCCGGAACCGGCGCCCGCGCCCAGCCGATGGGCCGCCTCGAGCGCCAGTCCCGGCGCCTGGCGAGCTTGGTGGGCGGCGGCGGCGGGCACGGCAGACAGATGGCCTGACAGCCCCCGCCGGTAGCCGATGTTGAACAAGCTGCCCAAGATGGCGATGCCGAGCGCTGTGCCGACCTCACGGGTGGTGTCGTTCATGGCCGAGGCGACGCCCTGCTTGGCCGTCGGAAGGGAGGCCACGATGGCGTTGGTGGCCGGCGTCATGGCGAGCCCGAAACCGAGCGCCAGGATCACCTGGGCCACCAGGAGCTGCCCGAAGCCGCTGTGCCCGTTGAGGGTGGAAAAGGCGGCGATGCCGAGTGCGCTCACCGCGAGGCCGGAACCGCCCACCATCTTCTGGCCGAAGCGGGTGGAAAGGGTGGCCGCCACGGCCGACACGGGGATCATCACGAAGGTCATCGGAAGCAGCGAGACGGCCGACTTCAACGGGCTGTAGCCGAGGATGAGTTGCAGGTACTGCAGGATCAAGAGGAAGACGCCGAACAAGGCCAGGAACAGCACCAGCATCGATGCCGAGCCGGTCGCGAACCCCCGGTGGCGGAACAGCCGGGGGTCGAGCAGCGGGTGCTCGATCCGCAGCTCCCAAGCGACAAAGGCGGCGGTCAGCACCACGCCGACCACCAGGCCGGCGAGGGTGAGGGGGTCGGACCAGCCACGGACCGGACCTTCGATGATGCCGAGCACCAGGCCGCCGACCGCCAGGGCGGAGGCGATGGCGCCCACCGGGTCGAGGCTCACGTGCCCGCTCGACAGGGTTTCGGGGACGAAGGCGACGATGGCGAGGAAGGTGAGGGCCGCCAGGGCGGCGGTGACGTAGAACAGCGACGTCCACGAGTAGTGGCCGAGCAACCAGCCGGCCCCGAGCATCCCGAGGGTGCCCCCGGCACCGGCGAAGCCGGCCCAGATGCCGACGGCCCGGGCCCGCTCCTCGGCGGGGAACACGCTGGTGATCGTCGACAGCGTTCCCGGCATGATCAGGGCGCCGCCGACGCCGGTGAGGGCCCGGAACGCGATGAGCTGGCCTGCGGAGCCCGCCAGGGCGGACAGCAGCGACCCGGCGCCGAACACCACGATGCCCGCCAGCAGCGCCCGCCGCCGGCCGAACCGGTCCCCGACGGCGCCCGCCACCAGCAGCAACGACGCCAGTGACAACGAGTAGGCGTCCACCACCCAGGTTTGGGCGCCCTGGCCGAGCCCGAGCGACGCGCTCACCTGCGGCAGCCCGACGGCGATGCTGGCGACGCTGGCGACGACCAGGACCAGCGCCAGGCACATGGCGAAAAGGACGAGGTTTCGGGCCCGCGATGTGAGGCGGTCCGGTGAGTCGGTTGAAGTTGGGGCGCGAACAGGTAAGGCCATGGCGGGTGATTCCTCCGATATCGGGGCGCGAACAATCACGTCCGGGAGCGATGAACACGACCGACTCGAGCGACCGCCACACGGGGGGGCCGGGTTTGTCGTGCGATCCGGATCAACGTCTGGGGCGTTCTCCGGTGACACCGATCATGCCACGCCGAAATCCGAAAGTCAACATTACCGATAACGAATCTTCCCGGATCTTGCCTACCCGGGTATGATGGTGTTGTGGCCACGCCAAAGGCAGCCGCCGTCATTTCCTGCGAACCGCCCCACAAGCGCGGCCGGAAGCTGGCGACCGACCGCAGCGACGCCATCCTCGAAACGGTGCTTGACCTCCTGAAGGAGGTGGGCTACGACCAGATCCGCATGCAGGACGTCGCCGACCAGGCCTGCGTCGGCCTCTCGACGATCTACCGGCGCTGGCCGACCAAGCAGGACGTCGTGCGGGCCGCCCTCGAGTGCCCCAAGGCGAACGCCAAGTTCGCCACCACCGGCGACCCCCGGGCCGACCTGAAGTCGTTCCTGTCCGAGATGGCCGAGGGCCTGCGCGGCGAGGGCGCCCAGACGATGCTGGGCTTCTTGTCGGCCGCCCGCTCGGACCCCGACGTGGCCGACGTATTCCGGGAGACGATGGTGTCGCGGATGCATGCCCACCTGCGGGGCCTCCTGGCCGCCGAGCTGGGCGAGGACTTCCCCGACCTCGAGCTGCGGGCCATGGCCGGGCCGGCGATCTTGATCTACCGGTCAGCGGTCTGCGGCGAGCCGCTAGACGGCGACGAGTTCATCGACCACCTGGCCGACCTGCTATTCGCACCTCTCCCGATCCTCGACTGAGCCGCCGAAATCCAGGTGGGAAAAGGCGCCGCTCCTCCCTGCGCGGCCGGGTCAGAGCGGTCACGTCACTCGAGCCTTCCGAGTCACAACGTCCGCCCGAGAGTGTCACACCCCCTCGTCATGATCGATGCATGTGCGATATCTGTGACGGAAAGTCGGAAGACGAGGTAAGGCTCGCTATGGCGGAGAAGATCGCCACCTACGGGTGGGCGATCCAAGGCGTGGAGGGGAGCCCGACGAACGCTCAATGGGCCTACACCATCGGGCTGGTGGAGCACTACGGGCACCCTGAGCTGGTCATCACGAGCGTCGCCTTCGAGACCGCGGCGTGGATCCTCCATGAACTGGTGGCGGGTGTCAGTGACGGCCAACCTCTGCAGGCGGGCGCAAGGGTAGTGGTGGCCAACGTCCGCCTCGAGGTGGTGGCCGTCCATCCCCGTCAATTCGACCACGGGGTATTCAACTCGTGGTTCGACCAGTACCGGGCCTTCAGGGACTGCGGCATGGAGCTCAGCGCTCTGCAAGTGCTATTGCCCGCGGAGGCCTTCTGCGAGTTCCACGGCCACCATCAACCTCGCCTCGACCGGCCCGAGCAGGTGCTCGAGTACCCAGACCGGAATCGAGCCTACCGGCGCGCCCAACTCCGTCGGGAGGGGCGAGGCCGTCGACGACGGTGAGGTGCAATGCAGCCCGACACGATTGGTCAGGCGCTCCCCGCTGGCGACGGCGCAAGCGGTCGGCCGGTGCCCCGATGACGGCCGACCGCTCTTTTCTCCCCAAGGGTCAATAGCTGAAGGTCGTCGCCCCCTCGCCGATCCATTCCCACAGTTGCACCGTGCCGCCGATTCGGGCGTTGGTCGCGATCGGCGCCTTCTGGAGCTGGCGGCTGTTGAAGCAGATAGGGCAGACGAGGAATTCGCCACCCGCCACCGCGTAGCGCTGCATCAGGTCGGCGATCGGCGGGCACCCGTCGCACGCCACGCCCACGGCCACCCCGTCGGTGACCAGCCGGACCGCCTCCTTGGTCAGAAAGGTGAGCGTGCTGCGGCCGGACTCGGCCGCGCCGAGCGCGACGAGGAGCGCCACGGTGACCCGCTCGGGATCCTCGAGTCCGGTCGTCAGGCTGACCGCGGCCCGTGCCGTCATGCCACGTCCGCCGTGGTCGGATCGATCACGGTGTGGATGTGCTCGACCAGATCGACCGGGAAGCCCCCGAGCCGTCCGTGTTCACGGATGATCGCCTCGTCGGTCGCGTTGTACACGCACACGATCCGGTCATCGGTGACGTAGCTCTGGATCCACTGTATGTCCGGGCCGAGGTCGCGCAGGACGTCGTTCGACTTCTGCGCTATCGCCCGCAAGGCGGCGGCGTCCATCTGGCCGGCACCGGGAACGGTGCGGTCGATCACGAACTTGTGCATGGTGTGGTCCCCTTTTTCCTTCGATGAGCCGACTGCCGGCTCCTGGAACGAACGGTAAGCAACAGAGCGCTCTCCGTCATGGGGCATTCACCCCAGGGAACGGTCCAGTATTTTTCCCGCGGTGACATCCTCAGGGGTTCGCCTGGCCGACCTGATGGTGGCGTTGTCGCTCGCCACCGACCTCGGTCTCGGCCAGCCGGCCGAGCACATGGTGCGAGCCGCCCGCATCGGACTCCGTCTGGGAGAGCGCCTGGGGCTGGAGGATGCCGCCCTGGCGGCGGTCTACGACGTCAACTTGCTGACGTATGTCGGTTGCCCGGTGTACGGCAACGAGTCGGCGTTGGTCTTCGGCGACGACATCGAATTCCGGGCTCGGGCGGAAGCAGTCGACAGGCGAGGCTTTTCCGCCCTGAGACTCATGCTCAGCCAAGCCGGGGCCGGAACCTCCCCCGTGAACCGGGTCCGCCAGGCGGCTCACATCATGGTGACCCAGGGCAAGGAGGTGATCGAGCAGATGGCCAACCACTGCGCCGCGGGGGGTGAGCTGGCGAATCGGCTCGGTCTCGGCGACGAGGTCCAGGCGGGCGTGCAGCAGTCCTACGCCCGTTGGGACGGACAGGGTGTCCCTGCCGGTCTGGCAGGCGACTCGCTGTCCTTGCCCGCCCGGGTGGCCCATGTCGCCGAGGCGTGCGAGTTTTTCCAGCGAACGGCCAGCGTTGATGAGGCCGTAGCGATGACCCAGGCCCGCCGGGGCACCCATTTCGACCCGGCCATCGTCGACGCCGTCGTACGCGACCCGGCGCCGCTGTTCGAAGGACTGGGCGCGGCGGTGGCGGACGACGTGGTGGCCGCCGATCCTGCGGCCCGCCAGCCGCTCTCCGACGATGAGCTCGACCAGGCGCTCGAGGCGATCGCCGACTTCTGCGACCTGCGCTGCGGGTTCTTTGCCGGCCACGGCCGGGGCACGGCAGAGCTGGTGGCGGGAGCGGTCGCGAAGCTCAACGTGGCGCCCGCGGAGGCCAACATCGCCCGGCGGGCGGCGCTCGTTCACGACGTCGGGCGCTTCGGCGTCTCCGGGGCCGTGTGGTCGCGACCGGGGCCGCTGAGCGGGCCCGACCTGGAGCGCATGCGGCTGCATGTGTATTACGTGGAGCGCATCTTCAGCCGGCTCGAACCGCTGCGGCGGGTGGGCCTGCTGGCGGCGTCGCACCACGAACGGTTGGATGGTTCCGGCTACCACCGCGGCGTGGGCGCCACCATGCTCTCCACCTCGGCCCGGGTGCTGGGCGCGGCCGACGCCTACCATGCCATGCTCCAGCCCCGCCCGTACCGGCCGGCGCGCACCGCTGAGAAGGCGGCCCGCGAGCTCCGTGCCGACGCGGACGCTGGACGCCTCGACCCGGCGGCTGTCGATGCCGTCCTGACCGTGGCCGGGCACGCCGCCAGCCGGACCCGGGCGGGCGGCCCGGCCGGCCTCACCGTGCGCGAGAGCGAGGTCCTGGCCCTGCTCGCGGTCGGAATGCCCAACAAGGCGATCGCCCGCAACCTCGGCATCAGCCCGAAAACGGTGAGCAACCACATCGAGCGGATCTACGTCAAGCTCGCAGTGAGCAACCGGGCCAGCGCCGCCATGCGTGCCATGCAATACGGATTGCTGGACGGCGCCCCGGCGCAACAACCCACCTAAGCTGGTCGGCCGTCGGGCCGTTCAAGCTCTGGAAATAGGCCAAGGCGGTCGCCGCGAGTGTGACGGCGTAGCCCACTGGTGGAGTTAGAAGTTGCGTCGTGTTGGGTTGTATTGGGGTTGGTCTCGAGCTTCACCCCTCCGCGGGAACTTCGGTGTAGTCGTACTCGTCGATATCGACCTCTGCCCGCATCGTTGCTAGGAGCTCAACCGTGCCCCCGTCGAGTCCGAACCCCAACGGCGCAGGAGCAGGAGAGGTGTGGTAGCGCCGCACGATGGTCAGAAAGCACTTCGTGCGGGCGCCAACAATTGCACCAATCCGTTGGGCGTACGGTGCCACCCTCAGCGTCAAGGCTTCGACATGACGTTCGATCGGTTCGTATGCGTCGAGACCAGAGTCGATCTGCCAGAGGTGGGCCCTGGGCACCTTCACCGATCCCGCAATAGTTCTCGAGTGCTTGGCCTTGGCCAAGTCCGGCGCCAGGCCGACAAGTCTCGTCACCTCAGGGGGCTCGATGTCCTCGCTCTTGATAATCAAGTACACCGAATGTTCAACACGCATGGCGGCTCGAGGCTTTACGCAAAGGGATCGATCTTCTCCCTCCGAACAGATCCCCTGGAGTCGTGTCGGTGGGTGGCTCCTCGATGGCGACGACCGTCACCCGGGTAGGTGCTCGCGGGCAGACCCTTCAAGTCGCGGGCGATGAAGTAGGAGTTGCTAACGCGTGTATCCGGCAAATGGAGGGGCGGTGGCGGGCGGTCGCGACGGTGGTTGGCACCACCACCAGTGTCGCAGGCCGGCCGACGGCCAGGTCGTAAGTTCCGGGGAGCAGCTCGAAGGCGGCGGTATGCCGGGGGGCGCACGACCGTGAAGTCGCGGTGGTTGAGGGTGGCGATGGCGGTGATCCCGAGCCGTTCGGCGACGGCGACCACGCCGGCGTCGACCAGGCCCAGGCCGCGATCGGCGAAGGTCTCGAGC
>JBOGGN010000442.1:0-6723 GCA_050744165.1 Acidimicrobiales bacterium | reverse complement strand
GCGGAGGAGGTATCCGGATGCCGCCCCGAGCAGCGGTCAAGGGGTCGTCGACGAATGGCTGGCCGCCGGCTACCAGGTCAACGAAGTCGGCCACCGATACGGTGGCCCCAAGTTCCAGCGGTCACGGGCGACGGATTGGTCTGCACCCCCTGCTAGTCGCCGCGCCACGAATTACCGATGGAGAGCCCGGTACAACGTGCCCCGGGCGCCGACAGCCGATCGGCCGTGGTGTCGGCACCAATCCTGTGGATCAGCCCGGTCTGTAGCCCGACGGAGGGCCCTGGCGCAGCCGCAGGAGTGGGTCGTTGCCCCAGTTCTGGTCCTGGTAGGTGTCTTTCCCAGGCATGTACTGCAACGAGTGTCCACGGAAGTCGAAACAGCACCAGCGCCGTCACCGGCGTCCCAGCCGTGTCTGCTCGGGACTTAGTCCTGTTCCTGGAGCTGGCGATCCTCGCCCGCCTGGTGACCGCCGTCACCATTGCTCTGGTTTTGCACCGCCTGGACGACCGCGTGGTAGAACTCCGAGCTGAGCTGGTCGAGTTGACTGCTCATGGTGACGAAGTCCTCACCGGAGTTAGCCACCTGTGAGATCTGCGACTGGATATTCCACAGCTGGCTGCTGCCGACTATTTCACCGAAGTTGGTCTCGTCGCTGGTCTGAATGACGTACTGATGGGCGTAGGCAAGGGTCTGGCAGGATTGGCAGTTGTCGTTGACGGCAATGGCCGCGTTCTGCGGTTGATAATTCGACGGTGTGCCGTCGACCACGACCACCTGCACCGCCACTGCGACCGTCCGGCAACCCGTGCAGGAGAACGAGCGGGCGAAGGCAAGATTGGTGTCGGTAACGTTGCCCCCCTCGTTATTGGCCACCGCGCTGGCGGTACGAACCACCGGCACGCCGGGGTCGGAGTTGGACACTTGCACGATGTTGGAATGCGCCCCACTGACTCCGCCATCGGCCCCCGCCGGGGAGGCAGCCAGCAGGAGTACTGCCATCACGGACACAAATGCCGACACACCGCGGCGCACAACGCCTCCTCTTGCCTTTCGATTCGTGGGACGAAAGGCTTTATTCCCATCCATGTGCCGAAGAAACGTGCCCGCCCGACGGGTGACTGCGAGACCACGGTCGTCGTAGGCCTACAACGGTCGTCGGCACTACCACCGTCGTGGTCTGGGCGGTTAGGGGCGCAGTGGCCGCCGACCCTGGCACCGGTGGCGCCTCCGACGAGCGGCGGCGGCTCGCAACCGTGCCAGCCGGGAGGGGGTTCCCGAAGGGTCGGAGGCAGCTGTGCATCATGCGCCAAGGGCGTCCTCAGGTATGGATCACGAGTCCGAACGGGAGGGCGGTCGACGTGGCGGAGTTGGAGGCGGCGACGCTTTCGTGCTGCCGGCCCTCCTTAGCGAGGGGCCGGTGCCGGCCTCGGTCTGAGCGGGCCCGGGCACTGAAGGGCCGGCACCCGTTCGGGCCCAGGGAACTGAAGGGCCAGCCCCGCGCCCCGGCCTTCTGGCTCGTCGGCCCGCGCACCGAAGGGCTCGGATCGTTGGGCTCCAAAATCGTCACCCCAGTCGGTGCCCAGCCCCCGGTCCCGGTCGGTGCCCAGCCTCCGGTCCCGCTCCCGGTCCCGGTCCCGTCTCCGGCCGGGCCCCAGCCTCCGGTCCCGGTCCCGTCTCCGGCGTGACCGCGGTCACGGCCGGCTCCGACGGGACACTAAGAGGTTCGGGACCCCTCGGGCATGCGAAGGGCGGTGGTAGCCCGTATGGACAGAGTCCCCGGCCGAATGATTCGGCTCAGCCGGCCCGGAATGGCGTTCTCGCGGGCCAGGAGCACGTTGGAAGCGGTCCCCCAGAGCACCGTCTTCACCTGGAAGGGCCGCAGGTCTCGGTGTTTGGAGCGGATCAGGGCGGCGATGCCCGCGATGTGCGGGGCGGCAAATGAGTTGCCCGTGCTGATAGCCCGGGTGTTGCCCCGCCAGGCGACGTCGACGTTGATCCCCCGGGCCAGGAACTCGGTCGGGGGGTCGGGGTTGAAATGGAAATGGAACGGATCCTCGCTCAAGTTGCACGCCACGCTCACGACGGCGGCGAACATCGACGGGAAGCTGGGCCCGGCAACGTTGTTGGCTGCCGTCACCACCAGCGAACCCCGGAAGTAGGCCCTGTCACACAGCTCGTAGAAGGGGAGGGCCCACTCCCGCCGGCTGGTCCCGAGCGACAGGTTGATGACGTCGAAGCCCGCTTCGATCGCCCAGGCAAGGCCACGCAAGAAGGCGGCCGCCTTGCCCGATAGTCCCGCGCCCAGCACCTTCACGCTGGTGATCCGGGCCTCCGGGGCTAGCGAATGGATGATGCCGGCACAGGCCGTGCCATGGCCGAAGTCGTCGGCATGCGGTCCGGGATCGTCGATCGTGGCTCCGGACGGGTCCATGCGCACCGCAATCCCGCCCGCGACGTCTACGCAGCCTTCCAGGGCAGCGTGGTCGGCCTCCACCCCGCTGTCGATGACCGCGACCCGCACGCCCCGGCCGGTGGCCCCGCCCCATGCCCATTCCGGGGATAGGTCACCCAGGGTCGGCGCGCCGGTCAGGCGCAGGACGGTCGACTCGCGGGAATAGGCGGGGCGAGGGCCGGGCGGGACGTCAGGCATCGAGCAGCGTCCGCAGCCACCGGGCGACAACGGCGTAACGGCTGGCGTCGGCGGTGGCCAGCCGCCTCAAGTCGGCCACCAGGCGGCTGGGGTCGGGGACGGTCGCCACGGGGCTGTCGACCAGCGCCACGCCGGCGATGCCCCCTAGGAGGACGGCCAGCTCCAGGTCGTCGACGGTGAAGGGCAGGCCGTTCCGCTTGTCCTCGACTTCGAGCGTCCCGACCACCTTGTCGTCGTAGAAGCACGGGACGCACAGCGTCGCCGCCACCTGGGCGCCGTGGGACAGCACCTGGGGCTGGCCGGACGCGGCGACGTAGCGTGCCATGTCCCCCGGGGAGCGGGCCTGCCACAGGTTGCTGCCGCCGTGGCCCGCCATCACGTGCAGCTCGTCGGACTCGGGCGAGACGGCCAAGAGCCGTCCTCGGGCGGCTCCGGTCCCTTCGACCGCCACTCGGATGAGTGTCCGCAGGGTGGCTCGTTCGGGGGACTGGCTCACCGAAGGGCCTCAGCACTGGTCACGTCTGACTTGAATTCCATGGGAAAAGGGCCTCGCTGCGTATTCATTCCGCTCCGATGCCGTCAGGTTGATGGTGGACGATCAGGCGGCCGGGCAACCGATCGAGAAACTGAGGGCGTTCAGCGACTCACTGGAACTTTCGGAGCGGGGTTTGTTGGGCGTGCTCCTTGCGCCGGTGGTCGTGCGATCGTACGACCCCTCGAGGTCATGGGCTTCGAAATGGTGGAGTGGACGCCTGGATCACGCTGAGCGGTCTCTCCCGAGCGGTGGCGCCCAGCCGTAGGCGGCCACGTCGCCGCCAGATACGCTCCCGCGATGCCCGCCACGGCCCAGCACCCGCTGCTCTACGAAGTCGTGTCGGCCGCCGCTCGGGCCACCGGTGCGACGCGCGGCTGGCTGTTCGGGCTGTCGGGTTCGCAGATGTGGGTGGTCGCCGGTTACGGGCCTGGGGCCGAAGCACGCGTCGGTGCCCGGGGGCCGTGGCAGTTCGGGTGGGCCGGTTCGGTTGTCGCCTCGGGCCACCCCCTGGCGCTGTCACCGAGGCCGGAGGATCCGCGCTTCTCCGCCGACCTGGTCGCCGATCCCAACCACCGCCCGCACAGCCTTATGTGTTTTCCCTGCCGCCACGAAGGGGAGCCCGCCGGCGCGCTGCAGTTGGAGGACAAGGCGGCAGGCGTCCCCTTCGACGTCGACGACGTGGAGCTGGTCACCCTCTTGGCCGACGTGGCCGCCGCCGCCCTCACCGAAGCCGCGACGTCGGGCATCGACCGGCCTCCGGCGCCGGAAGACCTAGGCGTCGACCTGGCCGCCCTGGCGGCGGCCGACCCGGCGCGGTATCGCACCGTGGCGACGCTGGTGCACGAGGTGCTCGGGCAAGCCTGATCGGCCTGGGCCAGTCGCCCACCCAGTCCCAGGTCATGATGGAGAAGTGGCGAGCTACCTGTTCGTGGCCAACCGGACCCTCGGCGGGGCACCGATGCTCGAGGCGGTGCGCCGGCGAGTCGAGGAGGGGGCGACCTTCTACCTGGTGGTGCCGGCCCAGCGCAGCCCGGAGGCGGCGGGAAAGCGCCTGGCCGAGGCGCTGGTCCGCTTCCGCGCCGTCGGCGCCGACTTCGACGGCTGCGTCGGCGACCCCCACCCGATGGCCGCGGTCCACGACGCCCTGCAGGGCCGCAAGGTCGACGAGATCGTCATCTGTACGCTTCCGGCGGGTATCTCCCGCCTGGTGGAAAACGACGTGCCGAGCAAGATCGCCCGGGTGTTCGGCATCCCTGTCACCCACGTGATCGTGCCGGGCGAAATCGACGAGTGAACCGGGACTGTTCGGGCCCAACGACGTGCGCTGGATCGACGACGCCGTTGCCTGATGTGTGCCGTCATCGGGGCAGTAGAAGTGGTCCACGCTGTGGGCCGCGGCCATCGAAGCGGGCCGCGGCGACCGTCGCGGTGGCCATGTTCCTCGGGCTGGTGGTCGCCGGATGCGGTTCGTCGCCGGCGCCGCCCACGGCGACGAAGTTCACCTGCCTCACTATTTCGCTGAGAGAGATCGAGCAGATCGTGGGCTTCCAAGTGACGCCCCTGCCGAGCCCCCCGACGACGACGACCCTAGTCGCCTTTGCCGGCGGCGGAACTGGCGTGCAACCCTCGTTCCAGTTGAGCTGCGTATGGGCCGCCGCCAAGGGCCTCGTCGAGTACACCATCACGTCCTTGCCACCCACGGTGCTGGTCGACGCCGCGCAGGCGGAGTTCGCCGCTCAGGCCCACAGTGCTGGGCTCGCCGACGCGGTGACGATCGACGGCATGGCCGGCGATCGCGGGGGTGCTGACCGGGTGGGCGGGGTGACCTTCACCAACGTCCGTTTCTGGAGCGGTCGGACTGTCGTCAACGTGGCGGTGCGAAGCGCCTCGCCCGACGCGGCCGTCACGTTGGCGCAGCGCATCGCGCCGCTCCTGTACCTCGCCCACTCCTGAAGGGGCCGGGCAGGCCAGCCAAGTGGCGGGCTCCCGGTCGCCCTCGACCGGTCCTGAACGGCGCTCGCCGACTACCATCAAGTGCCGGTGCCGGGAGGGTGCCGCCGGGTCCGCGGGAAGGACTGAGACCGCCTCCGAACAGCAGGGACGCATGGCTGCGGCTTCTTCCTCAGCCTGAGTAGCGGACCGCAGGCGACGGAGGGAGAGCCATGTCCGACTTGCTTCCCGAGCGCCCTGACCTCAATCAGTTGCGTCGCCGGGCCAAAGAGTTGCGCGACGCCGCCCGGGAGGGCGATGCCGCCGCCTTGGCCCGCCTCGCCCGCCACCACCCGTCGCAGGATCGGGGACCGGTGAGTCTGGCCGCGGCCCAGCTGGTGACCGCTCGTGAGATGGGGTTTGCGAGCTGGCCGGTCCTCAAGGCCGCTGTCGAAGGCCGCGCCGCCGCCAGCCGCCAGCTGTCGAGCTTCTTGGCGGCATCGGTCGAAGGCCCGGTGGATCGGGCCGCGGACATCGTCCGAGCCGACCCCAACGTCGCCGTCGGGGATCTTCGAGGCGCCGCCGTGATCGGCGACGTGGATTCGGTGCGGCGCATGGTCGCCGTCGACCCCGCGGTGGCGGTGGCGATCGACGACGAGCGCGGCTGGCCACCGCTTCTCTACGCCTGCTACTCCCGGTGGCACCAGATCGAACCGCATCGGGCCGGCGGGATGGCCGAAGTCGTCCGTGTCCTGCTCGAAGCCGGCGCCAGCGCCAACACCAACGACGGGGGTCGGACCCGGTTCCGATCCGCCTTGAAGGGATCGGTGGAGGTCAACAACCCCGATATCGCGGAGGTGCTGCTGGCTGCGGGCGCCATCCCGCACATGGGCCAGCCGGTTGTCGAGGCCGTGGGCCGGGGGGATCAGCGCTGCCTTCGGCTGCTGCTCGCCCACGGCGCGCGGGTGGCCGGTACGTGGGCTCTCGGCGCCGCCATCTACCACGACGACGCCGAAGCCGCATCGCTCCTCCTCGACGCCCTCCCGGTGGACGGGAATGCCCGGGCGGACGCCGCGACCGAGGCGCTGCCTGAGGCCGTCGCCAACGCGTCCCTGCCGCTCGTGGGCGCACTCATTGACGCGGGAGCCAATCCCGGCGCCGTCAACGAGGACGGCGTACCCGCGCTGCGCATCGCGGTGCGGTCCGGCAAGCACGACATCGCCGAGCGGCTACAGGTCGCCGGTGCTGTCGTTGAGCCCACCGATGTCGACCGGTTCCTGGGTGCCTGTCTCAACGCGGACCGCGAGCTCGCGGCCCAGCTGTTAGCCACCCATCCCGGCCTGGCGAACGACCTGAGCGATGACGACCGAACGGTGATCGTCGACGCCGCTGGTTCCTGCTCTGCGGCGGTGGTGCGACTCCTGCTCGACATGGGCTTCCCCGCCGACGCCCGCAGATTTGGCGAGGTGCCCCTGCACGCCGCGGCCTACTCGGGAAACGCACCCGTCGTCAGAGTCCTTCTCGAGGCGGGGGCCGATGTCGATGCCCGTGACGACCGTTTCGACGCCACTCCGCTGGCCTTTGCCACTGTCGGTAGCCGAGAGCAGGC
>JBOGGN010000441.1:0-10630 GCA_050744165.1 Acidimicrobiales bacterium | reverse complement strand
GTCACCGCCGCACCCCATCATCGGCGCTGGCTTCGGCCGCCCCGGGGGCCTCGGCGAACCGCACGAAGACATCGTCGAGAGTGGGCTTGACGGCCTGCAGGTCGACCAGCTCGACTCGTTCCCGGTCCGCCCAGCCGAGCAGGGCCGCCAGGTCACGCGGCACAACGTGGCTGCGCAGCCGGACCACCGCCCCGTCGAGCTGCCAGGTGCCTCCGCCCGCAGGGACCGGGAGACCGGAGAGCGCCAGGCCCGGCGGCGCCGCGAAGCTGATCTCGGTGTAGCCGCCGACCTGGCGGCTCAGCTCTTCCACAGTGCCGCAGGCCGCGACCTCCCCGGCTCGCAAGATCAGAATGCGGTCGGCCAAGTGCTGCGCCTCGTCCATGTAGTGGGTCGTGAGGAAGATCGTCTTGCCGGCCGCCCGCAGGCCCTCGACCAGCGTCCACATCTCCCGGCGGGCGGCCGGGTCCAGCCCGGTAGTGGGCTCGTCGAGGAACAGGATCTCCGGGTTGCCCACCAGCCCCAGCGCCACGTCGACCAGCCGCTTTTGACCCCCGGACAGGTGCCCGATGCGATCGTTGGCCTTCTCCGCCAGGCCGACGGCGGCGATGATGGCCGACGGGTCCGAGGGCTGGGAAAAATACCGGGCGAACATCGCCACCGTCTCGCGGACGGTATAGACCGGGTCCAGCTCGGCCTCCTGGAGCACCAGCCCGATCCGGTTCCTCCACGCCCGATCGCCGTGGGCCGGGTCCACGCCGAGCACCGAGACCCGGCCGGAGTCCCGGTCCCGGTAGCCCTCCAAGATCTCGATGGTGGTCGTCTTGCCAGCCCCGTTGGTGCCGAGGAAGCCCAAAATCTCCCCGGCGTCGACCTGGAAGCTGATGCCGTGGAGGCGTTCGACACCCCCGTAGGACTTACGGAGCCCGTCCACCTCCACCACCGGAGCCACTGGCCCGGAGGCTAGCCAGCCGGACCTCGGGGCTCGTGTCCGGCCGAGGCGGCGGGCCAGTGTTCAGGGCCTGGACCGCCCGCGTGTTCTGCAGCGTCGGCCAACAGTCGTCGCCGGGTTCCTCTGCCGCAGTGCCACCGGCCTCGTGGGGGCCATCTTCACCAACGGCGGTGACGCCCGCACCCGCTCGGCCTCCGCGGCCGTACTGGCCCCCTCCTCCATGGACCCAGCGGAGCCGTCGCCGTCGGCGCCCGCCTGCGAACAGCTGGCCCGCTCCCGGGTGGCGTGGGGCGGGTGCGGGGGCGCTTTTCCCCACCCCTGTTCGAAGACGGCCGGCCAGACCGCTCACCAGGTGCCTCGCCGACCGGGTGCGTTCCCACGCGGCCGAGGCGGCGTCGTTGAGGGCCAAACGGCCCACGGCCACCAGCAGGAAACGACCAGAGCGGCGACGCCCCCCGGCCGTCGGGCACTGTCGGCGCTCCGATCGCTGTCTGAAAATCCCGACATCGTCTCGGTGTCTGTAAATCCAGACGGTGTTACTCTGTCTGGAAATGGAGACACACCATCCGACGGAGGAGCTGCCGTACCGCGTCTATACCCCCGAATCGCTCGGCGCGGCCATTCGCCACTACCGCAAGCAGGCCGGTCTGTCACAGCTTGAGCTAGCGAAGCTTACGGGCCTGCACCGGAGCTACTTGTCTGGGTTGGAGAGCGGCAAGGAGACTGAACAACTGCGCCGCATCCTGCGGGTGCTGCGCCAACTCGGCGTCCGCATGAGGCTCGAAAAGACTGACTGGTAGTGGCCGACCGCTTGGCGGTCTGGCTCTACGGGTCCGTCGTCGCTGTCATAGACCAGGAACGCCGACGCCCCCGGCTGGCCTACAGCGAGGAGGCTCTGCGCCTGTACGCCCCGGGGACCCCGCTCCTGTCGCTGTCGCTGCCCGTCCGCACCGAGCGGTTCCCGCAGGGCACGGTCAAGCCGTTCCTCGACGGGTTGCTGCCCGAGGGCGACTCACGCCGGGCGATCGCCCGAGACATAGGCGTCGATCCCGCCGACACCTACGGCCTGATCGAGACGCTCGGCCGCGACTGCGCCGGCGCAATCGTCATCCAGCCCGCCGATGACCCACCGCCGCCGCAACCAACGACGCACACGGCCGAAGCCCTGACAGTCGAGGAGGTGGCCGAGCTGGTCGACAACCTGCGCGAGGCGCCGCTTGGCGCCGGAGGACGGGTGCGAATCTCGCTCGCCGGTGTTCAGGAGAAGCTGCTCCTGACCCAGATGCCCGACGGGACGTGGGGCCGGCCGGTCGACGGCACCCCATCGACGCACATCCTGAAGCCCGAGATCGCCCGCTACCCGGCCACGGTTGAGAACGAGGCCTTCTGCATGCGCCTCGGCCGCAATCTCGGCCTGCCGACGGCCAACATCGCGACCACGGAGGTGGCCGGAAGGAAGCTGATCGTGGTCGAGCGCTACGACCGCATCGTCGGAGCCGACGGCGCGGTGGAACGGGTTCACCAGGAGGACCTGTGCCAGGCGACCGGCACCCGGCCCGATGACAAGTACGAGGAGGACGGTGGGCCGTCGCTTCGCACGGTCGCAGGTCTCGTGGGCGCGGTCGCCGCGCGCGGATCGCTTGACACCTTGCTCGCCGCCGTCACGCTGCACGCGCTCGTCGGCAACGGCGACGCGCATGCCAAGAACTTCTCCCTGCTTCACGAGCGCTCAGGCGGGCTGCGGCTCGCGCCGCTTTACGACGTGATGTGCACACTGTGTTACGGCGACAACCGGCTGGCGATGTACATCGACAACGTCCGCCGCACGGACCGGCTCACCGCGGACCGCATCATCAACGAGGGCGCCGCCTGGGGACTTCCCCGGCCACGAAGTGCTGAAATCGTCACGGGCCTGCTCGACAGGGCGCCGGAAGCGATCGAAGCCGCCCGCGACGAAACAGACGACATACCGGACATCGTCCTCGGCGCCGTTTCCAGCCAACTCCATCGGCTACGGACCGAGTGACCACACCACTCGCTGGAATCCGCGGGTCCTCGGCGCACGAGCCGCCCGCCCTCATGCGCGCAGGCGGCTGAAGAAGTGCCACAGGAGGCTGGTGGCATCCACGGACCCGTCGGCCGCGCCGAGCCCCGGGGCGAACCACACATGGCCGCCGCCGTCGACGCTGACCAAGCTGACCGCGGTCCCGGCCTGGCACCCGGACCAGCTGGCGGTGGTGTCAGGCCCCGCCGTGGTCGACGATTTGGCGCCACATCCGTCGATCTGGGCCCACCGCTGGGCGAGCGCCATGCTCGAGGGGTAGTCGAAGGTCCCGCCCACCACCGCGGCCGCCTGGCCACCCTGGTAGGGGACCTCGGGGTCGGCGGTGCCGTGAATCTCGAGGATCGACACCGGCCGCGACGGCTGGCAGGTGTCGAGGACCATGGCCCCTGCCACCGCGCCCACCGCGGTGACCCGATCGGCGTGCTCGCAGGCGAACAGGTAGGCCATCATGGCCCCGTTGGACACGCCACTGAAATAGACCCGCGTCGTGTCAACCGGGTACTCGGCTTCGAGACGGTCAAGGAGCTGATTCAAGAATCCCACGTCGTCGTTGCCCAGGCCGGGGGCGACGCCGCAGCAGAACTTGGCATTCCAGACACCATCAATGCCCTGGGGATAGGCGACGATGAAATTGCCCTCCGTCGCCGCCTGGTCGAACATCGTGGTCGACACCGCATCGTCGATGCTGGCCGCCCCGCCGTGGAGGACGACGACCAATGCCGAAGGCGGCCGAGCGCCGGGCGTCGGCGGATCGTAGACCCGGTAGTGGCGCACGACGCCATCGAAGGTAAATTGCCGCATCTGGACGGCGGGTTGCGGCGGCGGCTCGGCGGGTCCACCCGAATGGCCGCAGGCGGCGAGCAGCGCAAGAGGTACCAAGAGGCCGACCGCAGGAGCCGCCCTCACTCGACGAGATCGCATTTCTCGCTCACCTCCATCTGGGCGCGAACTCAGCATATGGTCGGCTCGTCGCACCACGTACCATTAATGAGGCGGCGGGATCCGAGCCTTCAAAGACGCCCACGTTGAAGGGCGAGCCATTTCCGGCGTGCCCCATATTCGGCCTCGCTGGCTAAACGGCTCCGAACTGGTTGTAAGGGGCAACGCCACGACCCCGTCTCGCAGCCTCCACAGCCGGTCCGGCCGGGGCAGCGGGCGTGGCACCGTCCAGCGGGTCCGCTCCGGGAGGATCGGGCGCGGTGGCGGGGCGCCTTTTCCCAACCCTGCTCGAAGACGGCCCGCCAGGCCGCTTAGACCAAGAGATGCAGCCGCTGGTCGGCCAGGCGAACGAAGACCTGTTGGCCCCAGGTCAGTGACAAGGAGTCGGCCTCGATGCCGTCACCGAAGATCACCAGGTCCGACTCGGCCACGATCACCAGCTCCTCACCCACGTCGATGAGTCCCTCGGTGCAGTCGGTGCCGGTCGCCGGCGACGGCCAGGCTTCGCGCACGAACCAGCTCAGCCGAGGCTCGTCGTGGCGGGGAAGGGTAAGAGGGCTGTGGCGTTCCAGCCAGGCCGACCGGCACCAGCCGGTTGACCCGGTGCCTGTGCCGATGAGCACACCGGAGGAAGACTGTCGCTCGTGGCGACCGTCGGCGGCGACGATTCGGTAGCGGGCCGACTGGTGGCTCGGATGGCCCACGAATACCTCGTTCAGGGCACAGAGGCGTTGGCCGTCATCCAGCTCGGCTTGCACCATGACCCGTGCTTGGACATGGCGGCCGACGTCCGCGGCGACCGCCCGAGCAAGGAGGACTCCGATGGCATGGGGGCGGTGGGGTACGAGGACTCCGGGGTTCCGACCGGGTTGGGGGTCGATGCCTACGACGACCTGCCCGGTGAGGTACTTGGCGACGTTGACGACGAGCCCGTCCTGACCGACGGCAACGATGACGTCCTCGGAGCCGAACACGAAGCGGCTCAGGTCCGTTCCACGTCGCCTCGGCGCCAGTCCAGTGGGACGCCTTGGGCGACCTTTCCGATGGCGTCGTGCTGGGCCGCGTGACGGGCCTCGACCTCGTCGATGCTGCGTCCTCGGGTCCGCAGGAAGAAGGCAGCCTGTTGACGGGTGCCGTGCCTGGCGATGACCTCTTCGAGCTCGGTGTGGCGATGCACGACCACCGCCCTCGGTGCCAGGCTCACGCCGCCTTCTGCTGGGCAGGCCCGGCGGTGAGACGAGCCAGCAGCGGGGTGAGCAGGTCGGGCGTCAGATTGAGGGTGCCGATCTGTGGGAGATTGCCGGCGACATCCTTGGCCGCGAGGGCGAGCAACGTGGCCGCTTCGAGATCCCGGTACGCCGCGACCCGGGCGGCTTCGGCGTCAGCCTTGGCGATGTCGACGGCACGGGTGGCGTCGGCTTGGGCGTCGGCCAGCAGGCGTTGCTCGGCCGCTTCGGCCTCGGCGTGGATGCGGCCGGCGGCGGCCTGCTCCGTGGCCCGCTTGCGGTCGTTCTGGCCCTTCTGCTCGACCAGTTGCTCCTCGCGCCGAGCCAGCTCGATCTGGTTCTGCAACTCGTTCTCGGCGATCGCCCGCTCCCGCTCGACTGCGAGGGCCCGCCGCTCGTAGGTCGCCTTATCGGCGTCCTGCTGGACCCGTTCGCGCATCGGCGTCTGCAGCGCACGTTCCAGGTCGGCCTCGGCTCGCACGGCGACAACCCGCACGTCGACGATGCCGAGCCCCGTATCGGCGATGCGGGGATCTCCGACCAGCCCGGTTGCGATCCGCTCCCGCACCGCGGTCATGCCTTCAGCCAGGGCCTGGGGCAGCGTCATCCGCGCGAGGAGATCAAGAGCGTGCTGTTGCGCCAGTTCCGTCAGGAGGCCGCCGACCTGTTCGAGCGGTGTCGCTCGCCACACCCCGCGTGCGGGGTCGATGCCGAAGTCAATCCGGGTGGCGGCCGTTTCGGCGTGGACTATCCGGTAGGTAATGGTCGCCTGCACCGTCACGTCTTGGAAATCCGCGGTGCGCCCGTGGAACAACAGCGGCTGTTCACGGTCATCGGCGGGGATCTCGCTGAGCGCCGCGTTGAGGGGGCGAAACCAGAACGCTTGCCCGACCCCGTCATGGACTACCCGGCCCTTCCGCAAGTGGCGAATATGGGCTGTCGGGTTCGCAAGACGGCCGCGGTCACCGTCGACCTCGTGGTGCTGACCGTGCGGGAGGACCAGTTGATGGCGCTGGCGATCCAGCGAGGTGCGCCCCCCTATCGGGGGAAATGGGCGCTACCCGGCGGCTTCGTTCATGAAGACGAGGACCTGATCGACGCCGCCGCCCGCGAGCTCGAAGAGGAGACCAGCATTAGCCCTGGCACCGCTCACTTGGAGCAGCTAGCCACCTATGGAGCGCCAGGACGCGACCCTCGTGGCCGGGTGGTGAGCACGGCCTACCTGGCCCTGCTTCCCCACCTTCCCTCGCCCACTGCCGGGTCCGACGCCGCCGGCGCAGGGTGGATGCCCGCCGACGAGGCGCTCCGAGATCCCGATCGTCTGGCGTTCGATCATCACCGAATCCTCCGCGACGGCGTCGAGCGGGCCCGCGCCAAGCTGGAGTACTCCCCACTGGCGGCGGCCTTCTGTGCCCAGGAGTTCACCATCGCCGAGCTGCGCCGGGTGTACGAAGCGGTGTGGGGCACCACCCTTGACCCGCGCAACTTCCATCGCAAGGTCACCTCGACCCCCGGGTTCGTACACACCACCGACAAGACGACGACCCGCGACGGCGGGCGCCCGGCTCAGCTGTACACCGCTGGAGACGCCGTCCTCCTGCACCCCGCGATGCTGCGCCCAACCTGACCCCCTACCAGTTGCCGGCGACCTGCCGGGTGCTCACATTGAACCGGTTGAACACGTTGGCCACCGCAATGGCCAGGATGAACGTCGCCATTGGGAAACCATCAGTTGCCGGCAGGATCAAGCACCGTCGAGATCGTGCTGCGGCCCGAAGGTCACGCCACCATCGTCGAGCTGACCCACGGGGACCTACCCGACGACCGGACGGCCGACCACCGGCAGGGATGGACGAACCTCCTCGGAGTTCTGGCCTCGATCCTGCAGGAGTGAGGCCGCGGCTTCGTGGACCGATCGTCCCCGCAGCTTGAGCCTGTGAGGCGGGCAAGCGCTAGGCAAGGACCTGGCCATACTGCGAGGTGATATCGTGGAGCCCCGAAGATCGATATCACCATGAGAGGTGGGTTGCCGGTGCGAACAGTTGTGGATATCGACGAGGACTCCCTCAGCGCAGCACGCGCAGCGCTGGGCACGACGACCAAGGTAGAGACCGTGAACCGAGCCCTAGTGGAAGTGGCCGCCCTCGCTGCTCGACGGCGCGACTTGAAGCGCCTTGTCCATGGTGATCTCTCAGCCCTCGGCGACAAGGAACTGTACGACGCCGCGTGGCGATAGCGACCCATCTGGCCGACAAGAGCGCGCTTGCACGAATGGGAAACCGGTCGGTCGCCCGTCGGCTCGGCCCCATGATCGAAGCTGGGCTCGTCGGCACATGCGGGATCATCGAGCTTGAAGTCCGTTACTCTGCCCGCTCGCATCCCGAGTACGAAGAAATCAGTCAGGATCGGGCGACCGGCTACGAGTCGTTCCCGATGCCCGACGAGGTGTGGGACCGAGCGCTCGACGTGCAAGGCGCCTTGTCAGAACGCGGACAACTCCGCGCCGTGAAGTTCGCCGACCTGCTGATTGCCTCCACTGCCGAGCGGCACGGCCTCGTGGTGATCCATTACGACCGCGACTTCGACTTGATTGCGAACGTTACGGGTCAGCCGACCGAATGGGTCGTGCCGCAGGGATCGGCACCGTAAGCCCGTTCGCAGGCGCCTGGAAGGAACACCTGTGCTCGCGGGTACCTAGCCGAGCGGTGGCGGAGCGGCCAAGAAGTGGCGAGCTCGACGTCGTGAGCCTGCTCCCGACTACGCAGTCCTTGTCCCGCGGCGCCGCTCACGAGCCGATTGCTCATCGACCCCGCGCTGCGGGCGCCGTTGGCGCACGCCGCCATTGAACTGGGCACGTACCTGCTCTAGGGGCTGCAGCGACAGCCCGGAGAGGGCCTGGCCCGGCCGACCGGCCCCGATGCCCAGCAGCACCTGATCCTCGACGGAGACGACGGTCTCGTTCGGGGCGGCTCCCCACGTCAGCCGACAGGCGACTGGCGGACGCGGACCGGTGCCGGCCGTCGTTGGCCGGCACCGGGCGCTTTCCCCAGGTTGAAAATGTGCTACCAGCTGCCGGCGACCTGCCGGGTGCTCACATTGAACCGGTTGAACACGTTGGTCACCGCAATGGCCAGGATCAACGCCGCCATTGCCTTTTCGTCGAAATGGCGCGCCGCTTCGTTCCAAATCTCGTCGGGAACGGGATCCTCACGGTCACTCAGGCGCGTCACCGCCTCGGACAAGGCGAGGGCCGCCCGCTCGGCCTCGGTGAAGAACGGGGCGTCCCGCCAGGCGGCCACGGACCACAGCCGCTCGTCGGTCTCCCCTGCCTTCTTGGCCTCGCGGGCCCCGCCGTACACACAGGAACTGCAGCCGTTGATCTGGCTGGCCCGGAGATGCACCAGGGCCAGGGTCGACCGGGGAACGCCGCCCTTCTCGGTCGCTGCGAGCAAGCTCATGATGGCCGGGTAGGCGTCGGGAATAAGGGCTGCCGGATTTTGCATGCGAGTGGCGGGGGCGAGGGTTGCGGAGTCGGTCATTTTCGGTTCCTCCTTCAAGGATTCATGCGTCTGCCCACATGACCGGTGACGGACGAAAAATGTGACCAGCCGCTTATCCCTGGGCTACGAAAATGCAGAACGGGTGCCCGGCCGGGTCGGCGTAGACCCGAATCGGTTGCTCCGGGTCGTCCGAGCGCTCGTCGTCGAGCACCCGGGCGCCCAGCTCGAGGGCCCGCCGGTGCTGGCTATCCAGCTCCTCCTTGCAATCGACCTGCAGGTCCAGGTGCAGCTGCTGGGGTACCGGGCCCTCCGGCCAGGTCGCCGGCGGCAAGGCGTCAACCTGCTGGAAGCCCAGCAGCCGCGACCCCGAGTGATCGGTCAGGACCAGCCACTCTTGGCCCAGCGGGTCGGCCTCGCCCGGCGGTGGCGGCTCGTCGCCGGGCAGGTAGACCAATCCCAGCAGCTGCCGGTAGAACTCCGCCAACCGCCGGGCGTCGGTGGTGTCGAGCACCACCTGGCGGAACGAGGGGTATGCCGGCTGGCTGGCTGCGACCTGGCTCGATGCTTCCATGACGCGACATTTAAGGCGGTATACCGCCTTAAATGTCGCGTGGCCCCCTGCCGACGGCGCCCGACCGGCGGCGCCCGATCGCCGAGACTGCGCCAGACTCCGAGCCATGCCCAGCCCGAGTGACCCGAGCGACCGCCTCCCGCCGCCCCTGTTCCCGGCTCTCACGCCCGAAGTCATGAACGCCGTCGGCGCCGGCCACCTGCCGGGGTTCCTCGGCGTGGAGATCCTCGAGGTGGCCGATCGCAGGCTACGGGCCCGGCTGGCCGTTGAGCCCCATCACCTGGCGCCCAACGGCTTCCTCCACGCGGCCACGGTGATCGCCCTGGCCGACACCTGCTGCGGATACGGCTGCGCCGCCAACCTGCCCGAGGGCGCCTCCGGGTTCACGACCATCGAACTGAAGACCAACTTCATCGCCACCCTGATGGCCGGCGCCCTCCGCGCCGACGCCGAGCTGGTCCACGGCGGCCGGACGACCCAGCTCTGGGATGCTCGGGTCACCGCCGAGGACAACGGCCGGCTGCTGGCCCTGTTCCGCTGCACCCAGCTGGTGCTCCGGCCCCGCTGAAAGCGTGCGGCTCAAGCCACCACCAGGACTCAGCTTTCGCAGTCCCACGATGTCGGAGACCACGCTGGTCCAGGGTGCGGCCGAGGCGCTCATGAAGAAGGACGTCGCATTTTTCCAACTGAGTATTCGCTGGCTCTCAGCGAGGCGGAGATTCGCCGGTACATGATGATGGCCGAGCAGGCCCAGACCAGCGAGGCCTCGCTCTGGGTGACCGCCGGAATCGTTCCGGGCGAAATCGTCGCCGATGTCGGATGCGGCCCTGGCGCGGTGGCCGTTTGTATGGCCCGCGCCGTGGGATCCTCGGGTCGAGTGATCGGTGTGGAGCGCGACGAAGTAGCACTCGCCGCAGCTCGCCAGCTTGTCGCCCAGTCAGGTCTGGCGAACGTGGAGCTTCGCCACGGCAGCGCCACCGACCCGGGCGTCCCCGATGAATCGGTCGGCGGGGCCGTCACGCGTCACGTGCTGGCTCACAACCAACCGGACGAGCAACACATGGTGGATCACCTCGCACGGCTGGTCCGTCCCGGCGGCCACGTCTAGCGCGGCGGAGGGATATAAGCGTCGAGCGCCTTGATCGGCAAAACGAGTCGGTCGGGACGGCCCTCATTTGATCGAACCCATGATGGCGATAGAAGGACGCGGCTGCGTCGTCAATTGCATCGACGACCACGTATCGCCCCCCGAGGTCCCGCGCTCCAACCGCGGTGCGCATTAGCGCACTCGCCAAGAGCTGCGATCCGAGCCGGTTACCGTGGAGACTGCGATCGAGGGCGAGGCGCGCGATGAGGTAGCACGGGATCCAGTCCGGAAGT
>JBOGGN010000440.1:0-13389 GCA_050744165.1 Acidimicrobiales bacterium | reverse complement strand
CTCCCCCACCCAACAGCAGGCGTGGTTGGACTGGGCCCAGTGCATCCGCACCCATGGCCTGCCGAACTTCCCCGACCCGACGTTCTCACGCAGCGAGGTGCACGACTCCGGCGTCGGGTCGAGCTCGCCGCAGTTGCAGCAGGCGATGGACGCCTGCAAATCGCAGCTGCCGTCTGTCGGGGGGCTCGGGGGATGACCGACCATTGCAAATCAGAGGCTGAGCACCTCGTCGCTGCGGGGAGTCAATGCACTATCTGCTCAGGCGAGCCGGGGTCGCGGGGCCAATGAGGCGGAAGACGCGGGTGCTGGCCGGAGCGGCCGTCCTGGCTGCGGTTGTCGTTACCGTCGGCGTGGTCGCCACCTCCGGTGGGAAGCAAGCCACTTCGGCCGCACAAGAGTCGGAGGCGAACACCGCGAAGGTTGAAAAGCGGACTCTGTCGGCCATGGTCTCCCTGGATGGCACCTTGACCTATGAGGCGCAGTCGGACGGCTCGCCGTACTCGGTAATCAACCAGGCCCAAGGGACATACACCAAGCTGCCCCAGCTCGGCCAGGTGATCTCTCAGGGTCAGGTGATCTACCGGGTGAACGACATCCCTGTGGTACTGCTGTACGGCTCGACTCCGGCCTACCGGAGCCTGTCGGCCGGGATGACCGGTGCGGATGTGGCCGAGCTAAACGCTGATTTGGTCGCACTCGGCTACGCAAACTCGTCTCAGCTCAGCCCGACTTCCTCCTACTTCGGGTCTGCAACCGCTACCGCCTTGGAAAAGCTGCAAGCCGCCCTGGGGGTAACCCAGAACTGCACGCTGACCATCGGCCAGGCGGTATTCGAACCTAATGCCGAACGGGTGACGACCCTCTCATCCCCGCTAGGGGGCAGCGCCCAGACCGGCCAGACCGTGATGCAAGGCAGCTCGACTACCCGCCAAGTGCAGGTAGCCGTCAACCCCTCGCAGCAGACCAACGTGGCCGTCGGGGACAAGGTGACAATCACCCTTCCGAACAATCTCGCCACCCCAGGTGTCGTCTCCTCGGTAGGAACGGTCGCCACCTGCCCATCGGGCTCCGGGACCGGCGGGTCGAGCTCCAGCTCCGCTGCGCAAGGAACAGACACCTGCTCTTCGGGCAACTCGGGGAACAGCACCACACCGAGCATCACCGTTTACGTCACCCCTTCCGATCCGGCCGCCACGGGTACCTGGGATCAGGCCCCGGTGCAGGTCACCATCACCACCGCCAGCTTGCCCAACATGCTGGTGGTGTCAGTAACCGCGCTACTAGCCCAGGCCGGCGGCGGCTACGCCGTCGAGGTCGTCGACCCAGGGCGGATCCACGACTTAGAGGCGGTCTCGATCGGACTGTTCGACGATGCCGACGGGCTTGTACAGGTCACAGGGCCGCGGCTTGCCGTCGGCCAACAAGTGGTGGTCCCGGCCGCATGACCGACACAGTGCCAAACCCCCCCGAGGTTCCATCGGTCGTGGCTGGCAACGGCTCCGATACCGGCCCGGTGCACGTTCCGGTGCTGGAAGTCGACCAAGTGACCAAGAGTTACCCCGGCGAGCCTCCCGTCCAGGCCCTGCGCGGGGTGAACCTCACCACCGGCCAAGGGGAACTGGTCGGGATCGTTGGTCCGTCAGGGTCGGGTAAGACCACTCTGCTGCAGCTGATGGGCACCCTCGACCGGCCCACCAGCGGCCAAGTGCGCGCGTCACCGGGCTAGACGTCGCCAGGATGGCTGACGACGACGTCTCCTACTTGCGGGCCACCCGGATCGGGTTCGTCTTCCAACAGTTCTTCCTGGCCGAGCACGCAACAGTCTTGGACAACGTCGCCGACGTGCTCCTCTACGCTGGCGTCCCGCTCGAACAGCGCCACCAACGCGCCCACGACGCCCTAGACCTCGTCGGCATCGCTCAGCGCCCCCTAGCCCGCCCCCCCAACTCTCCGGGGGGCAGCGCCAACGCGTCGCCATCGCCAGAGCCCTCATCGGCCAGCCAGCCATCGTGCTCGCGGACGAACCAACCGGCAACCTCGACCAAGCCACTGGGCAGTCCATCATGGCCCTGATCGACCAGCTCCACCAGGCCGGTTCGACCATCGTGGTCATCACCCACGACCACAACATCGCCGAGCGCATGCCCCGCAAAGTCGAGCTCCTCGACGGCCACATCGTCGCCGACACCGGCCACGCCGCGGAAGACTCGCGCCCCCGCCCTATCGTACGATCCCCCGTCGACGCAGCGCAGACCGACTGCGGCGGCCCCCTCAACCAGGAGCCAATTCGATCGACCCACACGGCGCCGGGTGAAGCGTCAAATCATGGCAGGATCGCCTCCCCTTGATAGCGAGCTCGAGCCTCTCGCCAGAGCCTGCGCGGACTATCTGGTCTGGTCCGTTGGCCAGTCCCGCCCGAGCAGGCAGTTTCGGCGGGCATCCTCTAACGCTGGGCGCGGGACGCAGGCGCCGGTCGCCGCCGAGACCTCGTCAGAGTCCGAGGTGGTGAATGCGCTCGTTCCGAGCTATGACGAACTCGATGGTGTGCTCGCAGAAGGCAAGGTAGTCGGCGATGCTCCGAGGGATCGACGGCAAGGTGAAGTCCTCCGAGGGCAGGAAGAGCTTCAACCCGCCGTTGGTATCCAGTAGGTCATCGAGGAGCCAGAAGTCGATGTACCCGTCGAAGCTTCCGAAGAGGTCGAAAAAGTCGCGGTAGCGGCCGAACGCGGTAGCGAGTGGGTGGGTGGTGTCGCCCTGGTAGTGGCGGCGTACACAGTCAACGGTCAGGTCGAAGCGGTCGGCGATCTTGCCTATACATCCGCGGGCCTGGTTGATCGTCCACTTCCCGTCGATCTGGTTGCCCGGCCAAAGAACCATCCCGCCGATGGTGTGGCTGATCGTGTTGAGGGCGTCGATGTCGGCAAGCGGCAACTGGCGGACGATCGCCTGCATGTCGTCCCGCCGGGTGAAGGTCGGGAGGACGGAATCACTCGTCAGCAGGAACTTGCCCAACTCCGAGTCGTGAAGCAGGGCGTACGGCCTCTGACTCCGCGGGGTGAGTTCGAAGTGCTTGCCGGAGGGCAACGGCTTGCTCCACAACAGGCGGTTATAGCGCAGCAATGTTGGGCTAGACGCGTCGGGATCCGGGTTCTCGCCAGTGGCGTCGGTGCGGAAGTCGAACTTGATATCGATCATCACCACGCGTCTACCCCTTTCATCCCCACGCTACCGTCCCTGGCGTCCGCAACCGCTTGTCGCATCGTGGCGGTCCTTGTCGCGCTCGGTCAGAACCGGGGTCAGTCGAGCCGCGCCCCGACCTCGCATAGAAGCTTCGCGGGCCACTCCCGCTGGGGGTGTGGCCTTGCCCCCCGCCAGAACGGCAGCGTCTGGGCGGCAAATCCCCCCGAATACCGACCGTTTGGCCGGTTGCCAATGTGGCCCCTACCGCCGGCCGTGGGGCACCGTCCCTGATACCGGTCCTGTGTGCACTGGTCGCCGAGCGGCGCACCGAGAGGGGCCGACTGGTTTGTCGGCGATCCCGGCACGGTCGCGCGTGCGGTCACCCGAGCGGGGGGCTGGCGACCACTCGTGAGATGGTGATGTCGGCGCACGGCTGCATGTTCACCGCCGATGAGGCTTTGGGTGTCGTCTGGCGGGTAGACGCGGGCGCGGACTGCTGTGGGACGGACGGTCTCGGCCCCGACTGGGTGGTCGCCGTAGCTCACGAAGAAGGCGGCCTGGCCGCCGCAGCCCGCCAGTACGACCGGCTCGACGTCGCGGTTGTCGAAGAAGTAGCTGCTAGCGCTGCGCCGGATCGTCAAGTTTCGGTAACGATGGACCGATGCGGGACCCGCCGGCGCCGATCCTTGTCGTGACCGGTCCGTCTGGGGCCGGGAAGTCGACGGTGAGCCGGCTTGTTGCGTCCGCCTACGACAAGAGCGCCCACGTCCGGGCCGACGACGTCACCTTTGGGGTCATCGTGAACGGCTGGGTTGAGCCCTGGCTGCCCGAGTCGGCACACCAGAACGAGGTGCTCGGCGGCGCAATGACGGCGGCGGCGATGCAGTTTGCTCTAGGCGGCTACACGGTCGTCGTTGATGGCCATATGTTCCCCGACGGGCTCGAAGGCATGGCCGAGATGTGCGCCCGCCGAAGCGTGCCGCTGCACTACGTAGTCTTGCGCGCCGACCTGGAGACCTGCCTAGCGCGAGCGACGAGTCGGGGCATGGGGGAACGACCCGACCCACGACCGTTCGCTGCCCTGCATGCCAAGTTCGTAGACCTGGGCGCGCACGAGGCGAACGTGATCGAGGCCATCGGACCGCCCGAGGAGGTCGCGGCCGCGGTGCTAGCTGCGTTCCGGTCGGGCCGGCTCGTTGAGACCATTCGCCCATTGAGTGACGGCGGGTAGGCCGATTCTTCAACTCCTCAGACGCCGTCCGCCCCGTCGGGTCAGCCGACCGTTTTCGCTGATTTTTGAATCCCGGTGCTGCTCCCAGGAACGTCTCCGAAGATCCAAGTCGCATTGGCATGTGCACGCCCCCTACCGCCGGGTGTCGGACTGCTTTTGCATGCGCCCAGTTGATGGTTAACGCGATGATGGGCGTGTGAGCCATGACCTGATCGTCGAAGCCGAACGGCTCGGGGCGTTGATCAATGGCCACCCCGAGAAAGTCCCCGCCGCGCTACCCAAGCTGCTCGAACTGCTAACCAGCGGGAACGACCCAGCCACCCTGGCAACGGTGATCACTGCCCTCGGCCGCGCCTGGGACGAGAAAGCCGGTCTCGCCGTGCTTCCCTATGCGTCGCACGCTGACGACCAGGTCCGTCTCGCTGTCGCTCGCGCCGCTCCCGGAGGCGTGGCCTCGCTCGGCGCCAAGGAAGCGGTCGCCGATGTCCTCCATCCAGCTATCGCGAGACCCAGGGCGCGAGATCCGAGACTGGGCCACTTTCGGTCTCGGCTCGATCCTCGACCTTGATTCGCCGGCCGTCCGACAAGCCCTCGTCGACCGCCTGGCCGACGAGGACATCGATACGAGCTGCGAAGCTCTCGTCGGGTTGGCGGAACGCCACGACGAACGGGCGTTTCAGATCACCGTCGAGTTGCTCACGTCGAAATCGGTACCGCGGCTCGCGGTTGCCGCCGCCCGAGCCCTCGCTGATCACCGGTTGCTGCGTGCCCTCGAGGCTCTCCGGGGTTGGTGGGACGTCGACGTCGAACTTCTAGACCACGCGATCGGGGCCTGCTCGCTGATCACGCGTAGCGTCGAGCCCGCGGCCGAAAGCGTCCCAGAATGCCCGATCATTTGATCAGCATTGACGCCACAGACCGCCGGCTTCGGGATGCGCTATGCGGTGCCACGAGGTACTACCCACTCGTGCGCCATCCCAGTGACCTCGGCGATCATCTCGAAGTCGGCGTCGTAGTGCAGGACCGTCAGTCCGGCTGCCTCGGCTGCGGCGGCGATGATCAGGTCCGGGATCGGCACCCGGTGGTGGCCCCGGCGGGCCAGCAGGTGCTGGATTTCGATCGCTCTGCTCATCACCTCTGGAGTGACGAGCGCCTGGTCGAGGCTGCGACGCTCGGAGAGGACTGCTTCGTAGTCAAGTTGCGGGCGCTATAGAGCACCTCGAGGTCGACCACAGCGCAGGTCGCGAAGAGCCCCTGTTCGAGTAGCGGTGTCAGGCGAGCGGCGACGGCGGGTCTCGGGGAGCGGGCGAGCGCGCTCTTGTCGGCCAGATACCGGGCGCTCAGCGCCACGCCCCGGACATCACCTTCGGGTTGTCCAGGTCCAGGCCGTCCATGGATACCAGTCGGCGGGCGTGCTGGCGACGGCGTGCAGCTAGTACCACCTCCTCAAGGGAGCGGTTGACCGTCTCTTTCATCGTGGACGCTCCGAGGATCCCGGCGGCCGTGTCGAGGAGGTCATCATCGATGTCAACAAGGCGTTTGCTCATCTGCCAAGTATATCCGCTGGACGGTTGGTTGGATATACGCTGCTGGCGGGACCCGGCCGTGGGTGCCGAAAGTCAGCTCGTGTCGACATCACAAACGCGAGACGCCACGACAGTCTGCATGACCCAGATCGCGAATCCCGAGATTCCCTCCCGCACGTCGCCCAGAACGCCTAATACACGTGTGATCCATCTGGCATCCGCGTGTCTTTCATCCCGGGCTGTGAGCCTTCGGGGATGACTACCTTCCCGTGCCTTGTCCGCTCGTCGACACACCGCGGTGATGTGCGTTACGAGTTGGGCCATCCGATGCTTGACCGCTACTTGGAGTTCGTGGCAGGCCGGTCCCGACCGAACACGCTGCGGGCGGTGGCCCATGATTTGAAGACGTTTTTCTCGGTAATCGACAAGGACCCTGTCGAGGTGGCGGCATTCGACGTGTTCGAGTTCCTGGCGCAGCAGCGCGGCGACCGGACGGTGGTGCGCATGGTCGACCGGGAGTCGGGATTATCGGCCCGCACGATCGCCCGGCGGTTGTCGTCGGTGTCGGGCTTCTATTCGTATCTGATCGCCCGGGGTGACACGGCAGTGTCGACGAATCCGGTTCCGAGGGGGCTGTCGACGAGGAGAAACGGGGGCCGGTCCCGCAGTGTGCCGCTGGTGCGGGTGCCGAAGACGTTGCCCAAGATCCTGGCGCCAGGCGATGTCGACTCGCTGGTGGCGGCGCTGCGCAGCCACCGGGACCGAGCCATGGTCTTCGCCATGCTGCTCGGCGGGCAGCGCCGCTGCGAAGTGCTGGGCTTACGCCTAGTCGATATTCGCGTCGGCGAGCGGGCTTTGTTCGTCGCCGAAGGCAAGGGCGGCCACCAACGGGTCGTGCCGATCTCGAACACGTTCTTCGCCGCCGTGGGGGACTACCTCCGGGGAGAACGCCACGCCGGGTTGAAGACGGATCGGGTGTTCGTGGCGTTGAAAGGACCGAGCCGGGGCGAGCCGCTCACCGCGGACGGCGTCGACGCCATGATGCGCGGCGCCCGCCAGCGCGCCGGGCTGCAACGGGCCACCTGTCATCAGCTGCGCCACACCTGCCTGACCCGCCTCCGCGAAGCGGGTATGGCGCTGGAAGCGGTCCAGGCCCAGGCCGGTCACATCTCGATCGAGTCGACCCGGGTCTACCTCCATCTCACCAACGAGTGGCTGGCCGGCGAGTACCGCAAGGCCGCCGATCTGATCGAGGCCGGCCACGCCGCCGAGCTCATCGCACTCCAGGAACTGGCTCGATGACGGCCGTCCAAGCGCAGGTTGATATGTGGACTCCGCGTCCCGAGTCGCACCGCGAATGGGCCCAGCTGTCCCGCTCGGCACCGCCGCTAACAGCCACGATGCGCCGCTACCTGGTCCAACTGACCACCTTCCTGGCACCCCGAAGTGTCGACGCGGCCGACAACGCCCTGCGCCAACTCGCCCGCTGGCTCACCGCCAACACCGATGTCACCACCGTGGCCGCCATCACCCGAACCAACATCGAGGACTACAAGGTGTGGTTGGCCGCCCAGCCCGGCGTCAGCGGAGCCACGCTGGCCAAGAACACCCAACGCCAGCGGCTGCGGATGATCCGGATCTTCCTGGAACGGCTCATCGAATGGGGCTGGCCCGACGCCCCCGGCCGCAACCCGATCCTGCACGGCGACATCCCACCGCGACCCGAACCGCTCCCCAAGTTCCTCACCGACCAAGACGCCGCCAAGCTCATGGCCGCCGCCCGCGCCCACCCCTTGCCCCGCTACCGCCTCGTGATCGAGATGCTGGCCCGCACCGGACTTCGGGCCAGCGAACTGTGCGACCTCGACGCCGACGCCGTCACCCGCATCGGCGACGCCTACTGGCTACGCGTCCCCGTCGGCAAACTCCGCAACGACCGGTTCATCCCCCTGCACCCCGACCTCGTCGCCTTGCTGGCCGAATGGACCGCTAACAACCTCCACCACATCCGATCCCAACGCCGCCTAATCGCCGACGGCCACGCCCCCATCGACCGGCGCACCGTGCACCGCATCGTCGCCACCACCGCCCAAAAAGCCGGGATCGGGCGCCGTCCACCCCCACCAGCTCCGTCACACCCTGGCCACCCAAGCCATAAACCGAGGAATGCGCCTCGAGGCCATCGCCGCTCTCCTCGGACACCGATCCATGGAAATGACCCTCACCTACGCCCGCATCGCCGACCGTGTCGTGGCCGACGAATACGCCGCCGTGACCGCCCAAATCGACGCCCTCTACAAAACCGCGGGAGTCCCCGGAGCCCTCCCCGCCGAGATCGAAACCGCGGCCATGACCCGACTCCGACAAGAATCCCACGCCCGAATGCTCGGCAACGGGCTGTGCACCAGACCCGTGGAACTCGAATGCCGAATGGAATCCGCCTGCGAAACCTGCGCCTACTTCCGGACCGGCCCCGAGTTCGTACCCGTCCTGCTCCGCCAACGAGACCACGCCCGCGAGCACGGCCAAACCGACCGCGCAGCCCTCTACGACAACCTCGCCACCCGAGCCAACGAGAGTCTCACTTGACAAGGATCACACGTATAACGCCGGGTCGAGGGCGCATATACGAGGACGATCACGAAGCAGTGCGAACAATCGCGAGCGCGATCTAACGCCTCTCCAGCTGGTACTCCGAGCGATAACGGCGCCGGCAAGACCGATTCGGAGCGCCCGGGAACCGGCGCGGCCGCTCGATCGTGGCGCGCGAGTTCGCTCCAGCTTCGGGGGCCGCGTCCGGACGGTAATCCCGAGCGCTCGGGTGGGGCCGACCTCGGGTGGGCTTTTGCGGGCTTCGTATTGGATTGGTGGGATCAGGCCGATCGAGGTGTGAAGCCGGGCGGTGTTGTACCAGTGCACCCATTCGGCGGTGGCCTGCTCCACGTCGCCGAGGCCGGTCCAGGAACGCGAAGAAGTCCGACGGCACCTGTTGGGACGACCGAAGCTCGAGGCGGACGGTGCCTGGGCCGCCGTTCACCGGTCCGGGGTCGACCGAAGGCACCCACGAGTCGTTCGAACCGCAGCCACGGTCCCCGGGAGGGATCGAGCGATTGGAAGTTTACGGCCTCGTCATTAGCCATATAGGGTGGCCGACCACTGGTTCAGACGACTTCTGGGCCGGCGAATTCGGTGCCGCCAGAGGTAATGCCGTCGAGCAATACCCGCACGCCGGTGCGTATGTTCGCCCACCGGAAACCGCGGGGGTCAATGGAGCTGTGAAGCATTAATCCGTCGGCGAGGGCTAGCAGTATTGACGCGAACGCGTTCGGCGGTATGTCGACCATCTCACCGGAGCGCACGGCGTCGTCGATCCATCCCGCTAGGACCCTTCGCCGCTCGCTGACGGTCTCCGAAAAGCGCTTCTGCACGTCGGGGTCGTCTCGTACCTCGGCCCACAGGTCGGCTCGCATCTGCACTACGGCGTTGTCTTGCCCGCGTTCTAGAACGGCGCGCAGGAAACGGCGGATCCGTTCGATCGCCGATAGATCAGTGGCTCCGAGGTCGTTGATGATAGCTTCGAGGGCGGCGGCGTCCTCGTCGAGGAGGGCGACGAAAAGATCCTGTTTCTGCTTGAAGTAGGTGTAGAAGGCTCCTTTGCTGAGGTTGGATTCGGCGCACACGTCATCGATGGTCAAGTTGTGGTACCCGACCCGGTCGACGCAACGCCAGGCCGCATCGATCAACTGCTGGCGACGCGATTCACGGGCCTCGCCTCCGATCTTGGGCATATCCTAATGACCGCTCCAAAACGAAGCGAGCCGTCTTTCTGGAACGGGTTGGCTTACTTGACGATCCGGCCTCCGTCCCGGGGCCGCGGCCGCCGAGGGCCCGAGGCCTTGGCTTGAGACGTTGCTCTCCTCCGTGCCCGTCGGACTCCACGCACCGGGCCTTCTTCTCATCACCCACGGCCGTGCTACTCGGCCGTGCATAGTCCCGGCGAGTGAGTTATTGGGCGGTTGTCACATACGGAGGATAAGCCGGGGGGTCTGAGCCGCGGCCAGCGATGGCTGCGCATTTCGCTGGCTGCCCGGTTACGTCTCAGGTTTGCCATAGTCCAAGATGTCGTCGAGCTTGAGTATTTCCGCGGTGGTGACGACCCCGACGAACGAGTCGTCGTCGACGACCGGGATCAGGTCGATGTCGGCGTCTCCCATAACAGCGAGAGCGTCGCGCAATGAGGCCCCGATTGCGATAGTGGGAAAGTCGGTGCGCATGTGGTCGGCGACGGCTTCTGTCGCCCAGCGGTCTTGGGCGACGGTGTGGAGTTCTTCGATACGCATGAGTCCGAGGTAGCGGTTGCCGTCGAGGACGGGGACGGCCTTCTCGCGGCCGCCGAGGAGGTGTAAGCGGTAGAACTCGTCGAGGGTGGTGTCAGGCGGCATGGTGGCCACGTCGGTCCTTATCACTGTGGTGAGCGGAAGGGCGTGGCGCCGTTCGAGGTGACCGGCCCTCGCGGCAACCTGGTAGGGGGAGGCGGAGCTGCGGCCCACCAATAGTTGCGCCACCATGGTGGCGATGAGGCCGGGGACGATAAAGCCCGGGCGCCCGCTGGCCTCGGCGGCGAAAACGATGCCGGCCAGGGGGACCTGGTAGCCAGCGCCCAAGAAGGCGGCGACGCCGACAAGAGGGAAAAAGTTGGTGCGAGACACCGCTGTGTGAAGGATTCCGCCCATGACTCGCCCCAGTAGGGCGCCTTCGAGAACCAGGGGGACGAAAAGGCCGCCGGCACCACCTCCGACAACGGTGGCGATGGTGGCGGCGGCGCGAAGAACCAGGAGCAGCACGACGAGCACGACGGCGCGTCTCGGGTCGAACGCCCAAGTCAGGTTGTCGTATCCGGCGCCGAGGGTGAGTGGGTTACCCAACGCCAACTTGGCCGTCACGGCCAGGACGGCCAGACCGAACCCAGCTACGGTGGCACGCAACAAGGGATGAATGGTCGCAGCGAGGGCCTTTGCCCGCACCAGGATCTTGGTGAACAAGCGGGCGCCGATGCCGCAGGCGACACCGAGCACCGCGGCGCCCCCGAGGTCGCGCAGATCGAAATGCGGGCTTCCTGCGACCGCGAACAGCGGCGCGGTGCCCTCGAGCGCTGCGAACACGACGTAGCTGACCGCGGCGGCGATGCCAGCGGGCAGGAGCATGCGCCGCGCGAAGTCCTCCTGGTAGGGAACCTCGAGGGCGAACACCAAACCAGTGACGGGGGCTTTGAAGATGGCGGCCACACCGGCGGCGGCGCCCGCTACCAGTAGCACCTTGGCGTCGTCCCGGGAGAAGTGGCGGCTGAAATGGTGCTGCAGAAACGATCCGACAGCGGCCCCCAAGTAGATCGACGGGCCTTCGTAGCCCATGGCGCCTCCCAGACCCAAGGTGGCGACGCTGGCCACCAGCCGGCCGGGCACCGGACGCAGATCGAGGCGGGCGCCGGAGTCGTGGAAGTTCTTGATGTACTCATCCGCCGTTGACGGCGTGGAACCGGCCGCCAGATACCGCAACGCCAATGCCGCCAACAGCAGACCGACCAGCGGAGCGGACACCCGCACTGCGATGCTCGTCCGGGCCACGCGGTCAAAGATGGCGGTGGCGGTCACGGATTCGAACCCGGCGACACCCAGGCCGGTGGCAGCACCTGTCACCGCCGCCAAGACCACCATGTGGCGGGTTCGCCGTCCCAGCGCCACGAAGTTACCAGGGCGAGTTCCTAGCCGGCCCCGCACGGGGCGCCGAGCCCCAGGCCTCCGACGGCCAGCGCGCCTCCACCACATCCGATCGCCTCGGGGTGTCACCCGGGCGACAACACAGGAGGCCGCATGTGAACCACGGCCGGGTCGGCCGCCGGTGCCGCGTGGTGCTCGGCGAACTCGCACACGTCGACGGCCCACACCCGCAAACCGTTGCAGAACGGACATCGAAGCCCGGCGGTCGGCACCGGGGCTACGACCACCTTCTCGTCGAAGCACCACGATTTCATGGTCACCGGAACATACCTTGCGCACCTGATACTCCGGGGACGACATCCTGGTGCAGCGCCCGGCAGGCGAAGCAATACCGCCCCCATGCAGTATCCACCATCAGATCGAACCTCCTCGGATTGGGCGCACACCAAAGACTGACTGGTCAGTCTAACTTGTAACCGTTGTTTGGCGTGATCCCACCCGCATGGGTGGCGCCGACGTTTCCGGGACCTACCTCAAGGTTGTCGCCGAGGGTCGGGTGGCGGCCGGCACGACATCTGGCGTCTGCCGGCTGGCCCAGTCGCTCACCGTCGGGTTGGTGGACCACCTCAACTACACCGACCGGGCCATCGTATTGCGACTCCTCGCGGCGGCCGAGGGAGGGCGATCCCGAGGAACTGGACCGACTGCTGGTGCATGCGGAGTGGGCTGATCCGATATCAGAGGGGATTCAGGGGTACCAGGCCCGGGCGTCGGCTTGCCACGACCAAATCGGTGAGCGAGCTCATATTGGCCATGAGATCGTCGAGGCTGGTTTGGGCGTCGAAGCGGCGCATCTCGATCCGTTGCTCTCCGGGCTTCGTCGTCGTCATGTGTTGGACGTTCGTAGCCTGGTAGTGATAAGGCTCCAGTTCCCGCTTCTTCTTAGCCTCCTTGCCCTCGGGTTCCGACTCGAAATGCGTCTTCGGGTCCCAGGTTCGCCCGTAACCGACGTCGAGCGCCCCGCGGCCCGGCAGGATTGATCCAGCGCACGAGTTTCAGGGTAGGCGGCGACAGCTTCTGCTCGTGGCCTTCCTGCAAATCTCGGCTTCCCCGGTCCCCCTCGATCCTCCCCCAGAGGATTGCGCCCGTAATAGCGGGGCTGGATCCTGCCGACGGGTCCCAAACCGCTGCTACAAGGGCGGTTGCTTCCGGTTGTCCTGCCACTGCATACGGTCCGGAACGCTCTCCGAGAGCGCACGATAATGACGCCACAGACCGAGGATCGACGCGTCCGAGAACCGGCGGGGGCCGGGCGTCACCATCGGTCGGTAACGCCCGGATGGGTTACGGGGATGCGCCGGCTGTGAAGGTGGCCAGGATGTAGGTGGCGTGACGATCGAGGGATGCGCCCGAGATCACGCCCTGGCGTCACTCCTGGTCCCAACGGGACTGAGGACTTGAGGCCTTGGTGGCGGACATCGAGGGCTTGGACTTCGTACGGGGACATCGGACCGTCAAGATCCTCGCGAGGACGGAAGCATGCCGCTATCCCCCTGGCGCCCAGAACCTCCGGGTGCTTGACCTGTATATCGACGAGCGGGCGACCGTGCCCCCGGCAAGGCCACGGCGGGGCGTTGGTGGTGGAGGGGCCGGCGGGCCTCAGTCGAGGGGCGACTGCACGGCGGGTGTGAGCAGGGCAGTCAGCTGAGAAACGTCGTCGAGAGTGTCGATACCG
>JBOGGN010000439.1:0-2817 GCA_050744165.1 Acidimicrobiales bacterium | reverse complement strand
GTGCGGGCGTCTCCTCTGGCGCCAGCTGGGACGCTTGGGTTGCCGGCGCCGCCGCGAGCGGAAGCCGGAGCGAGTCGGCGCCCCCGAGGTAGGACAGCATGATGTCCCGGTTGGCGGCGATGAGATTTTGCGTCGCCTGGAAGTAGGCAAGGACGGCGGCGTCACGCTCGGTCGTCCCGGCCGGAGGGGTGTCGGCGGCGACCGGGATCGTCGGGTGCCACGGGCCCGCCAATGGGCCAGACGGCGACGCGCCGCCAGTGAACGGTCCGCTCGACCGGACGCTCCAGGGTACCAAAGGGCGACAGACGAAGTCGGCGCTCGGTCGTAGCCCGCCAGCCAGGACCTCTCCGGCCACCGTCTTGGTCAGGTGGCCGTCGATAACCCACCCCGGCCGGGCCGGGATCGACTTCGGGGTCACCGGTCGAGCCGACCGGCTGGCGAACAATCGGCTGAGGTCCATGGCGACGCCAGCGACGGCCAGCTGGGCGAGGGCGGTGAGCAACTGGGTGAGGCCCGGCTCCCCGCTGACGTCGCAGGCGACGGCGGTGTGGGGCCGCTCGCCCAGGATCTTGGCGACCAATCCGGTGAGGACGCGCCCTGGCCCGCATTCGATGAAAACTCGGGCTCCGGCGGCGTACATCGCCTCGATCTGCTCGATGAAGCGGACTGGTTCTGCGACTTGGCGGGCGAGGAGCGTGCGAATGCTGGCGGGGTCCTCCCCATGGTGCGGAGCGGCGGTGGTGTTCGACAACACCGGGTACGCCGGCGCTCCGATTGGGCAGTCCTCAAGCGCTCCGGCGAAGACCTGGGCAGCTGCGGCGACGACCGGGGAGTGGAAGGCGCAGGCGACCGGGATCTGCCGGCCGGAGATATCCGCCTCGGTGAAGCCACGCAGCGCCACCTCGACGGCAGCGGCGGGACCGGAGATCACCGTCTGGTCAGGGGCGTTCAGGTTGGCGATGACGACGCTCCCCGCAGCCGAGCTTGCCGCCAGCGCCGCCAGGGCCGCCAGCACGGTCGCCTCGTCGGCAGCGATGGCAGCCATGGTGCCGGGGTCATCGCCGGCGGCAGCCCGGATCGCCGCCGCTCGGGCCTCGCCCAGTCCGAGTAGCTCGCCGGCGGGGATGGCACCAGCAGCCGCGAGCGCGACCATCTCACCGAAGCTGTGGCCGCCGGCGAGGTCCGGCGAGATACCGAGCCAGGTAAGGAGGTCGTAGACCGCCAAGCCTCCGATGCCCATGACGGGCTGAGCGACCTCGGTGTCGGTCATCGCGTGCCGCTGCGCCGCCCGGGCCGGGGCGGTAAACGCCGCCGGTGGGAACATCAGGGGGGCGTAACGAGCGGCCGCCCCGCGGAGGTGGCGGTGCAGGCGGGGGAAGGCGACGAACAGGTCGGAGAGCATGCCCGGCCGCTGGCTGCCCTGGCCGGGAAACAGGAAGGCGACCTTGCCCACCCCGGCGTCCTCACGACCGAAGACCCCATAGCCGCCGCCATCGGTGGCAGCAGCCAGTTTGGCGGCGAGGTCGTCCAGGTTGATCGCCACGAAGGCCAGTTGGACCGGCGCCGCCGCCGGGGGAGGATCGGCGCCTTCGGGAAAGGGAGTCCGGGATGGGGCCCCCTGGACTCCGGCGTTGTAGGCGGCGAGGTCGCAGAGCCGCCACGGCCGCCCCGCGGCGTCGTTGGCCGCCACCGCCCCTGCCAAGCGCCCTGCCGCAGCCTGTGCGCCGGCGAGGTCGGCGCCGCGCAGGCAGAAGAGCTCGGCGGGCCACTCCTCCTGGCTGTGGGCCGGTTGGGGCGCCCCGCCGTAACCGCTCAAGACGGCGTGGAAGTTGGTGCCCCCGAACCCGAAGGCGCTGACGCCGGCGTGGCGCTCCTCCGGTGGCGCGGGCCAGGGGCGGGCCTGCTGGTCGAAGAAGAACGGGCTGGTCTCGGCCTGCCAGCCGGGATTCGGCTCGGCGATGGGGCCGGTGGGGGGTCGAACGCCGGTGTGCAGGGCGGCGGCGACCTTGACGACGGCGGCGAGCCCCGCAGCGCACTTGGTGTGGCCGATCTGCGATTTCACCGACCCCAGGGCGCACGATGCCGCGGCCGCCCCTGCCTCGATGAACAGATCGTTCAGGGCGGACAACTCGGTGCGGTCGCCCACGACGGTGCCGGTGCCATGGGCTTCGATCAGCCCCACCTCGGCCGGATTGACGCCAGCCGCGGCGTAGGCCCGCTCGAGCGCTCGGCGCTGGCCCTCGGCCCGTGGGGCGGTCAGCCCCAGCGACCTCCCGTCGCTCGATCCGGCGACGGCGTCGATCACCGCGTAGATCCGGTCCCCGTCGCGCTCGGCGTCGGCCAGACGTTTCAGCGCCACGCAGGCGACGCCTTCGCCAAGGGCTATGCCGTCGGCGGCGGCGTCGAAGGACCGGCAGCGACCGGTAGGCGACAGGGCGTGGGCGGAGGCGAACATCAGGTAGTCGTAGATGCCGTTGTGCAGGTCGGCGCCGCCGCACAAGACCAGGTCGCTCGACCCGGCGACCAGTTCTTTGCACGCGGCGTCGAGGGCGGCCAGCGAAGAGGCGCACGCAGCGTCGATGGTGAAGTTGACGCCACCCAGGTCGAGCCGGTTGGCGATGCGGCCGGCGATCACGTTGGCCAGGACGCCGGCGAACGAGTCCTCGGTGAGCGCGGGGAGGTGCTCGTCGAGCTCGGACGGCAGCCGGCCGAAGTACGACGGGAACAGGGCGCGGAACGAGTAGGCCATCTCGAGGTCGGTTCCACCCTCGGCTCCGAACACCACCGATGCCCGCTCGCGGTCGAACGGTCGTCGGG
>JBOGGN010000438.1:0-10128 GCA_050744165.1 Acidimicrobiales bacterium | reverse complement strand
GCGGCGTCGGCGCAGGGGACGGCGTCGGCGTCGAAGTTGGCGGTGTAGGCGTGCAGGGTGGCCCGGACGGCCCCCAACTCGGTCACCGCATCGTACATATGTTCGATGGTACTCGCCCGGTCACCGGCTATCAACAGAATTGGCAAGAAATATTTGGAAGACACCAAGAACCTCATCATGGCCTGTCCTGACACCAGTGTCCGTTTCAGATACACCGAAGCCGGTTGGCAGGCTGATGAGGTAAACCGTGGGCACTATGGACGGCAGCCTGGCCCAGACCCGAGAGGTCCTGCATCGAGTGGCGGCGCACATCCTGGCCCGGCGCTGCTTCGAGGTGTCGGGACGCATCGCGCTGCGGCCCAGCCCGGGAGGTATCGCGACACCGGCCTTCGGCGAGCCACCCGAGTGCCTGCGCATCGCCGGAGGTGTGCTCGTCCGTGAAGTTGGGGACAAGGCGGCCTACGCATCGATCAACGGCGCCACCCTCCGGAGGCTGGCGCGATTCGCGGGTGCCAGCCTTGAGGCCCCTTTCACCCAGGGCGGCGACGCCATTCCCGACCTTGGGGATCCCGACGAGGTCGTCGAGCTCGGCACCAAGCACGTCGCAACGCTGGCCGACTGGTACGCGCTGGGCTGCCAGGTCCTGGACGAGGTCATGGCCACCCTCCCCGCCAGCGCAAGCCCAGCAACGCTGCAGCTATGGCCCGAGCACTTCGACATCGGCACCGACGTCGGGCTGGCCAACGGCGGCCGGGTCAACCTTGGGTGCTCGCCTGGCGACGCTCACGTCGACGAGCCCTACCTGTACCTGGGACCCTGGGGCGACGCACGTCCCGGGGACCCGGCTTACTGGAACGCCCCGTTCGGGGCGGTGCTCCGCGCCTCGGAGGTCGCCGGCTCGGCCGATTCCATTGCGGACGGCGTACGGTTTCTGCACACCGGGCTCGACCGGCTGTCCCCACCAACCACCTGACCTCGACCGATGCCGACACCGCTTCCCGCACCCGGCCAGGCCAAGCTCACGCCGCCGGACCGGGCCGAGGTGGCGATCCTGAGCCAGGGCGTCGCCTCCGCGGTGGCGCCAGCGGGCGGACTGAGCGAGACCCAGAAGCTGCTCATGCAGGCCGTGTTCACATCGATGACGGGCTACCCGGCCACGTTCGACACCACCTCAGCCGATCCCGCCTGGTTCGCCCAGAGCTTGGCGACGCGCAACGTCGACTTCCGGACCCGGATGGTCCAGGTCATGGTGTTGCTGGCCCTCGTACTCAACCCCCTCCCCGAGGAGGTGGCGCTGCGGATCGCGTCCTTCGCGGCCGAGCTCAGCGTCAACGAGGGGATGCTCGAGGTGGCCAGAGGCTTCGCGGACGGGAGCCTCGAGCTGGCGACCCACGACTTCGAGCGCAACGGCTACATGGCGATGCTGGAAAAGGAGGGCGGCGCGGCGCTGCACACCTCGGCCGCCCTGGCGTCCGCGTGGGACTTCGATGACGCCGATCACGATCTGGCAGGTCGCTGGCAGGCGATGGAGCACCTGCCCGCCGATGCCTTGGGGCGCCGGGTGACCGACTTCTACCGGGCGCGGGGATTCATCTATCCGGGGTTGCCGGGGTCGGCGCCGCCGCTCTTGGCCCAACACGACTGGGTCCACGTCCTGGCCGACTACGGCACCACCCTCGAGGCCGAGCTCGAGGTTTTCGCCTTCATCGCCCGGGCCAACGACGATCTCGGGGCCTTCTCGCTGTTGGCCATGGTCGTGTCCCTGTTCGAAACCGGCTACCTGCTCCGTGGCGCCGGGCTGTTCGAAGCCTCGCCGGGCCACCTATCCGAGCGAGGCATGGCGGGACGTGTCGCCGACGCCATGCGCCGGGGGGCCACGTGCGAGGGAAGCATCGACTTCATGAAGCTCGACTGGTTCGAGCTGGCGGCGCGCCCGGTGTCCGAGCTCCGCGGGGAGTTCGGGGTGCTGCCGAAGGCGAAGGATGCTGTCGCCGCCGGGTCGGCAGGGCCGTGGGATGCCGGCGGCATCAGCGAGTACCAGGTGAACGCCGGTCGAGCGCTGGCCGGCGTCGAGGGCCGGGCCTACAGCACCTACGGGGCGCAGCCGCTCCGACCGGCATGAGCAGCGAGGGGCGGCGCCTTTTCCCCAGCCCGCACCCGCTCGAACCGGCGTGACCCGGGGCGGCGCGGCGCATTTTCCCCCGCCCTCGGTGGCTACCAGGTGATGACCTTCTGATGGTCGAAGGTGGCACCTCCCCACGGATATGCCGGGTCCAACCATCGTGTGGTTGTGTCCAATATGTTCTCGTTGTGTCGACGAATCTTCCGGACAGAATCAAGGGTCGGCAACTTTTCGAAACCAGTTTACGGTCGACCGCAGACCTGCTGACAATGGGACCACATCAAGATCGGGGAAAAGCTGTCGCACTTCCGACTGGTCAGCCTGCGAGTCGCGAATATCGCCGACACGGGCGACGGTGTATTCGACGCGAAGCGGATGCCCAAAGATCGCCTCAAGGTCTGAGATGAGCTCCTGCAGCGACACCCGCGACCCAAACGCCAGATTGACGGGCCGTTCACAGCTGACCCGACGCATCAACGCGTCCGCGAGGACGGCGATGACGCTACCCACAAAGGTGAAGTCCCGAGTCTGGCGTCCATCCCCGTGAATGGTGAGTGGCCGCCCGCGCAGCGCCGCGTCGATGAAGGTGGGGACGACTGCGGCGTAGGGGTGTCCGGCGGTTTGGAACGGCCCGAACACGTTGAAGAGCCGGAACGCCAACACGCGCAGCCCGAACGACGCCGCCCCGGCAAGCGCATATGACTCCGCCGCCAGCTTGCTCGCCCCGTACGGGCTGAGCGGCATTGGCGTCGCATCCTCCCGCTGGGGAAGGGTCCGGTTGGCCCCATAGACCGAGGAGGACGAGGCCACCACCACGTGTAACGGTCCGGCCGTCCGCCCCTCACCCGCGCGCCGAGCCGCCTCCAACACCTCGACCGTCCCGGTGGCGTTGACCAGGTGGGTGGCCATGGGATCGGTCAGCGACCGCGGTACCGACGGCCGAGCGGCCAGGTGCACCACCGCGTGGGCGCCCCGAAAGACCTGGTCCAGAAGGTCGGCGTCGAGGATGGTCCCGAGCACCAACTCCACCCCAGGCAGGTCGGCGAGATTGGCTGCCGACCCGGTCGAGAGGTCGTCGATGGCGATCACGGACCCGACGGCGGGGTCGCCCGACAGACGACGGCACAGGTTGGCTCCGATGAAGCCGGCCCCGCCGGTGACGACCACACGAAGGCCTGAAGCGGCGGTCAAGACGGAGGTGGCGGGATGGTCAAGGGCCCTATTCTGCCGAGACCACCACGCCCCTCCGCATGCCCCGCGCCGGTGGTCGGCATCGACCAGCGGGTTGGCCGGCATACCAGCCGATCACACATGCTGACGCTCGCCACACAAGGCGGATCGTACCGTTCCCGGTCACGCTCAGCCGGGGATATCCGTTTGATTCTTTTCGCCCTCGGCTGTACCCGCTAGCCTCCTGTACCGGGAACGCCAACCCGCTGGGAAGCAGCCTCAAAATGAACCCGAATCACTCCACGGACAGAAGGCTTCTCGTCGTCGGCCAGGGCTACGTCGGCTTGCCGCTGACGATGCGAGCGGTCGACGTCGGTTACCTGGTGGTCGGCTTCGATACGGACAAGGTCCGAATCCAGCGCTTGTCCGAAGGCGACTCGTACGTGGAGGACGTCGCTCCATTGACGGTTCAGACAGCACTGGGCAGCGGGCGCTATCGGCCGACGGCCGACCCCGATGATTGCGCGGGCTTCGACGTGGCCGTCATCTGCGTCCCCACCCCGCTGCTGGAGGGCGCTCCTGACCTGTCAACGGTCGTCGAGGCGGGTCGCACCGTCGGGTCGCTCCTGCGCCCTGGATGCACGGTCGTGCTCGAGTCGACCACCTACCCCGGCACGACCACCGAGTTGCTGCTTCCGATTTTGGAGGACGCTTCCGGGTTGTGTGCCGGCGAAGATTTCTACCTCGGCTACAGCCCGGAGCGCATCGATCCCGGCAACCCGCGGTGGAACGTGGCCAACACGCCAAAAGTGGTCTCCGGCATCGACCCCGCGTCGCTCGCCGCAGTCCGCCAATTTTACGACACGCTGGTCGAGAAGACCGTGGTCGTGTCGGGGACCAAAGAAGCGGAGTTGGCGAAGCTCCTGGAGAACACGTTCCGCCACGTGAATATCGCTCTGGTCAACGAGCTGGCGATATTTGCCACCGGGCTCGGCATCGACATCTGGGAGGTGGTCGAGGCCGCGGCATCGAAGCCGTTCGGGTTCATGTCGTTTACACCCGGCCCCGGCGTCGGGGGTCACTGCCTGCCGATCGACCCGAGTTACCTGGCGTGGCGGGTGGAGCGCCAACTCGGTCGGCCGTTCCGTTTCGTCGCTTTGGCGAAGGAGATCAACGACGAAATGCCGGCGTATGTGGTCAACCGGCTGATGGTGGGCTTGAACGGCCGGAAGAAGCCGGTGAACGGATCCCGAATCCTTCTGCTCGGCCTGGCGTACAAGCGCGATACGGGCGACGCCCGCGAGTCGCCTGCGGTCGCGGTAGCCCGCCAGCTTGTGGACCTGGGCGCCCAGGTCCGGGCCGCCGACCCGCACGTGTACCCCGGGTTTTTAATGTCCGGGGTAACGATGGTCGAGCTCTCTCCGGAGGAGGTGGCCCACGCGGACGCCGTCGTGGTGCTCACCGACCACAGTGCTTTCGATCCCGACGTCGTCGCCGGGGGCGATTACGTGCTCGACACCCGCAACTGGCTGGGCCAGTCCGGCCCGCATATCGAGCGCCTCTAGCACGCGGCCACCCAGCCGAAGGTTTCCGCCCGAGAAGCGGCGGGATCTCACCTCAACCAGCGCCGAGTGCCACGATGCCCGCCAGGCGTGGGTCGGTGCGCAGCGACAGCACTGGAAGCCCCGACTCGCGGAACCAGGTCGACACCTCGGCCGGGGTGAAACGGGCCTCCAAGGGCGCGCTCAGCCGGTCGAAGGTGTCGAGCCACAGCGCCCGCAGGGGCGCCCCCCGGTACGTCGCCAGCGGCAGCCCGGCCAACCGGGACCACCCGCGCTGCTCGCCGGCGGCGCCGGGCACCACGACCCCGCCGTAGAGAGCCGCCGCCACCGGCCACGCCAGCGGCCGCAGGACCGGCCCGGCGTGGGCGGTCACCGCCTGTCGATCGACCCCAGCTACCTGGCGTATCAGCGGGGTGACGATCGTGCCGCTGACATGAGGAGGTCGCCCGAGCCGATGCGGTGGTGGTCCTCACGACCATCGCGGCTTCGATTGCGACCTGCTGGCCGAGGCCGGTTATGTGCTCGACACCCGCCACCGGGTCGAGCGCACGGGTCCCCACATCGAGCGCCTCTAGCAACAATCGCCGCAACCGGATCAGAGTCCGTCAGCAGCATGCGGGAGCTCACGTAGCGTGCGAAACCGGGCACCGAGAACTCGAGCAGCCCGAACTGTGGTGAATGGATGACGCCCTTGCGGATGACGCGGTCGCGCGGGAGGGCTGACGAACAGAAACTGGCGGCCGCTGGTGATGGTCCGCTCGAAGCTGACCCCGTGGTCATTGGTCGATAGCAGGAAGTCGAGACCTTGCGGGGTAATCCGCATGTCTCGCTACCAGCCGTCACGGCGGAGGAACACCTCCAAGGTGAGCAGCGTCCAGAGGGCGTGGCCAAGTCCTGGCCCCAGTCGGACGGACTGGCGAGCAGGCGTTGGCGCCAGGACTCGGGCACATAGTTGAGCCACTTCAGGTAGCCGGAGGGCATGTCGAAGGGTCGGTCACGCCGCGGTACCTGTAGATCTTGCCGTTCAGGACGACGCAGACGGTGCCGTGCTCGACGACGGCGATCCCGCACATCGTTCAGCCGCTTGGCCGATCGGCGGAAGTGACGTGACATCAACCGCGGGCGGCGCCAGGCTGTCAGTACCGGATGTCGAGCGCATAACGAAGGGCCCGATCAAGCTCCGCTCGCTTTACCTCACCGAGGCACCCGACCGCCTCGTCGTCGAGGACCGCCTTGGGCACGGTGACCACGTTGTCGCAGGAGATGACGCTCGTCTCCGGCAGGCCCTGGTCGGGACCGACTTCGACCTCGGAGCGGATTCTCCTCTTGGTGCGGGTGATGGGCGCACAGGTCACGCTGCGCAGGACCTCGATGGCGCCGTCACGAGTGAGTACGCATACCGGTCGGCGCCCGCCCGGCGGTCCCAGGTCGGCCGAGTAGACATCTCGCCGAGCTACCACGCGGGCGCGGTGTCGGCGGCCAGTCGACGAGCCGTCTCGACGAGCACCGGGTCTTGCGGCTGCCGGCGGGACGCCTGTTGCAGTTGCGCGTCCATAGCCCCCGAGTCGTCGGCTTCGAGCACCGCAGCGCGCCCTGTCGCAAAAGCTCGGAGCGACTTACTCCCCGGCCGACGGGCCAGGTTGTCGAGGTTGGCGACGAACTCGACATCCAGCTGGACCAAGACCTCGCGACGGGCCGACCATATTATAGAGCATATGATGCAACATCGTCTCGTGACCGAGGCATGGCATGACACGACGGGCCATATCGGGTGGTCGATGGCGCTCGGCGAATTACCCCGGAATTCCCAGCGGGCTTTGAAAAATCCGTGACCCAACACGTCAATTCTGAGGCGGCACGGAGTTTCGGAAGCGGGTACCGAAGTGCACTGCCCTACCGCGCGGGCGGAGGTGTCGGCAGGCAATCGACCAGCCGTATCGACGAGCACAAGACAATGTGACGGCGGTCAGGCCGATCGTCTCGCCAGGTCGGGCCGTTCAGCGCATCAGGACCCTTCAGGATGTGGTCACCAGTTCGCGCTCGCCGCTTCCGGGAGGGGGGGTGACGGTCTCCTTTCGCCGCCTCCAAAACAGCAGCAGCACCAGGACGGCGCCCGCGATGGCGATGCCGATGAAGACAGCGGCCAGGATCTTCGTCAGACTGGAGCCAGTCGAGGGCAGCGCCGAAAACTGGACCACGTCGCCGAAATCGTCCTGGGTCTGTGTCGTCGGGTTGGCCAGTCGGGTGTCGGCCCAGCCGATGGCGGCGTACTGATTGGCCGATGCGACCCCCGGCGGCTGGCGGACGTCGGAGTTGCCGCTCACGCCGAGGCTGTAGTTGATGGACTGGTCGGTCGCCCGCACGTTGCGCGCCCAACTGGCGCCCCCGTCACTCGAGTCGGTGTAGTAGACGTCAGGCGAAAAGCCGTTCCCGACACGGAAGTCGTACCAGACGACGTCGACCCGCCCGTCGGGCGCCACCCCGATGGCGGGTAGGTAGGTCGTGTCAAGTGGCTCCGTCGGGTCGTCGATGGTCACCACCGAGCTCCACGTCCGGCCGCCGTCCGTGGACCGGGTGAAAAGGATGCTGCTTTCTCCCGCCACCTGGTTCGGGGATGCCTGGTAGGCGAGCACGAACGTGCCCTGCGCCCCGCCCTTTGGGCTCCAGGCCATGGCCGGGCCCAGCGGTACGTCCTCGGGTGCCGTGGCCGTCGATATGGTCCAGGTCTTGCCGTGGTCGGTCGAACGGGCGGCCAGCAATGGCTCGGGCGGGGTCTGACCGGGGAACGATGTCCCGCTCGGGGTGTCGGGGGTCGAGACGGCGACGACCGTCCCCTTGGTGGTGGCAGCCAGGATGGGCTCGCCCATGACGAGCGGGTAGTCAGTCCCTCCGGCGCTGATCGTGACGTGGGGGAAGGTGTTGAGGTCGACCGGCTTGGCGAAGGTCACGCCGCCGTCGACGGAGGTCGCCACGATCGCCCCGCTGGTCGACGTCGGGCCCTTGCGGTTTGGGTAGCTCTGCCGCCAGCCCACGTAGACGATGTCCTTGGGCCCCGAGGTGTCCACTGCTACTGAGGTCACGGGGGAGTCCTTGGTCACTGCCTCGCCGGTCAGGCCGCGGGTGTTGTCGACGATGGTCGTCGACCACGTATTGCCGAGATCGGTCGAGCGGGCCAGCAGCATGCTGTTGTTCAGGGCGCGAAAGCCTCCACCACCGTCTGCTTGGTCGTATCCCGACAGGGCGTAGTAGAGGGTGTGGTCGCGGCCCCAGGCGATGGGTGACTGGGTGATGCCGCCGCTTACATTGGTGCAAGACGGATACGCCGGGAGACCGGGCAGGTTGGGCAGGATGTGCCAGGTCTTGCCCGCGTCGGTGGAACGAGCCAGGTAGCAGACCTCAGTCCGCAGTTCGGCGGTAGCGGCGACGATAATGCGCGGATCGGACGGGTCGGCCAGCATCACCGGGCCGGTAAACGCCCGGGTGGGGACCGGCTCATCCTTGGTCACCTGGATCGCCTGCGTGGTGCGAATGATCTTGGCGGCCTGCGTCTGGAAGTTGGCGGCGGGTGGGTTGGGGGTGGCGGTCTGCGCCTCGGACGCACCGGGCGTCGCCAGTGTCATGCAGGCCACGCACAGGGCGCTCACCAAGGCTCGCCACTTACCACTTGTCATAGCGTGTCCCCCCAGGTGAACCGCGAATAGAGCCAGACGCCTTCGGATGCGATCCGGTTGGCTGCCTCGATCAAGAAGTCTTGACGTACTCCGCCTGCGCTCGCCAACGTCGAGAAGCGACCACCGACCACACGCCCGCCAGAAATAGCCCGGCCGCGGCGACCGAGATCGCGATCACGATGAGGCTGTCGGTACCGATACCGGAACTGGCGACCACCGCCGTTGCGCGGGCGGGCGTCACGGGAGCGGCGGCCCCGTTGCCGACCTGGAACACGGCTCGAGCCGGCACGCCGGTGTTCGACCCGTCGTTCAACCCGTCAGGCGTGGCGGCATCCTCGGTCGCGATCAGAATGTGCGGCCCGTGGGCGAGCCCGGTGGGGATCGTCACGGGCTGCGTGAAATCGCCGATGCGGTCAATGGTGCCCGTGCCCAGCACGGTCCCGTTGAGGGTGTCCAAGTGGATCAAGACCGGGTTGGTCCCGAACTCGAAGCCGATTCCTGTGACCGTGACCGTCTGACCCGGCTGCACGGTCGTTGGATTCACGGTGATGCCGGCCACCGACAAGCAGGCCCACGCGGTCGACACCAGGAAGAGCACGCCAGCTCCGGCAACCGTCACACCCAGAGTCAACCAACGAAACCAACGCCTGGTCACTGGCCTCCCTTCGGGACGACACCCGCCCGGAGGGTCCATACCGCCCTGACAGGTCCGCTAGCGGCGCATACTAACCTCGATGGCTGGAAGGCGCAACAACTCCGGTGTTCCTTGATCCCGGGTGGTGTGCACTCTAACTAGGTGACTTTAAACACCTAGATGTGGCCATACTGGAGACCCACTGTCTCCTTGTTAACGGATTGCTGCGTCAGATATCCTCTCGCGCGAGGGCACCTGTAGCCTTTTTACCAGCCGATCGATCTCCATGGAGGGACCTATGCGTGCAGGGAAGCTCATGCTCGGCTTCGGTGTGGCTGCGGCCGGCCTGCTTTTCGTCGCCTCGGCGGCGTGGGCCTGCACCAACCTGGCGACGCTGAACCTAAACCAAGCGGCTGGAACGTCGGGCCAGTCGATCACCGTCACCGGTTCGTCGTTTAAGGCAGCGAGTCCCTCGATCCCCGTCGTTTTGCACTGGAACGGTGTAACCGGGCCGGTCTTGGCGTCCGTCGCCCCTGATGCCAGTGGCAACGTCTCCGCCAGCATTACGATTCCGGACGCGGCGCCCGGCTACTACACGATCGTCGCCACGCAGACGGTCAAAGGATTCGATTACTACGGCACCCCCGCTCGCGCTGCGTTTGAGATCATCGTCCCGGGCCAGCATCCCGCAGTAACGCCCAACGCGATCCAGAGCGGCACGGTCGCACCTTCGTCGGCGCCGGTGGGCGCCATCGCGCTGACAATCGCGTTTGGCGTTCTCGGTGTGGCGTTGTTCGGTGCTGGGGCGGGCGCGTTCGTCCGGCACGCCCGACGGCGTGAAATGGCTGCCGCTGAGCCTGTGAAGCGAAGCTAGCTTTCTCAACCTCTTTATCGACACAGCCCGGGCGGCATCTCGGCGCCCTCATACTGGGGCCAGGCGACCGAGGAGGTCGACGCCAAGTATGAGGG
>JBOGGN010000437.1:0-2782 GCA_050744165.1 Acidimicrobiales bacterium | reverse complement strand
CCACGGTTCCGGAAAACCGCGAGTCCGCGGTCGACATGGTTGACATGGTGGAGACCTCCAACCTGGTATCGGCATTAAGACTTCCACCATTGATGAGTGGCCGTCTGGCCAACCTGAGACCGCCCGCCTGGCGGAGCACGCAACGGCCACTTCAGGTGACATTCGGGGGCGAATGATGCCGGTCGGAGGCTAGGCCGCGGCGGACCCCCCGGGGGAAAATGAGGAGTTCACGGCGTGGTACCAGGCAGAGCACCCCAAGGTGCTGGCCGTGCTATGCGCACTGTCCCGCGACCCGCTGCAGGCGAAGGAGGCCGCTGACGAGGCGTTCTGCCGCTGTTACGGCCGCTGGCGGTCGGTGAGGGCAAGGCGGTCTCGGGCCGGATGGGCGTACGGGGTGGCGCTGGCGTCGCTGCGGCGCGCCCAGTGGCGCCGCCGCTTCGACTCACGGTGGCGTCGGCCTGTTGCTGACGGCGACAGCATCGCCGCATCCCTTGCGCCGGCCTATCAGGATGTGGCGGAACTGCTCGCACCGCTGAGCGGGCGCCAGCGCCGTGCCATGGCGCTGCGGTACGTCGCCGGCCTGACCGACGCCGACATCGCCTGCGCCCTGCGGGTGCCCCGGAGCACCGTCACCGCGACGCTGGCCCAGGCCCGGCGGAAGCTGAGCTCGCTCTCGGACCTTCCTGCCTACCTAGACGGAGACTCCGATGGCTGACACGGGACCGTGGCAGGCCTCGGCCGGATTCGAGCTCGACGGGGGCGGCCAACCGGACCCGCAGGCGCTCCTGGGCCGCCTCCAGCAGTTCCCGCCGTACCCGCCGACGCCGGTGGCGGACCTCATTGCCCGATCACAGCGGCGGGTGCGGCGCCTGCGACGAACCCGGTTGATTGCCGGTGTCGTGGCCTCGCTGGTGGTCGTCGTGGCAGCCGGGGTGCAGGTGGCGGCCCATGCGCATCACGGCCAGACGACGGCCGGGCCGGGCGACATCACGCGGTTCTCCGCCGCGCCTGACAATCCGGCTCCGACGAGCCCGGTCGCGGCGCAGGTCGAGGGAGCCTCGTGGCGGGGTCACGGCGAGCTGGCATTCACTTCCAGCGGTCAACTGGACCTGCTCGCCATCGACGGCACTGTCGTCACGGTGCCCGGTCCGGGCACGGCCAGCGACCCCCAGTGGTCGGCCGACGGGGCGTGGGTCGCCTACTTGCGGACGCCGGCGCCACCCGCGAAGGAGCCCTCTGACCTCGAACCGTCAACCCTGTGGGTGACCGGCGCCGCCGGCACTGACACCCATCCTCTTTCGGCCGGCACCAGCGACGTCACCGAGTTCGCGTGGGCCCCGAGCGGGGACACGCTCGTCTTCGAGGCCGTCGGCGCTGGGCCGGCAGCCTCCTCGGCGGTCACCGTCGTCCTGGCGACCCCCGCCGGCGCCAGCTCGACGCCGCTCGTCAGCGCGGCCTACATCGGGTTCTTCGCCTGGGCGCCGTCAGGCCAATCGCTGGCCCTGGACGCGGTGCACGGTTACCCCGGCGGCCAGTACCGCACCGTCGACCAGCTCGAGATCGTCCCCATCGACGGCGGCGCTCCTCGCGTCGTGTACAGCCACGCCCCGACCGCCGCTGTGGTGGCGACGTGGTGGCCGCATGGAAGTGGGCTCTTGTTCTGGGTCGACCCGGGGGGATCGGGATCGGCCGCTGCGGACGGCATGCAACTGGAAAGCATCGACCTGTCCTCGGGAACGGTGCGTCCGCTGGCGACCACCCTTCCGTACCGCAACTGGCTGGCGTGGTCCCCTGACGGCACAACCGTGGCGCTGGTGGCGGGCACCGACCGAGTGGCATGGGACCCGAGCCGGCGGGTCGAGTGGTGCCGAATCCCAGCCGGCACCTGCACCGCGGTCGCCTCGGTGACGGGGACGCTGTCGCTCGAACCTGCCTGGACGGCGTCGGGGGCGCTGCTGTTCGTCCGAGCGCCGTCGGCGAATCCAGACGCCAGCAGGCTGCCTTGGAGCAGCGGTGCCGGGGAACCGTACGCCCCGGCGTCGATCGCCGCGTGGCTGGACGACCAGACATTATGGACGGTGTCACCAGGCGGTGGCTCGGCCCGATTGCTCACCGGCGGCGGAGCCCACAGCCCGGTGACAGCCGGAGAGGGCGAGGTCTTTTTCCGCCATGGACAGCTGTGGTGGCTGGACCCCTCCACCGGGGCCACGGCCACCATCGCGGGGCCGATCGGCACGGCAGGCATCGACGGCACGAGTTACTACGGATATATCGATTGGTCGAGGACCTTCACCTGGCACCGGTGAACGGTGCCTGGGCCATGGCCCCACGAGACCGGCGGAAGCGGTGACGGGGCGTTATGGGCCGGGGGTGGGAGCCATCCCTGGACCTACTCGCCGTCAGCGGCGGCTTGCGTCGAAGTCGCTTCGGTCAGCAACCCTTCCAACTTCGCCCGCCGGTGCGGGTTGAGCTGGGCCGCCCAGCTCACCCGTCCCGCCAGAAACCGCTCGAAGTCCGGGTGCCGGTCCCGATTCTGGCTGGCCAGCCCGGTGACGGCACAGTTGTGGAGGATGGCCCGCAACTCGTCGTACTCCGAGCGGGCCAGATTCGGGTGGCGGTTCACGACGACGCCGGCCAGGCGCTGGCGCTGCCCCTGGGCGGCGGCGCGCGTTTTCGCCGGGTTGAGGTCAAAGCCCTCGCTGCGAACGATCTCCGTGATCACGCGCACGATCCGCTCGGCGGTGGCGGGGGACACCGATCCCGACAGCGCAAGGTCGTCGGC
>JBOGGN010000436.1:0-18233 GCA_050744165.1 Acidimicrobiales bacterium | reverse complement strand
CGTCGGCTTCCCGCCGGCCTCTACGGGCGAACGGGGCCGCCGCCGAGCGGCCCGGAGGCGCCAGGGACGAGAACAGCTGCTGGTGGTGTTGCTCATGGTGTTGGCCCTCGTCATCACCGTCTCGGTGCTGGCCCAGCAATGGCTGGCATCGAGCCCCGGAAGTGGCGGAAATGCCGGGTCGGCGCCGGTTCGGCCGGGCATCCTGTTAGTCCAGAGCACCTCTTAACCCAGAGAAAAGGAGCTTCGACATGACACAAGGGAGTCGCCAGTGACCTTCGACGTTTCCATCGACGACGTGCGCCACCTGAGCGTGACCGCGGCGCGAGCCGCATCCGCCAAGAAGGGTGAGGACACCGTGATCCTCGTCGTGGAGCCACTGCTCAAGATCACCGATGCCTTCGTGATCACCAGCGGCACCAACGCCCGCCAGGTACGCACCATCGCTGATGAGGTCGAGGAGAAGGTCAAGATCGAGGGCGGCCTGTCGCCCCTCCGGGTGGAGGGCTACGACGACGCCCGGTGGGTCCTCATGGACTACGGCGACTTTGTGGTGCACGTGTTCCTGGACGAGGTGCGGCGCTTCTACGACCTGGAGCGGCTGTGGGCGGACGCCGAGCGGTGGCCGTTCGAGCCGGTGGGGGCCGGGGCCGCCTAGCCCGAAAGCCCCCGGGCCGCGGAGGCCCCGGCGGCGGCGCCTCGTGCCGTCGTGCCCGAAAATCCGGGTTTGCCAGCAACCGGCGTTGCTACCGTGCGCCGGTGTCGAAGAGCAGCTACAACCCCACCGAGCGGGCGACGACCCGCCGGCAGGGCTCTCGGGGGAGTTTCGACCGGGAGCTGGTGCAGTCCATCCTCGACGAGGCGTTGGTCGCCCATGTGGCCGTCTCGCTGCCTGATGGCCCTCGGGTCGTGCCGACGACCTTTGCCCGGGTGGGCGAGGCCGTGTACGTGCACGGGTCGGTGGCCAACCGGACCTTTCGGGCCGCATCGGGCGCCCCGGTTTGCGTCGGGGTCACGCTCCTCGACGGTCTGGTCCTGGCGCGATCCGCCTTCCATCACTCGATGAACTACCGCTCGGTGATGATCTACGGGGTCGCCTCGGCCGTGACTGACCTCGGCGAGAAGCTTGCAGCCCTCGACGCCATTGTGGAGCGGGCTCTGCCCGGTCGGGCGGCGGCCGTTCGTCCGCCCACCGAGGCCGAGTTGCGAACGACCCTGGTGCTCTCGGTGCCGCTGGTCGAGGTGTCGGCCAAAATGCGCTCCGGGGGACCCATCGACGACGAGGCGGACCTCGACTGGCCAGTGTGGGCCGGGGTCATCCCCCTTCGATTGGGGGCGGGAGAGGCCTGCCAGGGCTAAACGGGTTGCCCACCCCTCTCGATCGGGGTCAGATCGTGGTGCTCGTCACCTTCGGCAGGCCATAGGTGGCGGCGACGGGGTTCCACAGCGAGGCGAAGGTCTGCTTGGCCTTGTCGGCGTCGGTCGACGAACGTTCGCCCGCCTGGTAATTGGCGTCGGTCGGGGCCGTCCCAGAGCACCCGCCGCGTGCGCTAATTCCCGCCAACCAGGTGCGGAACGACTGGTCGGCGGAGACGGAGTCGTTGAGGGCCGTGGTCAGGGCGTTGCCCATCGCAGCTCCATTGGGGAGTTCGCCCACGGGCAACGTCTGGAGGGTACGGACGACCTGCTGGCGAGACGCAATGGCGTTGCTCAGCGAGGTGGCCGCAGCCTGGCCGGTGGCGGAACAGTTCTGAATGGAGGCCACCGTGGCGACGACGTGCGTTCGGGCAGTGGCGGACGTTTGGATCAGCTGGTTGACGGCGGCGGCAACCTGGGCCGGCGTCTGCGACGTCGTCGGCGGGTGGGCGCTGGCCGGAGCCGGCTTCTTGGTCGTCAGCAGCACGGCAGCGACGACGGCGAGGCACACGGCGGCGACCGCCAACGCCACCAGGGTCGTTCTGGCCCGATTGCGGGCGTGCGGAGGCCACGACGGCGAGTGGTAGGGCTCGTCGGAGTCGAAGAAGTCGCCGGCCCTCCCGGTCCTCCCGGCCCTCCCCGGCGCTGCGCGGGCGGGGCGGGGGGCGGCGGAGGGCGAGGCCGTGGGGGCGGGAACCGCTGAGGCCGGGGAAGACGGCAAGACCGCGGTCCGGTACGGGCCGGGGAAGCCCCACGCCTCCCAGGACGCCTGGTCCGGCCATGCGACCTTGTCGACCACAGTCGGGTCATAGGGGATCGGTGGCCAAGCCTCGGATGGGGGCGGCGCTGCGGCGGACGGGGCGGCGGGCCAAGCCTCGGATGGGGGCGGCGGTGCGGCGGACGGGGCGGCGGGCCAAGCGTCGGATGGGGGCGGCGCTGCGGCGGACGGGTCGGCGGGCCAGGCGGGGGCTGCTGCGGACGGGTCGGCGGGCCAAACCTCGGTTGATCCGACGGCCCAGGACTCGACGGATGGGGTGCCCCAGGCCTCGGTGGGCGGACCGCCCCACACATCGGCGGGGACATATGTCGACGCTTCGGCGGGAGCAGGCGGCCACGCTTCCACCGGAGGAGGGGGCCACGCTTCGACTGGAGGGGCGGCGGGCCAGTCGTCCTCAGCGACAGCCGACTGCACGGCGCCGTCCGGCTCAGCCGCAGGCCAGTCGCCCTCAGCCGCTCGTGCTGGCCACTCGCCGTCGCCCGCTTGGGCGGGCCACTCGCCCGCCAGCTCGGGTGCAGCGGGAGCCCACTCGCCGTTGCCCGGTGCCGCAGGCCAGTCGCCGTCGCCCGCTTCGGCGGGCCACTCGCCAGCCAGCTCGGGTGCAGCCGGAGCCCACCCGACCGGGCCCCAGTCGCCGCCGTCCGGCGCCTCGTCGGAGGTGTCTCGGAGCGGCGGCGGAGCCTGCTCAGCGTCGGGATCCAGTAGCGATCCGTCATCGGCCAGGTCGCGGCCCTCGACCGGTGGCGGGTCGTTGTCGGCCCAGTGGCTCAGGTCTGCAGATGGGTCTGCGGCCTCGTGGTCGGCGTCCAAGGGCGCGGCATCGCCGGCGAGGTGGTCGACTCCTGGGCCGGGCGGCGGCGCATCCTCGGCGCCGGCGTCGGCCAGTGCGGTGGCCTCCTCCGGCTGCGCTACCTCGCTTTCCCCACCCGGCGGCGCGGCTTGGTTGTCGTCGAGCGGCGCCGACGATCCCTCCGCCGATTCATGGGCGGCGCCGTGCCGGGACCCAATCGCCGACGGCTGCATCGCCGCGGGTGGCCCGCCGACGGGAGCCGACTCCGGCTCGGGTGATCGATCGGCCAGGACCTGGACCGCGTCGCCGGCCGGTTCCACGGGGTTGGGCGAAAGGATCCGCGCGGCGTCGCCCGCAACCCACTCCTCGCCCCAAGAGATGACGGCCGCTTCTGCGATGGCGGCGCCGAAATGGCGGGCGCTCGGGTAGCGGACCCGCGGGTCCTTGGCCATCGCGCGCATGACAACGGGGGAAAATGCCTCGGGCACTGCGGCGTTCACGACATTGACGGGTGGGGCCACCTCGTGGATCTGGCGGTACATGGTGGCCATCGGGTCGTTGGAGCCGGAGAATGGGTGCGTGCCGGCCAGCAGCTCATAGAGCATGAGGCCCGCGGCGTAGACGTCGGTTGCTGGCCCGAGGGGCTGGTCGGTGCACTGCTCGGGCGCCATGTACAGCGGGGTGCCGACGGTCTCGCCGATCCGGGTCACCGCCAGGCCGCCGACCACCCGGGCGATACCGAAGTCGGTCATCTTGACCAGCCCATCCGCCGCGAACAGGAGGTTGTCCGGCTTTACGTCACGGTGGAGGACACCACGGTGATGGGCGTAGTCGAGGGCGGAACACGCGGCGAGCCCAACAGCGCACGCCATCCGGGCGTCGAGGCTGTGCTGGCGCAACCGGTGGCGGACCGTCCCGCCGGGAAGCAATTCGATGACCAGCGCGCAGAGCCCGGCCTGCTCGACGTAGTCGAAGACAGGGACGATGTGGGGGTGGTCGAACAGGCCGAGGATTCGGGCCTCGGCTGCGAACCGGTGACGGACCTCGGGGTGCTCGCTGAACGCCTGGGACAGGAGCTTGATGGCCACCCGGCGCCCGAGTTGGCGGTGACGCCCGGCGAGCACCACCCCGAACGCGCCTCGGCCCAACTCGCCGCCGATCTCGTAGTCCGGCAGGACCGCCGCCACATCCTGGGCGAGGTCAGTCGTCACCCTGGCAAGGGTAGGCACGGCGGCGGGCGGGTGGCGGCCGGTTGGTCTGTCCCGGCGACTGCGGTGTGAATCAGGACTAGGCGATTGCCGGGGGACCGCCCGCGGCGCACAGTTGGGCCATTTGCGCCAGCAACTGGCTCAAGGTGGCGTCCTGCTCGCCGAGGTGGTTCTGGATTTCAAGCGCTGTGTGGAACACAGCGTCAGCGTCCTCGTAGGTGGCCTCCGCCCGCTTGTCGCTGGCCGCCGCCTGCACGTTCTGGCCGACGATGATGATGCTCAGAAGGACGAGCTGCAGGAACGTTTGGGCGATCCAGGAGACGATGCCGACAAGGCTGCCCGCCTTAAGGACCGATGGCAGCGAGATGAGGGCGAGGACGGTGAACGCGTAGGCGCACCACATCGTCCCGACGGCATTGGTGACCTTGATGGCGACGGCGGTGTTGAACCGGTCGACGGCCGACTCCTTTGGAAGCTGGTCGGCGACCTTGACCGGTCGTTCCTTCTTCCGTTCCCGGATTCTCGGGTGCGGTTCGTGTGTGCTGGGGTTGGACATCCGCAGACGATCGCAGATCGGCATTGCGTGACGGGGGGGCGGTCTTCTGCGTTCAGGCGATTTCAGGCTGGCCGGGGAACGGCGGGAGAGCCCCGTAGCCTGCTGCTGTGATTTTGGTCGACCTCGAGCGTGTCACGGCCCGCCGTCCGGACCGACCTCTGTTCGAGGATCTGTCGCTCACCATCCAGACCGGCGACCGCTTGGGCGTGGTCGGCCGCAACGGGGCGGGCAAGTCGACGCTCCTGCGGGTCCTGGCCGGAGCCAGCCAACCGGAGGCGGGGACGGTGCGGCGCGGCCGCGACGTCCGGGTGGGGTACCTGCCGCAGCGGCCGGTGCTGCCCCCGGGTGACGTGCGCTCAGCGGTCGGCACCCACTGGGAAGCAGCCGCCATCCTGGAGCGCCTCGGCATGGGCCCGCTGGTGGCCGCACGGACTGAGACTCTCTCGGGTGGCCAGGCCAAGCGCGTCGCTCTGGCCCGAGTGCTGGTGGACGAGGTCGACTTCTTGGTGCTCGACGAGCCCACCAACCACCTCGACCTGGACGCCATCGGGTGGCTGGAGGAGCGCCTGGCCCGGTTTCGGGGCGGGCTCGTCGTGGTCACCCACGACCGCCACGTGCTCGACCGGGTGACCACACGCGTGCTCGAGCTTGACCGGGGTCAGGGCTACGTCCACGACGGTGGCTACGGCAGTTACCTGGCCGCCGCCGCCGACCGCGCGACCAAGGAGGCGACCGCCGAGAGTGTTCGCCGCAACCTGGCCCGCGCCGAGCTGGCCTGGCTGCGGCGCGGCGCTCCCGCCCGGACCCGCAAACCGAAGGCCCGGATCGCCGCCGCCACCGCCATCGTCGAGGGGCGCGGCCCGGCGGCGGACCGGGCGGGCAGCCTGGAGCTGGACGGGGGCGGCTTCTGGGGCGCCACAGCTCGTCTCGGGGACCAGGTCGTCGAGTGGCACGGCGTCGGCCACCGGTTCGGCGGCGGCCCGATCCTGTTCAACGACGTCAACCTCGACGTGGGAGCCGGTGATCGGCTCGGGCTGGTGGGTCCCAACGGAACAGGGAAGTCGACGTTCCTCGACGTCGTCGCCGGGCGCTTGGCGCCGACGGCTGGCGAGGTGAGGATCGGGCCGACCGTCCGGCTGGGGTACTACGACCAGACCGGGCGGGATCTGGACCCCACAGAGCGCGTCCGTGAAGCAGTCGGCGGCAAAGACGGCCAGCCGACCTGGGAGCAGGTGCGGCTCATGGAGCGCTTCTGGTTCGACACCGACGCCCAGTGGGCTCCTGTCGGCACCCTCTCCGGCGGTGAGCAGCGGCGCCTTCAGTTGCTGCTCGTGCTGGCCCGCCTGCCCAACGTCCTGCTGCTGGACGAGCCGAGCAACGATCTCGACCTCGACACCCTCCGGGCCCTGGAGGACTACCTGGAGACATGGCCGGGAACGGTGCTGGTCGCCAGCCACGACCGGGCGTTCCTCGAGCGCGTCGTCGAGGACGTGCTCGTTTTCGACGGCCGGGGCGGCGCCGTGGTGGCGGCGGGGGGCTATGCCGGCTACGCCGCGGCCCGGGCCGCCTCGACCAGCCGAACGTCGACACCGCCGACGCCGGGCGGGTCGACCCAGCTGGCAGGCGCGTCCGACCCTCGCACCGGCGGCTCTTCAGGGGCGGGGTCGACCGCGTCGCCCATTCCGGGACCGGTGCCGAAGCTTCGTTCGCCGAGCACCTTGCGGCGGTTGCTCTCCGTGGCCGATCGCGAGGTGGCCGAGGCCGAGGCCGAGCGTGACCGGGTGAGCGCCGAGCTCGCTACCGCCGGCGCCGACCATGTCGCCCTCACCCGGCTCGCCAACTCCCTCGCCGATGTCGAAACCCGCCTGGCGATAGCCGAGGAGCGTTGGCTTGCCTTGGCCGAGGAGCTGGGCGGCTAGTTCGCGCCCCTCGGCAGTCCGTTTAGGAAGGCTCCCACCGCCAACCATTGTTGTCCTCGCAGGTGATCCTCTTACCGTCTCCCGCGACACCAGTAACGCCGTGATCGGAATCCCGGCAGTACTCGCCTGGCTCGTAGCAGTTACCCGCGTTCGTCAATGGAGTACAAGAAACGACGTTGGCCGCGGTGGTAGGCGGCGTCGTCGGCGGACTCGTCACCGGTGGCAACGTCGTTTTGGGAACTGGCGGCAACGTCGTTGGTGGCAACGTCGTCGCCGGTCGCAACGTCGTAGGTGGGACTGTCGTCGCCGGCGGCAATGTGGTGACCGACGAGACCGTCGTGTTCGGTGGAACGGTGGTCGTCGCAGCCGAATGCGTCGCGGCCGAGGTGCCGCAGGCGGCGGTACCAATCAAGATCAAGACGGCAACGACCGCAGTTGGCACCTGCGCACGCCAGAATGCTTTCCGTTGCATTTCTACCCCCCACCCTCTGGCAGTCCGAGCGGGAATTCGTTCGACGCTCGCCTTGGTAGCCGCCACTCCACCGCGCTGGCGCACCTTAACCGGTGGGTGGAGCGGTGTAAAGAAGTGTGGCGGCCAGGCCTAGGAGCGAGGGGGGAAAATTCCTCCCCACCGGTGGGGCCCGCATCACGGAAGGCATTTCCCCGAAAGGGAGCATTCAATCGGAAACGCGATTGCCGGCGTGGCGGAAAGGACTAAGGGCGGCGGCCGATTCCCCCGTTGATGAGCACGAAACCCGTCATCGTGCGGTCGGCGTGCTCGGCCCGCCAGGTGAGCATCGACGCTGCCAGGGCATGAATTCGAGCAGGATCGGTCAACGGCGTCGACCAGGTTGGGTCGCCGGCGAGGTCAAAGGCCAGCCACGAGCCGTCACCGAACTGCACGTAGGCCTCCCCATCATTGCGGATCGTCGCCAGGTTCTGACGCTCCAGGGACCGATCCCACCGGCCAGTCCGATGGCGCCGTGGGCGCCGTGGTGATCGTGCGAATGCGCCAGTCGAACCCCCAATGGGCCTCTGTTCGCCACCAGGCAGGCTGGTCACGACGAAGGAACGGCGTGAGGGGCAGGCCGTCGCACTGCGCTGGGATCGGCAGATCGAGGGCATCGCAAAGCGTCGGCAGGAGATCGACGTTCTCGGTGAAGTGTGGACGGTGAGGCCATGGCCCACCGGGCAGCGGGGGTCCCGGACGACTGCGGGGATGTGGTAGCTGGCCTCGAAGAACCCGGTCTTGCCCTCGAGTCCTTGGTCGCCCAGTTGCTGTCGAAACGGTCGTCGAGGGGCGTGCCGTTGCCGACCACCCGGTTGTTGAACTGGTACATGCCGGTGTACAGGCACGCCCGGCCGGGGGAGCAGGGTGCTTCCTGGCTGTAGTGGCGGGGTGTCGCCCGTCATTGGCGACACGTTGGCCACCCAAGGGGGCCCGATGCCGGCGGCCGACGAAGCCGCCTTGCGCAGCCAAGCCCACTGGAAGGCGGCGGTCGAGCTGCGCCTGGCCGATGACCGGTCCAAGGTGCCCGGCCGGGCCGTCCCCAGCCGACCACGGCTCCCCGTGCTCGGCGCCGGTTATCTCGGCCCGCTGAGACCCACGACGTGCTGAGAGGGCGCACTACCCGTGCGTAGGGGGAGAAATCTCCGCGCACATAACACGGCGATCACACATCCGCCCGAAGCGGCTCACACCTGCGCCCGAACCTGGATGAAGAACCCGGCAACCACCCAGGTTGGCGGCAGAAGGAGACATAGCTATGAAACTCTCGCTGGGCAAGAAGATCGCCGGCGCCGCCCTGGCCGGAGCCGTCCTGGTAGGCGCCGGGACCGTTGCCTACGCCGCCACCAGCAGCGGCGCCACTGGTACCCCTACCGCCGCCATCGCCAGCACCACCGGCCCGGCCGCTTCCGGTACCGCGGGGGCTGGTCTCGGTGCGGCCGCCGCCCGGGTGGCCCAGCTCGCGAAGCGGGCGGACCACGGCACCGTCGAGGTCAAGGCGAAGAGCGCCGGGTCCACGACGGCGACTTGGCAGACCTTCACGTTCGACCGGGGCCAGGTGAGCGCGGTCTCGGCCACCTCGATCACCCTGGCCCGCCCGGACGGCCAGTCGGTCACGATGAGCATCGGCGCCAACGTGAAGTACAAGGGCGTCACCTCCTGGCAGGGCATTGCCAAATCGAAGGGCGCCGTGGTCATCTCCCAGAGCGGCGGAGCCCTGATCATCGCCCAGAAGGCCGGAACCTCGACCCCAGCGACCACCTCACCGAGCACGACGCCCGCTGCGTAATCAGGCTTTGCCGAATGCCGTCCGCGGCGCGCACCGCGCGCTGCGGGCGGTATTTTCCATCCTGTATGGGCGCCCCTCTTACCCTGCCTCTACTCTCTCGGATCGAGGCGCGTTTAGCGGCGCCATGCGGATGGGAATGACCAGTACACAACAAGTCCCCTGTGCCAAGAAACGGAGCCTGCACAAAATGGGTATCGGCACCAGCGTCTTTCTCCTGGTCTTAGGGGCAATCCTGACCTTTGCGGTCCATGTCGCCGTCGATGGAATCAACGTTCACGCCTTGGGCGTGATCCTCATGCTGGTGGGCGGCATCGGCGTGATCCTGTCGGCGTTCTTCTGGGAGTCTTGGGGATCGGGCTGGGGCGGGCCTGGCCGCACGGTGTATCGGCGTCAGCGCACGGTCGTCGACCCGGTCGTACCGGTGAGGCCGGCAGTTCATGTGGCACCCGCAGTTCCTGTTGCCCCGGCAATGCCAGTTGCGCCGGTCGCTCCCGTGGGGCGAGCCATGGTGGTGGACCAGGCTGGCGTGCCCGTGAATGCGGCTGGTGTCCCGGTGGCGGGCCAAGCGGTCCCGGTGGTCGAACAGCCGGTGTTCGGACAGCCGGTGGTGGGACAGCCTGTGGTGGGACAGCCTGTGGTCGGGGCCCCCGCTCGAGTCGTCCGCCGCCCGGACGTCCGCCGGACCTCGACGGTGTACGAGGACAACTTCTAGAGGAGGGCAGCAACAGCTGGCCGAGTCGAGTCTGGCCGGCGCGGCGGGAAGGCAGGGATGCCTTCTCGCCGTTGGCGCGCCCGGCCCCGGCCCGCCACGCGCCTCGGCGTTGCCCGACGTCGAACTCACGGGACGCCATGCGGCCAGAATGGCCCGGTGCCGGTTCCTGAGCGCATCGTCTGCATCGACTGCGGTGGGCCCTGCCGACGGATCCCATTTGAGGCCCCCGAACTCGGCTGGCTCCCGGGCGACGTGGTGACGTACCGGTGCCGGGACTGCGCCGACCTCTGGTACCTCGAAGTGGCCCCCGAGGACCTGGACGGTTCAGGCCCTGACGGTTCAGGTCCCGGCGGTCCCGATGCTCCCGGCTGAAACCGACGAGCCCGCGGCGGCGGTCCCCACCATCTCCGCGGCCCGCGACCCGATCCGGCGGGTCTTGGCCCGGGCCGCCTGGTCGAGTAGCAACTTGCGCAGGCGCACCGAGGTCGGGGTGACCTCGGCGCACTCGTCGTTGCGGATGAACTCCAGGGCCTGTTCCAGTGACAGGATCTGGGGTGGAAACAGCCGCTCGAAGGAGTCCGCAGACGCCGCCCGGTGGTTGGTCAGCTGCTTGGGCTTGCAGATGTTGATGTCCATGTCGTCGGCCCGGGCGTTCTCGCCCACGATCATGCCCTCGTAGACCTCGGTGCCGGGGCCGATGAACAGCACCCCTCGCTCCTGGATGTTCAGGATCGAGTACGCGGTGGCGGCGCCCCGCCGGTCGGCAACCAGCGACCCCGAAGGGCGGGTCCGGATGGCCCCGAACCACGGCTCGTAGCGGTCGAAGATGTGGTGCAGGATGCCCGTCCCCCGGGTCTCGGTCAGAAACTCCGTCCGGAACCCGATCAGCCCCCTCGCCGGCACGAGGTAGTCCATGCGGACCCAGCCGGTGGCATGGTTGACCATCTGCTCGAGGCGGCCCTTTCGCAGCGCCACCATCTGGGTGACGACGCCCACGAACTCCTCGGGGATGTCGATCGACACCCGCTCCACCGGTTCGTGGACCTTGTCGTCGATCACACGGGTCAGTACCTGGGGCTTGCCTACTGTCAGCTCGAAGCCCTCCCGGCGCATCATCTCCACCATCACCGCCAGCTGCAGCTCGCCACGACCCTGGACCTCCCAGGTGTCGGGCCGGTCGGTGGGCAGCACTGCGATGGACACGTTGCCCACCAGCTCCGCGTCCAGCCGGCTCTTGATCAGGCGGGCCGTCAGCTTGGTCCCCTCCTGGCCGGCGAAGGGCGAGGTGTTGACCCCGAGGGTCATCGACAGGCTGGGCTCGTCCACGTGGGTGACCGGCAGCGGCGACGGCGAAACGGGGTCGGCGATGGTCTCGCCGATGGTGATCTCGGGGATGCCGGCGATGGCGATGATGTCGCCCGGCCCGGCGTCGTCGGCGGGGACCCGGTCGAGGTTCTCGGCGACGTACAGCTCGGTGATCTTGACCTGCTCGATGGAGCCGTCCTTGCGGCACCAGGCAACTTGCTGGCCCCGCTTGATGGAGCCGTGGCGGATGCGGCACAGGGCCAGGCGGCCCACATAGGGGGAGGCGTCGAGGTTGGTGACCAGCGCCTGTAGCGGGTGGTCCACGTCGTAGTGGGGCGCCGGGATGGCCTCCAACATGGTCTGGAACAGCGGCTCCAGGTCGCCGGTGGCCCCGATCTCCTCCGCGTGGCGCCAGGCTCGCCCGGCCCGGGCGTTGCAGTACACGAGGGGAAACTCGATCTGGGCCTCGGTGGCGTCGAGGTCGATGAACAGCTGGTAGACCTCATCGACCACCTCGGCGATGCGGGCGTCGCTGCGGTCGACCTTGTTGATCACCACCACCACCGGCAGTTCCAGCCCGAGCGCCTTGCGCAGCACGAAGCGGGTCTGGGGCAGCGGCCCCTCGCTGGCGTCAACCAAGAGCAGGATGCCGTCGACCATGGTCAGCCCCCGCTCCACCTCGCCGCCGAAGTCGGCGTGGCCCGGGGTGTCGATGATGTTGAACTTGACCCCGCCGTGGCGCACCGCGGTGTTCTTGGCCAGGATGGTGATGCCCTTCTCCCGCTCGATGTCGTTGGAGTCGAGCACCCGGTCGACGACCGCCTGGTGGTCTCCGAAGGCCCCGGACTGCCACAGCATGGCGTCGACCAGCGTCGTCTTGCCGTGGTCGACGTGGGCCACGATGGCGATGTTGCGGATGTCATTGCGGACGGCGTCCATGGAAATCTCGATCTTGGGTGAGGAAGGCAGCTGGGCAAAAATTCGTTGGCCGTCTTGGCACCGGCTAGTCGGGCGCATTTCCACCAGTGCGGCTCCCGGCCCGGCCGTCGGGCGCTACGGCGTCTTCATTGTACCGGGCCTTCCCTTGCTGGCCGGGAGCAACGAGCTGACCGCCGGGCGACGCTCGGGTGACAAATCGGCAGACACGGCGAAGATGGCTTAAGGGTCGGTGCCGGAGTGCCGATCACGTTTAGGACCGGTGGACTGCCCCGCCGGGCCGCCCCGGCAGCGCCGTCGCACCCGGGGGACCTGGATCGACTGCGACGGGGAGGGTGGATGGGGTGTCTGTTTCCGACGTTGTGATGGTGGCCTTGGTCATGGCCTGTCTCGCAGTCATCGTGGTGTGCGTGGTGCGGGAGGGCGGCGCTCTCCGCCGTGTCTGGGTGTATGCGCCATCGCCCGACGGGACGGAGATCGACGGCTCGGCGGAGCCCACGGTGGTCGAACCCGACGCTCCCCTCGCCAGCGCCCCCGTGGCGCCCCCGGCTGCGCCGCAGGTAGCGCATGGAGCCGGGGAGGCCCCGCTGCGCAAGGCGGCCTAGACAGCCGAAGATCGGCTAGGGCGCTCCGGCGGCTAGGGCGCCGGCGGACCAGCCTTCAGGCGGGCAGTGACTTGCGCCATCCGCTCGGGGCTGTGGGCCGGTGACCCCCAGTTGTTCTCCAGCCACCACGTGGCGCCCGCGCCGGCCCACGGGGCCACCTGCTCGGCGGCAGCCGCCTTGTCGTCAGCTGGGGTCTTTCCTTCGGCGATGACGTCAAAACCGGCAGCCGCGCCGTTGTCCCGTAGCCACGACCCGAGGGCCTGCAAGTCGTCCGCTGTTGCCTCACGTTCTTCCACTTGATATTGGGGGATGACACCCTCGCAGCGCAGCACTCGACGCATCGAGCGGGGTCGGGGCCAGACCCCGACGACCCAGATGGGGATCGGCTGTTGGACCGGTTGGGCGGCGCTGACGATGTCGTTGTCCTCGATGCCGTACTGGTAATACCGGCCTTGATAGTTGGTGGCTCCGGCCCAAAGCGCCCGCATCAGGTCGATGCCGTCGTCCAGCCGCTCGGCCCGTTCCCGTACCCCGCTCACCTCACCCGTCGCCGGGAGTTCGGGCCCGAGCGCCCCGATGCCAACGACCAGGATGGCCCGGCCGTCCGATAGCTGGTCGACGGTGACGACCTGGCTGGCCAGCTTCCAGGGACGGCGGAACGGCAGGGGCGTGAGCATCGTCCCCAGGCGGACCCGGTGGGTTCGCACGGCCATCGCCGCCAGCAACGACCAGGCATCGACGCCGTAGGCGGTGTCGAACACGAATACGCCGTCCCAGCCGCATTCCTCGGCGAGCACCGCCTGCTCCACCTGCTGGCCGGGAGTCCCCCCGGGCAGGATCATCCCGTAGCGCATCGCCCGATCTTGGCAGGGCTCGGGCCGGCGTGGTGGTTCTCGATCGCCCGCCTCCTGTGGCCGCTGTCCCAGCCGGTGCCGGCCGGAACCGGAGCCGAGGCAAGGTAAATTCGGGTGTGAAGTTCTGCACCTCGGGCGGACGAGGCGCCATGGTGGCCGGCGGACGAGGCGCCATGGTGGCGTTGGTCGTGGTGGCACTGGCGGCGACTGGCTGCACTGGCGCCGCGGGTGGCAAGAAGGCCGCCTCTCCGTCGGCAAGTACGACGGTGACCACCTCGATCGCCCCGACGACCACGTCCGCGGCCACGAGCACGGCCGCCCTGAGCGGGGTCGTCGTTCAGACCTCCGACCTGCCAACTGGCTGGATGGCGGAGGGTCCCTCCATTCCCGAGGGCGCATTCGTGGACGTGGCCTCGCAACTCGCTCACTGCCTAGCGGTGCGCGACGTCACCCCAGATGTAACCGCCAGCACCCAGTCGGGGCCGTTCACCCAGGGCGAGGAGATCGTGGTCTCGACCGCGGCCAGCTTCTCGAACGACACCGACGTGGCGGCGGAGACGGCGATGCTGACGAACCCCAAGTTCACGAAGTGTTTCGACCAAGCGGCCTCGGGGGCCAGCTACGGCGGGGCCACCATTCAGAGCGCCACCGCTACCGTTGAGCCCGGCCGGGGCTCCGGCCCGGCCAACGTGGCCGGCTCGTTACACGTCTCCTACACCGGGACCTACTTCAGTCAAGGGGTGCAATCCACCGCCGACGTGGTGCTGATCACCGGGCCTCGGCTGCTCGTCACCATCGAGTTTTTCGGCATCACCAGCAGCGTCCCGACCGCCGTCGAGGCCTCGGTGATCGCCAAAGTGGCGGCTCGTGCCGCTACTGGCTAAGCGACAGCGCTCGCTGCAGCCGGAGGTCCCGCCGGCGGACCCGCCGGCGGCGGAAGCGTTCCGGGCAGCCGCCCCGCCACCTGCCTTCCGGGCGGCCACTCGGTCTACCCCGGGTGACGGATTCGGCGGGGAGAGGTCTCGTGCTGAACTTGGCCGCGTTTGGTGAACTTGGCGGCGTTTGGTGAACCTGACCGCGGCTGATGCAGCGCTACAACCATTTGAGATCCCAGGTTCACCAAACGCGGCCAAGAACGTCCAGTGATGGCGCGTCGGGAAACCGCCCCACTGGATCATCAGGCACCAGGTGGCCGGCGGCGACGCCAGACTGGGCGGATCTGAAGCCGCCCGGGCAGGGCCGCCCGCTTACAGGCGGGGGTCGACGGGCTCGGACTCCAGTGCGAGGACGCCGAACACGCACTCGTGGACCCGGTACAGCGGCTCGCCGGCGACGAAGCGCGACAACGCCTCGATCCCGAGGGCGAACTCCCGCAGCGCCAGGGACCGCTTGTGGCCCAGTGACCGGGCCCGGAGCCGGACCAGGTTCTCCGGGGCGGTGTACTCCGGGCCATAGATGATCCGGAGGTAGTCGCGGCCGCGGCACTTGATGCCCGGCTGCGCCAGACCCTTGGGGCCCCGATGGACGACCCCGACCGGCTTGACGACCATGCCCTCACCACCGCCTGCGGTCATTTGCTCCCACCAGGCGACGGCCGCCGCCTCGCTCGGGGCATCGGCGAGGTCGACGGTGACGGCCGCGGTGGGACGCAGCAGGCCGGGATCAGCCTGGCACAGTCGCCCCAGCAGGTCGAGGTGCCAAAGGTGGTCACGGAGGGCGTGCACCGAGCCTTCTCCGGCCAGGACCTGGAACGGTGCCAGGCGTAGGTCGGCCACCGAATCGACCGGCCAGCAGTAGCGCCGGTAGGCGTCGGTGAACTGGCCGGCCATGATCTGGCGCCGTTTCCCCACCTTCAGCAGGGCGCCGACATCAATACCCCGCTCGTAGGCCGCCTCCAGTACGGCGATCTCGGCCCCCAAGTCGGCGGTGGCGGCGGCGCCCACCGAGGCGTACTGGCCCCGGAGCAGCTCCTCGGCCTTGGCCGACCACGGCAGGAGTTCGCAATCGAGTACCAGCCAGTCGGTCCCCAGCTCCTCCCAAAGGCCGGCCTGCCCGACCGCAGCCCGGACACGGTCGAGGACCGCTTCCTCCCAGGCCGGGTCGGCGAAGAAGGGCCGCCCGGTGCGGGTGACGACGGCGCCCGCGCCACCCTCGGTCACGAGAAATCGACGGGCAGCTACTTCGGGCGCTCGGCACACCACGACGACGGCCCGCGAGCCCATGTGCTTCTCCTGGCACACGACCCGCTCGACGCCTGCGGCGCGGTAGGGCGCAAAAGCCTCAGCAGGGTGCTCCAGGAGGTCTTCGCGGTGGCTCGTCGCGGTCGGGGACATGGTGGGTGGCAGGTAGACCAGCCAGCGAGGGTCGGCAGCGAATCGGCTCATGACCTCAAGGGCGGCGGCCGCGTTTTCCTCCCGGATGGTGACCGTCGGGGCGAGGCCGGTGGTGATGATCCGCTTGCCAAGCACGTCCTCGAGGTCGAGATCGGCGGGGGCGCGGCCGGCGGCGGTGCCGTCGGGAGGAGGCGCCGGGGTCAGTGGCCGCGCCGGAGCCCAGTACTCACGGTGGGCGGGGACCGAGACCAGCTCCTTCTCGGGGTAACGCAGGGCGGTCAGCCGGCCGCCGAAGACGCAACCGGTATCCACGCAGATCGTGCGGTTGACCCATACCGGCTCAGGCACCGGCGTGTGGCCGTAAACGACCGTCGCCCGGCCCCGGTAGTCGTCGGCCCACGGGTAGCGCACCGGCAGGCCGAACTCGTCGGTCTCGCCGGTGGTGTCGCCGTAGAGAGCGAACGATCGCACGGCGGCCGAGGCCCGTCCCTGCAGGTCGGCCCGCAGGCCGGCGTGGGCCACCACCAGGTCGCCGCCGTCGAGGACCAGGTGGCTGACCAGGCCGTCGATGAAGGACGCCACCCGGACCGAGAACTCGGGCGGCTCGACCGCAAGCTGGGCCAGCGACTCCGCCAGGCCGTGGTTGGCCGTCACGTTGCGACCCCGGAGCGCCCGCAGCAGCTTGGCCTCGTGGTTGCCGGGCACGCAGAGGGCTTTGCCGGAGGCGACCATGTTCATTGCGAGGCGCAGCACGGCGGCCACCGCGGGGCCCCTGTCGACCAGGTCGCCGACAAAAAAGGAGCGGCGGCCGGCGGGGTGTGAGGCGACCGGGCCATCAGGACCTTCCTCGATCCGGTAGCCGAGCGCGCCCAGCAGCTCGACGAGCTCGTCGTAGCAGCCGTGGACATCGCCGATGATGTCGAAGGGCCCGTGGTCGGCGCGCCGGTCGTTCCACAGCGGCTGGCGTTCAATGGTGATGGCATCGATTTCGGCGACGCCGTGCAGGATCCAGTGGTGCTGGAAACCCTCTCGGCGCAGGCCGGCGAGGGACCGCCCCAGCTGGCGGCGTTGGTTGCGGACCACGTGGGGGCCGAAGTCCCGGTCCGGCCGTGCGGCGTTGCGGACCCGGCAGACGTCCTCGGGCACGTCGAGGACGATGGCGACCGCCAAGACGTGGTGGCGCTTGGCCAGTGCGACCAGCGCCGCCCGGTCGGCGGCCTGCACGTTCGTGGCGTCGACGACGACCAGCTTCGCCGCCTCGAGCCGCTTTCCGGCGATGAAATGGAGCACCTCGAAGGCGGCAGCGGTGACCGACTGGTCGTTCTGGTCGTCGCTCAGCAGGCCGCGGCAGAAGTCCGACGACAGGACCTCGCTGCGGTGGAAATGTCGGGCCGCGAAGCTCGACTTGCCCGAGCCGGATACGCCGACCAGCACCACCAGCGACAGTTCGGGGAGGGCGATGGTGGTGCTCATCGGTGGAACACCGCCATTTGGGTGGGGGCGCCCACCTCGGGGTCGGCGGGCCCGATGCCCGAGCGCACGACCTGGTAGCCGTGGGCTGACGCCACCGCCGCCGACCAGTCGCGGAACTGGGCCCGGGTCCACTCGAAACGGTGGTCGCGGTGGCGCAGTTGGCCGGCCGGCAGGCGCTCGAAGCGGACGTTGTACTCGACGTTGGGTGTCGTCAGCACCACAGTCGGGAACTGCCCATGCCCGAACACGGCGCGCTCGAAGGCACCGAGGCGAGGCGGATCGATGTGCTCCACGACCTCGACCACGGTGGGCGCGTCGTAGCCCGACAGCCGGCGATCCCGGTAGGTCAGGGCGCCTTGTACCAGCTCTACCCGCTGGCGCTGGCGAGGTGCCATGGTGTCGAGGTGGAGCCGGCGGGAAGCGCCCTCCAGTGCCCGGTGGGACACGTCGACGCCGAGGACCATGTCCAGTTGCGGGCTGCGCAGGAGGCGCTGCACCAGCTTGCCCGAGCCGCAGCCCAGGTCGACCACCCGGCGGGCACCGCTGGCGCCGATGGCCGCTTCGACCGCCGACAGGCGCTGTTCGCCGAGGCTTATCCGCTCCTCGACGGCCGCCTCCTCGGCGTCGCCGGCCGCCTGGGTCTCGTCGGGATCGTCCTGGACGTCTTCCTCCATCAGCCGGGCCAGGGCCTCGCGGGCCAAGCGCCGGTCGTGGCGCAGGTAACGGTGCGCGATCCAACTCCCGATCCGGGTGGCCGGCCAGCCACCGGCCGCCCCGACGCAGCAGCTTGTCGACCTCGTCGGGCCCGACCCAGTAATGCTTGTCGTCGTCGAGCACCGGGAGCAGTACGTAGAGGTGGTCGAGGAGATCGCGCAGCAGGCAGGTGGAGGCGAGCTCCACGTCGAGGTAGCGGCTGTCCCCCCAGCCTGGAAACGCCGGGTCCAGCGGGCGGCTGGCCGCGGCGACGCGGTAGCAGAGCGGCTCGAACAGCCGGAGCAGCACCGCCTCGCCGCCCCGGCAGGGCACGACGGGCAAGTGGGCGGTGAGCGGAAGG
>JBOGGN010000435.1:0-10329 GCA_050744165.1 Acidimicrobiales bacterium | reverse complement strand
AAACGGGAGAGCTCCCTTGCACTGCAGGGGCTCTCGGTATTGGTGTGGGTGTCGGGTCAGGACGGTTCCAGCGCCTGGTCTGGCGCCGCTGCTTCGGGGGCAGACCCATCGCCAGGTTGGTGCCCGTCGGGCGGCGGCTCCTCGAGCTCGTAGCCGCCGGTCGGCGTCCGCCGGATCCGGCCGCCGACCGGTTGCTGGATGGGATGCGTCCGCTGCCGGGACAGCTCCTTCATGACCCGCCAGGTGAGCAGCCCCATCACCGCGGGGAGAAGGAAGACGGCGACCTGGAACAGGTGCACCAGCGCCTGGAATGACAGCCCGAAGGTCGGAGCCAGCACATCGGTCGCACCGGCCAGGAACAAGATGGCGTAGAACGTCATCGTGGACACGCCGAAGGCGCTTCGCAGCGGGCGGTCCCTTGGCCGGTCGAGGAGGTTGTGGCGCTCGTTGTCCTTGGTGAAGTGGCGCTCCAGGAACGGCCATGCATACAGCATCCCGAAGGTGATGCTGGGCAACAACACGCCAGGGAAGAAGGGGTTGGGGATGCTGTGGTGGAACACTCGGATTTCCCAGGGTGGCATGATGCGCAGCGCGCCCTCCAGCCAGCCGATGTACCAGTCCGGTTGTGACGCCGAGGTAACCGCGGCGGGCTGGTAGGGCCCGTAGATCCAGATGGGGTTGATCTGGGCCAGGCCTCCGAGGCCGGCCAGGACGGCCACCACGAAGCAGAACAAGGCCATCGACTTGACGGCGTACTGCGGCCACAGCCGGCTTCCGTGGATGGTGGTCTCGGACTTCCCCGGGCCCGGGAAGTCGGTGTGCTTCTGGTGCCACAGGATGGCCAGATGGGCGGTCAGGAACACCGCGATCAGCGCCGGTACCAGCAGCACGTGGATGACGAAGAACCGCTGGATGGTGTCGGTCCCGGGGAACTTGCCCCCGAAGAACAAGAACCCCAGCCACGAACCGACGAGCGGGACGGACAGCACGATGGAGTAGGCGATCCGCAGGCCGGTACCAGACAGCAGGTCGTCAGGCAGCGAGTAGCCGGTGAACCCGTTGGCCATGGCCAGCACCAGCAGGGTGACGCCGATGATCCAGTTGACCTCGCGGGGACGGCGGAAGGCCCCGGTGAAAAAGATGCGGCACAGGTGAACGACGATCGCGGCCAGGAACACCAGGGCCGCCCAGTGGTGCATCTGGCGCATGACGAGGCCCGCTCGGACCCCGAAGCTGATGTTCAACACCGAGTTGAAGGCGGCCGATACGGGCAGTCCCTGCAGCGGCCGGTAGCTGCCGTGGTAGATGACGACCTGGCTGCTCGGCGAGAAGAAGAACGTCAGGTAGATGCCCGTTCCCACGAGGACGACGAAGCAGTAGAGGGCGATCTCGCCGATCATGAATGACCAGTGATCGGGGAAGATCTTGTCGAGCACGGTCTGGGTGAAGCGCGACACCCCGAGGCGGTCGTCGATCCAGTGCACGCCGGCCTCGATTGGCGAGCCCCGGCTCCGTCGGCGGTGCCTCCTGCGGCCGCCATCGTCCTCGGCGGTGGCCGGGCCCATGGCGTCTGGGTCCGTGGCCTCCCCCTCGCTCATCCGCGGTTCCAGTACCCGGGCCCGATCGGCTCGGAGTAGTCGTGCTGGGCCTGCAGGTAGTCGTCCTGGTCGACCATCAGGGCCAGTTGCGGCAGCGACCGGGCGGCGGGACCGAACACTGGCCGGCAGCCGTCGAGGACGTCGAAGGTCGACTGGTGGCAGGGGCAGAGCAACTCGTGGCTGAGCGACCGGTACAGCCCGACCGGGCAGCCGGCGTGGGTGCACACCTTGGAGTAGGCAACGTGCCCCGCGACCGACCAGTCTTGGCGCCCGGGCCGCACGTCTTGTGGAGCGTCGCCCAGGTTGATGAGCACCGTCTGGCTGTCCTCGTCGCCAGCCGCCCCCTCGGGAAAGACGGTGAGGACCCCGTTGACGGCCAGGTCGCCCAGCCGGACCGGACGGTTGTCGGCGTCGACCAGGCGGGACCCCTTCTTCCAGCTGGTGTGGGCCAGCGTGTCGCCGGGACGGGGGCCGAGAGAGTTGATCGGGAACAAGGCCGCGATCCCGAGTGCCCCTCCGGCCAGCCCCAGCATCCGCAGCAGGAACGAACGTCGGACGAAGGGCTGCTCGCCGCGCTCGAAAGCGGTGCCGGCGGCCTTGCGTTCCTCCTCGGAGGAGACGTGGTCGCCCCGGTCGGCGGTCTGATCGCTCCCTGGGAGCAGGTCGCGGGCGAACACGACGAAGCCCAGGCCGAGCGAGCCGAAGGCGATCAGCAACAGCAGCCCTTCGATCTGGGGCTGGCCACCGGACAGGTAGACGCCCGCCAGGACCAGGGCGGACACCGCGGTGATGCCCCAGTACAGGCCGATGCGGCGCTCGACGCGCCGTTCGGCGCCGGGCCGGCCCTGCAGGCGGTAGGCGTCGTCGCCCGAGGTCGGCACCTGCTCGGTCATGCCCGGGTCCCGATCAGGCGCGTCACCAGGATCAAGGCGCCCATGCCGATCACCCACGCCACGAAACCCTCGGGGATGGGACCTACGTGGCCGAGACCGAGGCCGCCACGGTCATCGGGGTGGTGCAGGTACTCGACGTAGTCGGCGATGTCGGAGATCTGCTGTTCGGAGAGCGTCGAGGGGTTGAAAACCGGCATGGGGGCGGGGCCGATCCGGGCCGCCTCGACGACATCCAAGGCGCTGGCGTTGCGCAGCGAGGGCACGATGTCGCCGTAGCCGAGCGCCCCCCCGGAGCCGCCCACGTTGTGGCACTGGGCGCAGTTGTCGGCGTACAGCTGGTAGCCGGCGGGCAGAGTTCCGGGGAGCACGGTGGGGATGGGAGTCCCGGGCCCGAGGGAGGCCACGTAGGCATCGAGGTCCTGAATCTGGTCCGGGGGGAAGACCGGGTGGTGGCGGGTCGCCTGGGCGTGGGGGTCGTTCAGCGGCATCCGCCCCGTTCGCAGGTAGAAGTCGGCCGACGCCACCCCCACCCCCACCAGGGTGGGCCCGTTGGAGGTGCCGGCGCCTTTGAGGCCATGGCAACTGGAACAGTGGACCGCGAACAGCTGCCCCCCCGCCGCCACCTGATCGGTCGTGAACGGAGCGGCCCCGATGCCCGCAGCAAGTGAGTTACCGGGCCGCCCAGCAGGAAGAGCCGACGCCCGACCCCGGGTGGCGAAGAAGACCACCAGCGCCGCCAGGGTGAGGAAGCCCGCGGCCACGACCAGGCGGGGCCCGCGGAAGGGGCGCGAGGCGGTCAGCGGATGAAGAAGATCGTCAGCCATAGTGCGATCCATACGGCGTCGACGAAGTGCCAGTAGTAGGACAGCATCTCCACTGAAGGCAGGTCATCGGCGCCGAAGCCGGGCGACAGCGCCCGGCCACCGACAATGAGCATCCCCAGCAGGCCGCCGATGACATGGAGCCCGTGGAAGCCGGTCATGAGGTAGAAGGCGGAGCCGTAGGCGTTGGAGCTGATCGAAAAGTTCAACTTGGACCAGTCGTTGGCCTGCGACGCGACGAACACCGCCCCAAGCACGAAGGTCACCGCCAGCCATCGGAGGTAGGCGACCCGGTCGTTGCGGAGCACGGCTCGCACGCCTAGTTGCATGGTGCCGCTGGACCCGACAAGCAAGGCGGTGGCGATGGTGGCGCTGAGGACGTCAAGGTTGGCGTTCTTCGGTGGCCACACCGCACTCTGAGCCCGCAGCGAGTAATACGCCGCGAACAACCCGGAGAAGAACATCAACTCCGACGCCAGCCACACGACCGTCCCGACGGCGAGCAACTCGGGGCGCCGACTCTTGGCGGGAGCCGGGAGGGTGGTGGCGGAGGACACCGTCAGTCTTTCTAGTACCTCGGCCACCCGGGTCACGACCGCGACGTTCCCAGAAGTAGCGTCGTGACTCGTGACCGCGGTGGTCTTCAATGCCGGTGAGGTGGTGACGGGGAGCCGACTGGAGCCGTCCGCTGCTTTCGTCATCCTCCTTGCCGGCTGGTGGTACCTGGCGGCGGCCCACCGATTGGGCCGGCGGGGTCGGCAGTGGCCGTGGCGGCGTACCTCGGCCTACCTCTCGGGCCTGCTGGTGCTGGCGGTCGCCACCCAGAGCGGCATCGGCACCGCCGACACCACGTCCTTCACCGCCCACGTGATCCAGCACCTCCTGCTGGGCATGGTGGCACCGGTGCTCCTGGCCCTCGGCGCCCCGATCACCCTGGCGCTGCAAAGCGCCAAGCGTGGATTGCGGGCCCGGCTCATCAAGATCCTGCACAGCCGCCCGGTCAGCCTCCTCACCCACCCGGTGACCGCATGGTCGGCCTTCGGCGGCTTGATGTTCGCCCTGTACTTCACCCCGCTGTACGCAGAGACGTTGCAATCAGTCCCGCTGCACGACCTCATCCATGTCGCCTTCGTACTCTCGGGCTGCCTCTTCTTCTGGCCGGTGGTCGGGCTCGACCCCACCCCCCACCGCCTGGGCTACGGGGCCCGCATGATGTACGTGATGATGGCCTTGCCGTTCCACACCATCATCGGCGTCGCCCTGGTCACCCAGACCAAGCTGATCGCGCCCGGCCTCGCTCTGTCGGACCAGCAGGCCGGTGCCGGGATCCTGTGGGCCGCCGGGGAGTTGCTGGGCCTGCTGGCAGTGATGATCGTCGGGGTCCAATGGATGACCGCCGAGGAACGCGAGGCCATCCGCGAGGACCGGCGCCTGGATCGCGAGCTGGCCGCCGCGGCGGCGCTGGCCGCCACAGCCAGCACCCCGGGAGCGCTGCCCGGCTTGGAGACCTCGTGAACCCCGGAGCCCGGTGACCACGACCGAGACGCTGATCGACCTGGCGCAGATCGAAGAGGCCCAGAAGCGCCTGGCGCCGGTGATCCGGGCCACGCCAGTACGCCGCAGCGACACCCTGAGCCAGCTGGCTGGCCGCCCGGTGATTCTCAAGCCGGAGTACTACCAGCGCACCGGTTCGTTCAAGGTCCGGGGCGCATCCAACTTGATCGCCCGGCTCCCAGCCGGCAGCGAGGTCGTCGCCGCCTCGGCCGGCAACCACGCCCAGGGGGTGGCCTTCGCGGCCACCCGGGCGGGCATCAAGTCCACCATCTTCATGCCCGAGGGAGCCTCGTTGCCCAAGGTGGAGGCCACCCGCAACTACGGGGCCGACGTGCGCCTGGCGGGCAAGGTCGTCGACGACTGCTTCCTCCTGGCCCAGCAGTACGCGGCCGATACGGGAGCCCACTACGTGTCGCCCTTCGATCACCCACTGATCATGGCGGGCCAGGGCACCATCGGCCTCGAGCTCCTGGACGAGGCGCCCGACGCCGAAGTGGTGGTGGTGCCCGTCGGCGGCGGCGGCTTGGTCTCGGGCATCTCGGCCGCCTTGGCCCAGCGCCGGTCGGGAATCAAGGTGGTGGGGGTTGAGCCGGTCGGGGCGGCCTGTATCAGCGCCTCGCTGGCCGCGGGCCGGGCCGTCACCCTCGAGCACCTGCACACCATGGCCGACGGCATCGCCGTGAAGTCGACCTCTGATCTGGTGCTGGCCCACGTGAGCGCCTTCGTCGACCTGGTGGTGACCGTCGATGAGGAGGAGATCGCCCGGGCCATGCTGCTGCTGCTGGAGCGGGCCAAGGCCGTGGTTGAGCCCGCCGGGGCGGTCGGCCTGGCTGCCATCCTCGCCGGCAAGGTGCCCGGTGCGGGACCGGCCGTTGCGGTGCTGTCGGGCGGCAACGTTGATCCCCTGCTGCTGCTGAAAATGGTGGACCACGGACTGTCGGCCGCGGGTCGCTACCTCGTGTTCCGGGCCGTGCTCGACGACCGTCCCGGCGCCCTGGCGGGCCTGACCGCCACCCTCGCGGGCCTCAACCTCAATGTGCTGCAGGTGGCCCACCACCGCTCGGGAATGGAACTCGGCATCCACGAGGTCGACGTCCAGATGACCGTCGAAACGCGCGGTCCCGAGCATCAGTCGGCCGTCCTCGACGCGTTGAAGGCGGCCGGATATCGAGTGGAACCATTTGACTGATCCACCGTTCTAGACTTGCCACCGTGGCAAAAAAGACCTACGGGAAAACGACGAAAACGTGTCGAGTAACTTTCGAGTTCCCAGCCCAAGTCGCGGCGGAGACGGTGAGCGTGTGTGGCGATTTCAATGATTGGTCCCCGGACGAACATCCGATGACTCGGCGCAAGAACGGCCGATTCAGCGTGACCATCTCGCTTCCCACCGACCAGACGTACCGTTATCGCTACCTGGTTGACGGCGATCACTGGGAAAACGACGAGGATGCCGAGAAGGTGCACAACCCGTTCGGCACCGAGGACTGCCTGCTCAGTGTGTAATTGACATCCGGGGGGGAGAAAATCGGTGGGATTTCTTCGGCGTGCCATCTCGGGGTTTCTCCCCGCTCGAGTAGAGGGCTAGCGAGTCGACGGCCAGTAGCCTGCGGCCCAGGTGACGGCGGCCAGCTTCGCCTGACCTAGAAGGCTCGGATGGAAGTAGTCCACCGGGCTGATGTCGGACTCGGAGAACGATTGCCGGTTGAGAGCGCCGCCGTCGAACCGGCAGTTTCGAAACTGTCCGCACACCAACGCCAGCGCCGCGTTGTCGGCGATCTCGCGTAGCGATACCGCCTGGCGGTCAGCCTCGGTGCCGCCGTAGGCCAGCATCGACTGGCACAGGTGCCCCACCCCCCAGACCAGTTCGGCCGAGGCGTTGCTGTGCAGCGTGGTCCACAGGTTGTACAGGTTGGGAATGGACGCCACCAACAGGTGGGCCCGAGGGTCGGAGGCGAAGAAATCGGTCAATGCCGAGGACAGCTGCTGGGAAAACGTGGCCGTCGGCGTCATGGTCGTCACCGACGAGGTGCACAGATCGTTGGCTCCCATGAGGACGGTCACGTAGTCGACCTGTTGGGACGCCGCCTGACGCAGTTGGCCGTCGAGTGCCGCCATCTTGGAACCGGAGACGGCGTCGTTGAACCCATGGCCGACGATTGCAGGCACAGCTGCGAGGATGCGCTGGTACTGGGAGTCGACCGCGGCGTCGGTTCCGGTCGACCAGGATTCCGCCGGGTTGTCCTTCAAGAACCCGGCCGAGTTGACGTCGTAGGCCTCTGTGATCGAGTCCCCGACCGCCGCCATCGACCGAGGCAAAGGGACGGTCTTCGGCCGAGCAGGCGAGGCATGGCAGGCGGTGGCCACGACCACCAGGGCCACCACGCCGGCGATGCCGACGACCCGACGCCATGGCGCCGTCACGGCGTCACCGCTGGCCGTAGGCCACCTCCCAGAGGCACAACCCATGGGGCGGGGCCGGTTGGCCGGCGAGCGCCCGGTCCCGCTGGCGGAGGATGAACGCCATTTCCCCGCTGCGCCTTTTCCCCAGGCCCATGTCGACCATGGTGCCCACCACCGAGCGCACCATCTGCTGGCAGAAGGACGACGCCTCGATCTCGAAGCGCAGCCGGCCGTCGCCGAGGTCGGACCACTCGGCCCGGCGCACCCTACGGACCGTGGAGGCGCCCTCGGGGGGGCGACGGCAGAACGAGGCGAAGTCGTGCTCGCCGTACAGAGGGTCGCACGCCAGGCGCAAGGAACCGAGGTCCAGCGGCGCCGCCACCTGCCACGCGGTGGCGGCCACGAAGGGGTCGGCGATAGGCCGGTTGAGGACGGTGTAGCGGTAGGTGCGGCCGGTCGCGCTGCGGCGGGCGTCGAAGGCGGGATCGGCGACGGCGATCGACCGGACCACCACCGCCGGCCGCAGGGACTTGTTGAGCGCCCGCTGCAGGGCCACCGGGTCGACGCCGGCCCGGACGTCGAGGCTCACCACCTGGCCCCAGGCGTGGACGCCGGCATCGGTGCGCCCGGCGCAGGTCAGTTCATTGGTGTGGCGCAGGTTGCGCTCCAGAGCGGCGGCCAAGGCGCCGCCGACGGTGGGCACCCGCGGTTGGATGGCGAAGCCGTGGAAGCCGCTGCCGAGGTACGCCACGTCGAGGCGGAGGCGGACGGTGGGACCGTCCACAACGGCGGGGGGAGCGCCGGACTGCTGCTCCCCGAAGAGCGACGGCTCCCTGAACGACAGGGTGGCTACACGAACTCGATTCGGGCCATCGGCGCGTCGTCGCCGTGGCGGGGACCCAACTTCAAGATGCGGGTGTAGCCGCCGGGGCGGTCGGCATAACGGGGGCCGATCTCGTCGAAGAGCTTGGTGGCCATCTCCTTGTCCCGGATCAGGGCCACCACCCGCCGCTCGTTGGCCACCCGGCGGGTGGTCCCCGCCTCGGCGCCCTGCTTGGCCTTGGTGACACACTTTTCGATGATGGGCCGAAGCGCCTTGGCCTTGGCCTCGGTGGTGACGATGGCCTCGGCCGCGATCAGCGACGCCACCATGTTGCCGAACATCGCCTTCTGGTGGGCTGCACTGCCGCCGAAGCGACGGCCCTTCTTGGGTCGGCCGGGAAGAGTGGCCACCGGCTAGCCCTCCTTGTTGCGCAGCGCCAGGCCCCGCTCGTCGAGCTTCTGGAGGACCTCGTCGAGGGATTTCTGACCGAAGTTGGTGATGGCCAGGAGGTCGTCCTCGGTCTTGGACACCAGCTCGCCAACGGTGTTGATCTGGGCCCGCTTCAGGCAGTTGCGGGGCCGCTCGGACAGGTCCAACTCCTCGATTGGCAGGTCCAGGTCCGGGGAGCCGCTGCCGGAGATGCCGACGTCGCCCAGCTCGAGGCCCATGGGAACCTCGCTCATCTCGGCCACCAGGCTGACCAGGGCCCGCAGGGTGTCGCCGGCCGAGGCCAACGCCTCCCGGGGCGAGATGGAGCCGTCGGTCTCGATGTCGAGGATGAGGCGGTCGAAGTTGGTGGACTGCTCCACCCGGGTAGGCTCGACGGTGAACGCGACCCGCCGCACCGGCGAGAAGATGGAGTCGATGGGGATGACCCCGATGGTCGACGAGCGCTTGTTGCGGTCGGCGGAGACGTAGCCCCGGCCTCGCTCGACGGCGATGTCGACCGCCAGGCGGCCCTTGGCGTTGAGGGTGGCGATGACCAGATCGGTGTTCAGGATCTCCACGTCGGAGGTGGGCTGGATGTCGCCCGCGGTGACCACAGCGGGCCCGCGCACGTCGAGGCGCAGGGTCACCGAGTCGTCGGTGGCCATGCGGAGCACCACGTCCTTCAGGTTGAGGATGATGTCGGTGACATCTTCCTTGACCCCCGGCAGGGTGGTGAACTCGTGCAGGGCGTCATCGAAACGCACCTGGGTGACGGCGGCGCCGGGGATGGAGGAAAGGAGCGTGCGGCGCAGGGAGTTGCCGAGGGTGTAGCCGAAACCGGGCTCCAGCGGGCCGATGGCGAAGCGCTGGCGGTCGGCCTCCTCCTCGCCGAGGGCCTCGACGCTGGGGCGTTGGATGATGAGCATGGCTGGTTCCTTCTTCTGGCCTCTTGGATTTACTTCAAAGGTGGGGGTGGACTACTTCGAGTAGAGCTCGACGATCAGGGATTCCCGGACGCCGGTGTCGATCTGCTCTCGGAGGGGGACGTCGATGACCAGGACCTCGAACTAACCCTCGACCTGCTCCAGCCACGCGGGCATGCGCCGGTCCAAGGTGTCGAGGTTGTGGCGGATCAGGATCATGTTGCGGGACTTGTCCTTCAGGGAAACCACATCCGACTTGCGGACCCGGTAGGAGGGCACGGTGACCCGCTTGCCGTTCACCAGCACGTGGCCGTGGCGCACGAACTGGCGAGCCTGGCTGCGGCTGGCGGCCCAGCCGGCCCGGAAGGTCACGTTGTCCAGCCGCTGTTCGAGCATGCGCAACAGGTTCTCGCCGGTGATGCCGCTCTGGCGGGTGGCCTCCTGGTACAGGGTGTGAAACTGCTTCTCCAGCACCCCGTAGATGCGACGGGCCTTCTGCTTTTCACGCAGCTGGGTCAGGTACTCCGACCCCTGGCGCATTCGGTCCCGGCCGTGCTCGCCGGGCGGGTAGGGCCGCTTCTCGATGGGACATTTCATCGAGTCGCACTTGGGACCCTTCAGGTACAACTTGACCTTCTCGCGCCGGCACAGGCGGCACACGGGACCGGTGTATCTGGCCATCTCGACTCCCCGCGCCTAGACCCGGCGCCGCTTCTTGGGGCGGCAGCCGTTGTGGGGAATGGGTGTGACGTCCTTGATTCCGGCCACCGCGATGCCGGCGTTCATCAGGCTACGGATGGCGGTCTCCCGGCCCGAGCCCGGCCCCTTGACGAGGACCTCGACCTTGCGGACTCCGTGCTCCATGGCCCGCTTGGCGCACACCTC
>JBOGGN010000434.1:0-19008 GCA_050744165.1 Acidimicrobiales bacterium | reverse complement strand
CCTTGAGGTTGTCCTCCAGGTCGGGGCAGGCGGGGTAGCCCCACGAATAGCGGCCGCCACGGTACTGCTGGCGGAACAGCCCGCCGAGGCTCGGCCCGTCCTCGCCGGCGAACCCCCAATCCGACCGGATCCGGTGGTGCCAGAGCTCCGCGAGCGCCTCGGTCATCTCTACACCGAGGCCGTGGAGGTGCAGGTAGTCCTGGTAGTGGTTCCCGGCGAAGAGCCTGGCCGTCTCCTCCGACACCTCGGCTCCCATGCTGACGACGTGGAAGGCCGCGTAGTCCGCCTCGCCCGACCCGGTGGAGCGGAAGAAGTCGGCTATCGACAGCCAAGGCTCGGACAGCTGGCGCGGGAAGGAGAAGCGGAGCCACTCCGCGGTGCGGCTCTCGTCCTTCCAGACCACGAGGTCGTCGCCTTCGGAGTTGACGGCGAAGTACCCGTAAGCCACCGCCGGTCGTAGGATCCCCTCGGCACGGGCTGCTGCCAGGCGCTCCCGGAGGATTCCCCGGACGCGCACCTTGAACTCGTCGTCGCTCTCGCCCAATGACTTGTCGGGGCGGTAGCCCCACTGCCCGCGGAAGAGGGCGGTCTCGTTGAGGTAGGCGGCGATGTCGTCCAGGCCGACGCCGCGCTCGACCCGGCTGCCGAGGACCGGCGGGGTGAACACCGGATTGTCGGCGACGACCGAAGGCGCCCGCGACGGTGCACCCTCGGCTGGCGCCGAGCGGTCGGACAGCGCCCGGACGGCCCGGCTGCCGGCGCCCTGCCGGCCCTCCGGGACCCGGCCGAAATCGGGGTCCTCCCGGCCGGAGCGCTTCAGGTCCATCAGGCGGTCCATGGTGTGCAGGCCCTCGAACGCGTCCTTGCCGTAGAACAGACGTCCCCCGTACTCGGAGCGCAGGTCGCGTTCCACATAGGTCCGGGTCAGCGCGGCTCCGCCGAGGATGACAGGAAGCTCCGCCAGGCCCCGGTCGTTCAGCTCGAGCAGGTTCTCCCGCATGATCAGCGTGCTCTTCACCAGCAGGCCCGACATCCCGATCGCGTCGGCGCCGATCTCCTTGGCGGCTTCGATCATGTCGGCCAGGGGCACCTTGATGCCCAGGTTGTGGACCTGGTAGCCGTTGTTGGTGAGGATGATGTCGACCAGGTTCTTGCCGATGTCGTGGACGTCGCCCTTCACCGTGGCCAGCACCACCCGGCCCTTGCCGCCCTCATCGGAGCGTTCCATGTAGGGCTCCAGGTAGGAGACGGACGTCTTCATGGTCTCCGCCGACTGAAGCACGAACGGCAGCTGCATCTGCCCGGAACCGAACAGGTCGCCGACCACCTTCATGCCGCCCAGCAACACGTCGTTCACGATGGACAGTGCCGGCAGCCCCGACGCCAGCGCCGCCTCCAGGTCGGCCTCCAGCCCGTCGCGGTCGCCGTCGATGATGCGCTGCGAGAGGCGCCGCTCCACCGGCCAGCCGGTGCGGTCCTCTTTGGCCACCGACCCCGCGGAGACGCCCTCGAAAAGGGCCAGCAACTCCTGCAGCGGGTCGTATCCCGCCTGGCGCCGGTCGTAGATCAGGTCGAGGCACACCTCGACCGCCCGGGGATCGATCTTGTTGAGCGGCAGGATCCGAGCCGCGTGGACGATGGCGGCGTCGAGGCCCGCCTGCTGGCACTCGTGGAGGAACACCGAGTTGAGCGCCTGGCGGGCGGCCGGCGACAGCCCGAAGGACACGTTCGACAGTCCCACGATGGTGCCCACCCCGGGGAGTGCGTCCTTGATCGCCCGGATGCCGTCGAGGGTCTCGATCCCGTCCCGCCGGCTCTCCTCCATGCCGGTCGAGATGGGCAGCACCAGCGGGTCGAACAACAGATCCGATGGGTCCATCCCGTACTTGTCGACCGCCAGGTCGTAGATGGACCGCGCCGCCCGGAGCTTCCACTCGGCGGTGCGGGCCTGTCCCTCCTCGTCGATGCAGGTACACACCACGGCGGCGCCGTACTCCCTGGCCAGGCTCAGAAACCGATCGAAGCGCGTCCCCGCCTCCGCCCCGTCCTCCAGGTTGACCGAGTTCAAGATGGGCTTGCCGGCGATGCGTTGCAGGCCGGTTTCGATCACCGGCGCCTCGGTGGAGTCGAGCATCAGGGGCAGGGTGGCCTGGGTGGCGAAGCGGAAGGCGACCTCCGCCATGTCCGCGACCCCGTCCTCGCCGGTGTAGTCGACGCACACGTCGATGACGTGGGCGCCCTCCTTCTCCTGGTCGCGGGCCATGGCCACGCAGGTGTCCCAATCGGAGGCCAGCATGGCCTCCCGGAACCGCCTGGAGCCGTTGGCGTTGGTCCGCTCGCCTACCACCAGCACCGACGGCTCCTGGTCGTAGGGCACGTGGGTGTAGATGGAGGCGCACCCCGGCTCCCAGACGGGCGAGCGACGGGCAGGCGTGAGGTCCGAGCAGGCGGCCACCACCGCCGCCAGGTGTTCGGGCGTGGTACCGCAGCAGCCGCCCACCGCCGAGAGCCCGTACTCGGTCACGAACCGGGCGTGGTGGGCCGCCAGCTGGTCGGGCGTCAGCTCGTAGTGCATCTGGCCGTCGACCACCGACGGCAGCCCGGCGTTGGGGAGGCACGACAGCGGCACCCGGGCGTGCTGGGACAGGTAGCGCAGGTGCTCGCTCATCTCTTCGGGCCCGGTGGCGCAGTTGATGCCCACGACATCGGGCCGTAGGGCGTCGAGGGTGGTCAGAGCGGCGCCAATCTCGGTGCCCAGCAGCATCCGCCCGGTCAGCTCGATGGTGACCTGGACCTGGACCGGCACTTGGCGCCCCGCCGCCGCCATGGCCCGCCGGCAGCCGATGACCGCCCCCTTGACCTGCAGCAGGTCCTGGCAGGTCTCGATGATGAAAAGGTCGACGCCGCCTGCCAGGAGCCCCGCCGCCGCTTCCTGGTAACCGTCGCGCAGGTCCGAGAAGGCGATCTGGCCCAGCGACACCAGCTTGGTGCCCGGCCCAAGCGACCCCGCGACCCATACCTCCCGGCCCCCGCGCCCGAAGCCGCTGGCGACCTCCCGGGCGATGCGAGCCGACTTGGCGGCCAGCTCCTTCGTGCGGTGGGCGATGCCGTACTCGGCCAGCACCCACGGCAGCGACCCGAAGCTGTCGGTCTCCACCACGTCGCAGCCGACCTCGAGGAACGAGCGGTGGAGGTCGGCCACCACGTCGGGCCGGGTGTCGCACAACAGCTCGTTGCACCCCTCCAGGGCCGGGCCGCCGAAGTCGTCGGGCCCCAGCTGGCGCAGCTGCAGGTTGGTGCCTGTGGCCCCGTCGAAGATCACCACGCGCTCGCCGAGCGCCTCCAGGTATCGGGCCATCGCCCCAGGCTACTGGGGGGAAAATGCCTCCCCGTGCCCCATTTCGGCGTCTCGGAAGGCGCCCGCTACTTGCCGATCACGCCGGCCCCCACCAGGATGGCGACGGCCACGGCCAGTCCGACCAGCGACGGGTAGATGATCCGGTACAGGAGGGGCGGCCGGGCGACCAGCAGGTCGCGCCAGGCGAAGTGCCGGAGGTTGGACCACAGCCCGAAGCGGTGGAAGCGCAGTTCCTCCCGGAAGTCGAGCAGGGCGTCGGGGTCGGCGTCACCCCGGCTCAGGAAGTCGTAGTAGCGCGACGTGACCTTCTCGGCCGCCCGGGCATGCTTGAGCGCCTCCTCGTAGAGCCAGCCGTGATAACCGTCAAGGAAAAGGAACAGCACCGCCACCACCGCCGCTAGCACTCCCAGCTCCCACAGGCCTTGCTGGACAGCGAAGCCGACCAGGCCCAGCCAGAGGGTCACTCCCAGGCCGCGCATGGCGCCCGCGGTGGTGAGGACGCTCTTGATGAAGTCGTTGGTGCGGTCGTAGTCGATCTCGACCAGCCGGACCCGCTCTTTCTCGCTGTCGCTCACCATTGCATGGCCACGATGGCGTCGGCGTAGACCAACTGCGCCAGCGCGATGCGATCGGCCAGCGCCTCGTACGGCACCTCCCGGGCCCAGACCAGGGCGCGCTCGATCAGCCGGCTCAGGTAGCGGGTGTGGAACTCGGCATAGGTGATCTCCGCCGAGCCATACGAACCCTCAAGCACGTCTTGGTACATGTCGCAGAAGCTTTCGAAGAAGGTGACCAGGGCCAGCAACCCGGGTGACACGGCTTGTGCGCCGCCCGCTCCCTCGACCAGCCGTGCCGCCCTTCTCTTCGACGCCGGATCGAAGCCGGAGATCGGGCTGGCCAGCACGCGTCGGAACAACTGCTCGAAGAAGCCACCGCAGAAGACGACGGCGCCGTCGCCCGGCGAAACCACCCGACGGGGTTGGGGATCGCCGGCCTTGACGGCCCGGGCGAAAATGTCGACGAAGTCGAACAGATCGAGCTCAATCGGTGAGCTTGGCGGCATGCTGGCTCAGCCGTACTAGTCGTCGGACGGCACCGATCGCTTCTGCCACCTCATCGGTGCATCCCAGGTCGGAGAACGGGACGTCCTCCCTTTCGAGCCGACCCTTGGTCACGAGAAAAAACGGGCGAAGGGCGGCCACCGTTCGCACGTCGTCGTCGGCACCGGGCAGCTGTCGGCTGAGCTCGGCGAAGGCTCGCTCGTGGTTGAACTGAAAGACCCCGCGCTCGGCCAGTAGGGCGAAGACGACGGTGCGGCCGAACCGGTACAGATCGGACAAGGGAAAGAGGAAACCGCCCCCGTACCAGTTGAGATGGTCCAGGTTCTCCAAGTGGGCCAACTGCTCCCGCAGTTCGAATTCGGTGTCCACCGGGCGGACCGTTTCGAGAGCGGCTCGCAGCAGGCCGTGGCGGTCGGCAAGGATCTGGCCCTCGGTGCGGAGATGGACGGCGAAGCGGGACCACCGCTCGAGGTACACGTCCAGCGTGGCAGGGACGTAATAGGAGACCGACACCCGTTCTTGGACCGATTCGGGGAGCATCCGGCGAAAGTGACCGGGGGTCAGCGGCTCGGTGCCGACGACGAGCAGGTCGATGTCACTCGTCTCGTCGTCGTCGCCGCGCGCCACCGAGCCGAACAGGCACACGCCCTCCAGCGAGACGGTGGACGCGACCCACACCGCGGCCGCATCCTCGGCGGTCTGACGCAGCGTCGTGGTCAGCATGTCGTGGCCCGCATGTCGTGGCCAGCGTACCGGCCGCATGCCGCCCGCGGCCGGGAGCCACGACCGCCGAGGCCTTTTCCCAGCCTTGGCAAAATGGCACCCGATGGAATCGTGGGTGTGCCCCGATTGCGGTCGGCGATTCCGCAGGCAAAGGCAGTCGCACGAATGCGCCCCGGCCCTGTCGCTGGAGGAGTACTTCTCGACCGGGCCGGCCTTCGAGCGGCCGGTGTTCGAGGCGGTCATGGCGCACCTGGCGACCCTCGGGCCAGTCCACGTGGAACCGGTGTCGGTCGGTATCTTCATCAAGAAGTCTGGCGGGTTCGTGGAGCTGCGGCCCATGACGCGTTGGGTGGCGATGTCCTTCATGGTGCCCCGGCGCATCAACAGCCCCCGGATCGCCCGCAAGCCGCTGGCGGTGGGGCCGCTGTCGTTCCACGTGGTCAACCTGCGAGGGCCCGAGGACGTCGACGACCAGGTGCGGGCATGGCTGACCGAGTCGTACGAAGCGGTGCCGTAGGTTGGTCGGGAGAAAGCGACGAGAGAGGAGCCTCGAGATGGCGGTTCGCAGCGCGCACGCCCGGTGGGAAGGGACGCTGGTCGATGGGAAGGGGACCGTCGACACCGAGAGCGGGGCGGTGGCGGCCAGCTACTCGTTCCAATCCCGTTTTGAGGAAGGGTCGGGGACCAACCCGGAGGAACTGTTGGGGGCGGCCCATGCCGGCTGCTACTCCATGGCGCTGGCCCACGGTCTGGCCGAGGCCGGCCACGTGGCCACCAGTGTGGACACCACTGCCCGGGTGACCATCAAGGCGGTCGAGGGCGGCTTCGCCATCACCGCCATCCAGCTGTTGTGCGAGGCGGCGGTGCCGGGGATCAGCGAGGCCGATTTCCAGTCTGCGGCCGAGGCCACCAAGGCGGCTTGCCCGGTGTCCAAGGCGCTGGCCTCGGTGCCGATCACGCTGTCGGCGGCCCTGATCTCGGCCTAGCGCGGCCGCTCCCCGGGTCACCGGCGCCGTGAAGATCTACACCCGGCGGGGCGACGACGGCACCACCGGGCTCCTGTTCGGGGGGCGGGTGGCCAAGGACTCGCCCACGGTGGCAGCCGGCGGGGCCGTCGATGAGGCCCAGGCGGCGTTGGGTTTGGTGCGGGCCGAGGCGGCGCCGGGCTCGGAGCTCGACGGCCTGCTGATCTCGCTCGAACGCGACCTCTACGTGCTGATGGCCGAGTTGGCCACCTCGGCCGCCAACCGGCCCAAGCTGGTCGCCGGCCAGAGCCTGGTGAGCGCGGTCATGGTGGCGCGGCTGGAGGGTCTGATCGACGAACTCACCGAGCGGTTCCCGCCCGTCACTGAGTTCGTGCTGCCCGGCCACGACCGGGTCTCAGCGGGCCTTGACGTGGCTCGGACCGTGGTGCGCCGGGCTGAGCGGGCGGCGGTGTCGCTCCCGTCGCTGCCCATCGACGGATCCCACGTCGGTGCGTACCTCAACCGCCTGTCGGACCTCCTGTGGACCATGGCCCGCTGGCAGGAGCACGGCGAGTCGTTGCCCAGCCGCGCGGCCGAGCATCGCTGAAGCCGCGCTGAATCGTTGGGGTGTGTCGGATAACCCGCGTCCCAACGCGGGTTATTCGACCCACCCCGCCCGGTGGCACTTCTAACGATCGTGTAAACAGCCGGGCCCTGCTGCTGGTTGGTAACGCCGGGAGGCTAGAACGTGGCGCGTGGGCGCACTCCTCGTCGTCGCGTTCCTCGGCGGCCTGATCACCGGTCTGTCGCCGTGCATCGTCCCCGTCCTGCCTGTGGTCGTCGGCGGCGGCACCGTGGGAACGAGCAGGGCCCGGCCCTACCTGATCATCGCCGGGTTGGTGGTCAGCTTCAGCATCGCCGAGCTGGTGGGCAGCACCATCCTGAGTGCCCTCGGACTGCCCCAGAACCTCTTGATGTGGCTCGGCATCGCCCTGCTGCTAGTGCTGGCGCTGGGTTTGATCGTCCCCAAGGCAGGCGAGTGGATCGAGAAACCCTTCGCGCGCCTCGGCTCCTCCCGCTATGCCGACTCCGGGGGCGGCTTCGTGCTTGGCCTCAGCCTTGGTCTGGTGTTCGTGCCGTGCGCGGGACCCGTGCTGGCCGCCATCTCGGTGGCCGCCGCCCACCACCGGGTCACGCCGACTTCGCTGCTGGTGACGGTGTTCTACAGCGTGGGTGCCACCTTGCCGTTGCTCGTCTTCGCGCTGCTTGCCCAGCGGGCGGCGACGGGGTGGAAGAAGTTGCGCTCCCGGTTGCCGACCGTGCGCCGGGTGGCGGGGGTGGTGCTGGCGCTGACCGCCCTCGCCATCGCCTTCGGGGTCCTCGACCCGCTACAGCGGTCCGTCCCTGGCTATACCTCCGCCCTGGAGAACCGCGTTGAGAGCAGCAAACCGATTGCCAAGCAGCTGCAGTCGCTGAGCGGCGAGAAGGCCAACTCCTTCGTCAGCGCCGCCGCGGCAACCTCGGGCAAGTCGGGATCCGGGTCGTCGGGGGCGTCCGGGGCGGCCAAAGCGGCGGCCAAGCTGCCCCAGCTGGGGCCCGCCCCAGACTTCACCGGCATCGTGGACTGGCTCAACACCCCTGGCGGCAAGCCGTTGTCGCTGCCTGACCTGAAGGGCAAGGTCGTGCTGGTCGACTTCTGGACCTACTCCTGCATCAACTGCCAGCGGTCGCTGCCTCACGTCGAGGGCTGGTACAACGCCTACAAGGGCGACGGCCTGGTCGTCGTCGGGGTCCACACCCCGGAGTTCGCATTCGAACACGACGTGTCCAACATCACCAGTGCCGCCGCCAGCTTGGGCGTCGACTATCCGATCGCGGTCGACAGCAACTACGGCACCTGGGACGCCTGGAGCAACCAGTACTGGCCCGCCGAGTACCTGATCGACCCCACCGGCGAGGTGCGGGCCTACGCCTTCGGCGAGGGTGACTACGCCAAGATGGAGACCAATATCCGGGACCTGCTCATCGCCAACGGTGCCTCCCAGTTGTCGCCGCCGACCGAGACCCCCGACAAGACGCCGACCAACGACAGCATCACCCAGGAGACCTACCTCGGCTACCAGCAGGAGCAGTACGCGGTTGGGACAACGATCGCCAAGAACGAGACCGCCGCCTATACCGCGCCCTCGTCGATCCAAAGCGACCACTTCGCGTTCAACGGCACGTGGAACGATGGTTTGCAGTACGCCACCGCCGGCCCCAACGCCCAGATTCTGCTGCATTTCACCGCCGACGACGTGTACCTGGTGATGGGGGGTACCGGTACCGTGAATGTCAGCCTGGATGGCAAGGCGCTGCCGTCGGTCACGGTGAGCGGGATTCCCAAGCTGTACACCCTCTTGTCGGCGGCCTCGGCGCAATCGGGGGTGATGACCTTGAGCTTTTCGCCCGGGGTGCAGGCCTACGATTTTACCTTCGGCTAACGGCAGGCCGTCAGCCGCCGACGGCAGGCCGTTAGCTGCCGACGGCGACGATCTCCACCTTGAGCGTCCCGCTCGGCGCCTCGTAGCTGACCTTGTCCCCGGCCACGTGGCCCATCAGCGCCTGGCCAAGGGGGGAGTTGGGCGAGATGATGGCCAAGCCCTCACGGCGCTCCTCGATCGAGCCGATCAGGTAGCGCTCGACGTCGTCATCGCCCTCGTAGCGCAGTGACACGACGGCACCGGTGGTCACCTTGCCGTCGTTGCCGGCGGCGGAGGCGTCGACGATCCGGGCACGGTCGAGCATGGCCTCCAGCTGGCGGATCCGAGCCTCCATCTTGCCCTGCGAGTCCTTGGCGGCGTGGTAGTCCCCGTTCTCCGACAAGTCGCCGAGGGCCCGAGCAGCTTCGATGGCCCGAGCGATGTCGACCCGGCCCCGGGTCCTCAGGTCCTCGAGTTCCTCGGTGAGACGATCGAAGGTGTCACGTGAGAGCTGCGTGTCGGCCATGCCGTACCACCCTAAGAGGTTGACGGAGAAGATGGGATAGACGACACTAGGAGAAACATGTCCCCGCTTCTAGCCTTCGTAGCCATCGCCTAGCGCACGCCGGCCTCCGGTGTGCGCCTTCGACCGCCCAATCGCTGGGCGGTCGTTTCGTTTCCAAAGGAGCTTTTTGTTCGAGTGACCAGGTACCACATCGCCGTGCTCGGTGGCGACGGGATCGGACCGGAAGTGACGTCCGAGGCCCTCAAGGTCTGCCGCGCCGCGGGCGCCGAGCTGGACACGGTGGAGTACGACCTCGGCGCCCGGCGCTACCTGGCGACGGGCGAGGTGCTCCCCGATTCGGTCCTCGGCGAGCTGCGGGCCTTCGATGCCATCCTGCTCGGGGCAGTGGGGAGCCCGGAGGTGCCGCCCGGGGTGCTCGAGCGGGGGCTGTTGCTGAAGCTGCGCTTCGAGCTCGACCTGTACATCAACCTGCGGCCCTTCCAACGCCCCGACGGTCTCGATGTCGCGGTGGTGCGGGAGAACACCGAAGGCAGCTACGTGGGCGAAGGCGGGTTCCTGCGCAAGGGGACCCCCAACGAGGTGGCCACCCAGTGGTCGGTGAACACCCGCTTCGGCGTCGAGCGCACCGTCCGCTTCGCCTTCGACCTGGCCCAGCGCCGGGCCCGCCATCACCTGACTCTCGTCCACAAGACCAACGTGTTGACCTTTGCCGGCGACCTGTGGCAGCGGGCCTTCAACGAGGTGGCGCTCGAGTACCCGGAGGTGGCAACCGCCTACAACCACGTGGACGCGGCCTGCATCTACCTGGTGGAGTCACCCCACCGGTATGACGTGATCGTCACCGACAACCTCTTCGGTGACATCCTCACCGACCTGGCGGGTGCCGTCTCGGGTGGCATCGGGCTGGCGGCATCGGCCAACTTGAACCCGGCCCGCACCGGGCCATCCTTGTTCGAACCGGTGCACGGCAGCGCCCCCGACATCGCCGGCACCGGCCGGGCCAACCCCGCGGCGGCCATCATCTCGGCGGCCATGATGCTCGACTTCCTAGGCGAGGGCGACGCCGCCGAGCGGATCACGAAAGCCGTGGCCGAATACCGCCGACAGCAGCACACTGGAGAAGGGGTGACGACGTCGCAGACTGGCGACGCCATCGCAGAAAGGGTGTAGGGGACATGGCGCTTACCAAGTCGGAGAAGGTCTGGATGGACGGCGAGTTGGTCGATTGGGACAACGCCACCGTTCACATCCTGACCCACACCCTCCATTACGGGCTCGGGGTTTTCGAGGGAATCCGCGCCTACCCGACCGACGAAGGCCCGGCGGTATTCCGGCTGACCGACCACATCGTGCGGTTGTTCGACTCGGCGAAGATCTTCATGATCGACATCCCCTTTTCCATCGCCGAGCTCGTCGACGCCGTGAAGGCCACGGTTCGGGTCAACGGGCTGCCGGCGTGCTACATCCGCCCCATCGTGTACCTGGGCTACTGGGAGATGGGCCTCAACCCGATGCCCTGCCAGGTCAACGTCGCTATCGCAGTGTGGCCGTGGGGCTCCTACCTCGGCGCCGAGGGCAAGAAGAACGGTGTCCGCATGAAGATCAGCTCCTGGCAGCGCCACGACCCCAATGCCATCCCCCCGGCCGCCAAGGGCACGGGCATGTACATCAACTCCTGTCTGGCCAAGGTCGAGGCGCTGAAGGCGGGCTACGACGAAGCCATCCTGCTGTCCCCGCAGGGCTTCGTCAGCGAGTGCACCGGCGAGAACATTTTCCTCATCAAGGGCAGCTGCCTGGTCACCCCGCCGGTCCAGGCCGGCGCCCTGCAGGGGATCACCCAGCATTCGGTGATGGCGATCGCCCACGACATTGGCTACGACGTCCGGGTGGACAACATCCTTCGGTCGGACTTGTACACGGCCGACGAGGCTTTTCTCAGCGGTACTGCCGCCGAGATCGTGCCCATTCGCTCGGTCGACGATCGACCCGTGGGGCCCGGTGAGCCCGGCCCCATGACTCGCCGAATCCAGGAGGTGTTCGAGGACGCGGTGCGGGGCAAGGTGGACAAGCACAAGGACTGGGTCGAGCATGTCCGATGACGGCCACCACCACGTCATCCCCCGGGAGCTCCCCGACGCGGTCGACATCTACGACACCACCCTCCGCGACGGCAGCCAGCAAGAGGGTCTGTCGCTAACCGTCGACGACAAGCTGCGGGTGGCCGAGCAGCTCGACCACCTCGGGGTCCAGTACATCGAGGGCGGTTGGCCGGGGGCCAACCCGAAGGACGAGGAGTTCTTCCGCCGGGCCGCAGCGGGGGAGTTGCAGCTGCACCACGCCACGCTGGTGGCCTTCGGCTCGACTCGCAAGGCGGGCGCCCGGGCCACCGACGACCGAGTACTCCGCCATTTGGTCGACGCCCAGACCTCGGCGGTATGCCTGGTGGCCAAGTCGGCCGAGTGGCACGTCACCGAGACGTTGCGGACCACCCTCACCGAGGCCATCGACATGGTGGCCGACTCGGTGAGCTACTTGCGAGGACACGGGCGGCGGGTGTTTCTCGACGCCGAGCACTTCTTTGACGGCTACCGGGCCAACCCCGCATTCAGCCTCGACGTGCTGCGCACCGCCGCTGACGCCGGGGCCGAGGTGGTCATCCTCTGCGACACCAACGGCGGCACGCTGCCGAGCGACGCCGAGCGGATCGTGGGCCGGGTGGCGGACTTCCTCGGCTCGAGCATCGGCCTCGGCTGTCACTTCCACAACGACTCGGGCTGCGCCGTGGCCAACTCGCTCATCGCGGTACGCCAGGGCTGCACCCAGGTCCAGGGCTGTATCAACGGCTACGGGGAGCGCACCGGCAACGCCGACCTGTGCGCCGCCGTGCCCAACCTCACGGTGAAGATGGGGGTCCGCACCATCGGCCGGGAGCGGCTGTCGCTCATCACGCCGGTGGCCCACCACATTGCCGAGCTGGTCAACATCGCCCCCGACCCCCACCAGCCCTACGTCGGCGCCTCGGCCTTCGCCCACAAGGCGGGTCTGCACACCAGCGCCATCGCCCGGGCGCCGGAGGCCTACTCCCACGTGGCGCCGGACTCTGTGGGCAACGGCACCCGCTTCGTCGTTTCGGAGATGTCGGGCCGCTCGACGGTGCAGCTCAAAGCCCAACAGCTGGGCCTCGACCTCGACGGCGCCGCCCTCGGAGAGGTGCTCGAACAGCTGAAGGTGTTGGAGCACCGGGGCTACCACTTCGAGGTGGCCGACGGATCGCTGGAGTTGCTAATGCGCGCCGCCACCGGCTGGAAACAAAGCTTCTTCCGCCTCGAGTCCTACCGGGTGATCACCGAGCAGCGGGAGGACGGGGCGTTTGTGACCGAGGCCACGATCAAGGTCCACGTCGGCGACGAGCGCATCCTGGCCACCGCCGAGGGCAATGGCCCCGTCAATGCCTTGGATGCAGCGCTGCGCAAGGCGATCGGACCGTCGTTCCCGGCCCTGGCCCACCTCCACCTGACCGACTTCAAGGTGCGGGTGCTGGATACTTCCAAGGGAACGGGCGCCGTGACCCGGGTGCTCATCGACTCCTCTGACGGGGAGCGCACGTGGACCACCATCGGGGTGTCGGAGAACGTCATCGAGGCGTCTTGGGAGGCGCTGTCGGACTCGCTGGTGTTCGGGTTGCTGGCCCAGGAGGCGGCCGGGCAGGATGGCATCGTGACCGCTCCTGACTACGTTCCGCGGGCCGGGCAGGATGGCGGGTCGTGACCGCCCCTGACTACGTTCCGCGGGCCGGGCAGGATGGCGGGTCGTGACGGCCCCCGACTACGTTCCGCTGGCCGGGCCCGACCGCATACGGCCCATCGACCGCCTGCCGGTGCCCCGCAGCTGGGAGGCCACCCGGCCGGGCGAGGGTCCCAACCCGGTCCCGCCCACCGGCGCCAAGTTCGGTGCCACCGGGCCGGACCTGGGGTACGGGTTGGCGCTCGCCCGCCGTTTCGAGCCCAAGCTGCAGCTGACCGAAGGTGAGCACGCGGCCGACGCCATCTCCGGGTGCTTCGCAGTGGGGAGCAAGCGGGCGGCCAGCTTCGGGCGGGCACCGGTGATCTTCGACATGGAGCTGGCCTTCACCTTGTGGGGGTTCCTTGGAGAAGCGCCGGAGGACCTCGTCGCCTTCCGCAAGCCCCGCTTCCGCGGGGCGGCCCACGAGTACTGGGAGCAGCGCCAGATCGTGGACCGGGTCAAGGATTCGACGCTGCGGCTCACCCCGGCCCAGGTGCGGGCGCAACTCAAGGACTGGAAGACGCTGGTCGACTCCGGCTCCTGACAGCGCCGCTGGCTCGGCCCGGCTCAAGCCGACCCGGCCGCCCGACGTTGGGGTCAGCGGTCCGCTGAGCAGTGGTGCGGTTCCTCCCGGATCTGCCCGCACGCCTCGCACACTTGCTCGGCCCAGCACGCTGGGTCTCCGCCCTCCTCGTCGTCACCGCCCGCCAGCCGCGCCAGATGGTCGCGGAGCACGACGGCGCCCGAATGCTCGACGTCCCGAGTGGCGGTCACCAGCAGCAGCGGCGCCCGCCTCGCCTGGCGGGCCAGCCCACAAGCCACTTTGGAGGCTGGGGGGCACCGCAGCTCGGTGATATACCGCTCCCGAAACTCGACGAAGCGCTCCGGGGCGTGGCCGTACCACTTGCGTAGTTCGGTGCTGGGCGCCACATCCCGAAGCCACTCATCAATGGGCGCTCCGGCCTTGCGCACACCCCGGGGCCAGAGCCGATCCACGAGGACCCGGTAACCGGCGGCGGCTTCGAGTCCCTCAGGTTGGTAAATGCGCCGCACCTCAATCTTCGGCGCCCGTCGGAGCGCGCCCGTCATTCCTCGTGACGGCGGCGATCGGCGATCATGCCAAACCACGCGGCGACGGAGGCACCCGTCGGTCGGGTGTCCAGCAGCGCCACAAGCTCGTCACGATCTCGCCGATCGACGACCTCGAAGCCCCCCATGACCCGGTGCTGGCCGTTGCCAACCGGGACGATGCGGGCGCACAGGAGATCGAGGACCTTCAGCCGTTCTGCGCCGCCCCGCTCGTTCACAAAGACGACGGCTCCGCTGCGGAGGTTCTTGACCGTGATCCCCTCACCGAGTCGCACCCCCATGACCTCGTGTACCGACCGCTGGACCTGCTGCCACTCCTGGGCCAGGGCCAACTCGTCGGGGGGCAGCAGGATGCCGCGGTCGCGCACGAAGTCATCCCAAGCGTGATCCTCAAAGAGCACCAGGTCGGTGACCAGCGCCGATTGCAACGCCTCGCCGAGTGCGCGCCGGTCTTCGCCGCCGCCTGCCAAGGCGATGGCGATGCCCACCTGGTGTTCGACGTAACGGCCCCGTTCCAGGTACGCCATCCCCTTGTGGTGCAGCAACAGTGCCCGCTCTGAGAGCGGGAGCGCTTCCCGGCCCAGGTGGCAGAACTTGTATTTCTTGCCGGACCCGCACGGACAGGGGTCGTTCCGGCCGACCGACGCCTCCGGCGCCTGGGAGAACAGCTCCAGCATCTCCAGGGTTTGCTCGTCGGCCTCGTCGCCGGCGCGGCGCAGCAGGGACGCGGCACGCCGGGTGTCGCCCCGATCAGCGGCATACCAGGCCGCGTCGTGCAACGCTGGCGGGTAGTCACCATTGGCCGTTGTGGCCGCGGCGACCAGCGACTCGGCGTCTAGGGTTCGGCCGGCTCGTTCGGCGCAGATGGCCTGGACCCACAACGGGCCGGCGCGGTCGCGGCTCGACGCCGCCTCCTCGGCAGCGCGGGCGAAGGCGGCTACCGAGCCGTCGCTGTCGGCGTCGTTACCAAGGGCTTCGCCAACGAAGGCCGGCGCCACCGTCCCGGAGGAGAGCAGCTGCCCCAGCAGAGGCAGGTCGGTGGTCTTCAGGTGCCCGTCGACGCTGGCCTGGAAGGCACGGGCGACGGCGATAAAGGCCTCGCGACCCGCGGCGCCCAGGCCCCACCGGTGCGCCACCTGGTCAAAGACCTGCTCAACCTCCCATGCGTTCCAGTCATAGCCGGCCGGGGCCACCCGGTCGAAGTGGGACTCGAGGCCGGCCGTCCCGAGCAGGCGCGTCATCGGCGCCTGGGAGGTCGCCGTGAAGGCGTCCCGGTCGGCCGAGAGCGCCTCCACCCAGAGGTCGAACACGGACACCGGCGCCGGTGCGCCGTCCGGACCGGCCGATTCGGGGCCGGACCCGGCCAGGCGTTCGTAGGCCCTCCGCACGGCCGCCACTGTCTCGGGAGCAGGGGCGATGGGGGGAAAATCGTGGGTCGTCGAGAGGGAGGTCTGCCGCCCGCTGATGGTGACGACCAGCGTGGCGCCGTCGTAGGCCCCCGGGCCCAACCAGCCGTCGGGTCCAACCAAGACGCCGGTCCCTCGTTTGCGGTCAAGCTGGCAGTCGAGCCGGCCGCTACTCGACGACAACGCCAAGCCGGCCACCTCGAGGCCGGCGAGGACGACGAGGTCCGGCTCGAGGTCGACCTTGCCAGTGAATACCTCCCCGGCGCCGAGTTCGTGGGTCACCGTCACGCCTTCCGCCAAGGCCAGCACATCCACCATCCGTTCGTCTTCCAACAGGACGAAGCGGCCGTGGTCGAGGACGTCGAAGAGCCGAAGATCGGGTTCGGGCCCGAGCTCGATGCCCTGCTGCTGGAGCCGATCCTCTAGCTGCGGCACCGCCAGCGGGCCCGGAGCTAGGGCGGCGGCCACAGCGTCGACCACTTCGGGAACAGGCGAGAGGACACGTGTAGCCACAAGGCGACGCTACCGGGTCGCTCGACGCTGCGGACGGGCTCTCGGGCGAGGTGGGCGGCTACAGATGGGCTCTCGGGCGAGGTGGGCGGCCGGGTTGCGTCACTCCAGCGGACGGGGTGCGGCGCAACCCGACCGGACTTAGCCGCCCGTGCAGGCGGGCAAAATCGTCGGCGGGCTCCCGAACCGGTGACCGGTGCACACGGTGAGAACCGACAAATACATCGGAAAATAGGGTAACAGCCCTATCTCCGCCGTGTGGACCATCCCGCGGGTACGCTGCGGCGGGCATGGCAAGCGCGTCCGCCAAGCCGGGGCTGATGCTGCTGATCATGGAGAACCAGCAGGCGATCAATGTCCTCGGCAACCAGAACGCCCCGAACATCACGCGACTCGGGCAGCACCACCCGGTGGCCACCCAGTACTTCGGTGCCGCGCACCCGTCGCTCCCCAACTACTTGACCCTCTGGGCCGGCTCGACGTTCGGGATCACCGACGACGGCCCGCCTCCTGCCCATCGTTTGACGGGCGAGACGCTGGGCTCCCAACTCGATGCCGCCGGGATCCCTTGGGCCGGCTACTTCGAGTCCCTCGCTGCCGGGCAGGACCCCACTGTCGACGGCGGGGGTAAGGACGTCTCCAACGACGCCCTCTATGTCGTAAGGCACAACCCGATCGTGTATTTCGAGGGCTTCAACGCCACGCGGGTCAAGCCGTTCACCACCCTTTTGGCCGATCTCGATTCCACGACCGAGCCGTTGCCGGCGTTTTGCCTGGTGATCCCGAATATGGCGGACAACATGCACGATCCCGTGGGCTCAACCGCCAAGGACGCAGTGGCGGTGCAAACCGGAGACCAATGGGTCCAGGGGCTGGTGGACGGCATCGTCGCGTCCCGGTGGTGGCAGGCCGGTGGGGTCGTCCTCTTGCTATGGGACGAGGCGTACGACGGCTCGGGCCACGCCGTCGTCGGCGGCATCGGGACTCCGCCGACAACGGGCGGACCGGTGATCTTGATGCTTGTCTCCAAGACCTTGACCGACGTGGCACACGGCACCTTCGGTCTCGGCGGCGACGGTAACTGGGACAGCCCGCTCACCCACGCCGGGCTGCTGCGCTCGATCGAGACGTACTTCGGGTTGACCCTCCTCAACGACGCGGCCAACGCTAGCTACGGCGACATCAGCCCCGTCCTTCGGGCCGTGGCCGAGGTTTTCGCGCCGGCGGGGGCGGGCGCGGGGGCGTAGAGGCGCCGCCTTCGATGGTGGCGGGTCGAGGGCCGAGCCGGGTGACCGAGGTGAAGCCGACGCGGATGCCGCCGGGGCGTTCTTGGCCGCGTTTGGTGAACTTGGGGTCTGAAATGGTTGTACAGCTCAGTCAAACGCGGCCAAGTTCACGAAACGCGGCCAAGTTCACGAAACGCGGCCAAGTTCACGAAACGCGGCCAAGTTGACGAAACGCGGCCAAGTTGCAGAATCGATCTTGCAGCGGTGACCTGGCACCCTCGTATCTGAGCGCGCACAAGTCTTGGGGCAATCCGATGCTCCTCGCGGGCACCAAGTCGCCAGTTATGGCCAAGCGTGTTTGTCAGATCGACCCGGGTTCGGGCGGACTACCCAATACCTACGAGGCCCGCGGCATCCAACCCGAGTCAGACGATTTCCAGTAGCCGCTCCGGCGGCCGGGCGATAACGGCCCGCTCGCCGACCACCACGATCGGCCGCTCCAGCAGGATGGGATGAGCCGTGATGGCAGCGAGCAAATCCTCGGGCGAGGCCTTGTCCAACTCCAACTCACGGTAGACCGGCTCGCCGGGACGCATCATCTGGCGCGGGTCGTCGATGGCCAGCAGGACCATCAGGTGGCGCAGCTCGTCGACGGTCGGCGGCGTGTCGAGGTAGCGGATGAACGTGGCGTCGACGCCTTTGTCCGCCAGAATCGCCTGGGCGGTGCGGCACCTCGAGCATTTAGGGTTGAAATAGACCGATGTCACCAGCGCTCCAGGTCCTTTCCTGATTCCAGCGAGCGATCGTCTCGAATGGGCGGCCGATCCCGCCGGGCCGGTCCTCGGCGGGCGTCGCGGCGCCGCTCCGCCCGAGCCCGCATCCGGCGGCGGAAAAGCAAAGCAAACCCGCACGCAGCCGCCACCCAGAATGCGAACACGGCCACGCCGAAATACCACGGCAGCGTATGCATGGGCTGGTCGGCCACCGCGGCCAGAGAGGCCACCGCGGCCAGAGAGGCCGGCGCGGCCAGAGAGGCCGGCGCGGCCAGAGAGGCCAGCGCGACTAGAGAGGCCGGCCCGGCCAGAGAGGCAAGCGGCGCCAGGAAGGCCGCCATCAGCCCAGGGCAGCAATGTCGTCGGGCACGCCGACGGTGATCCGCACGGCGCCGTCGATGATGCGCTTCACCATGCCCGACAGCTCGCCGCCCGGTCCCAGCTCCACGTAGCGGGTCACGCCCAGGCGGTCCAGCCGGAGGACGGACTCGCGCCAGCGGACCTGCGAGGTGAGCTGGGCCGACAACAGCCGGCGCCAGTCGCCGGCAGCCCGGTGTGCCTCCGCGTCGACGTTGGCGACGCAGTCGATCGACCCGTCGTGGAAGTCAGCGTCAGCCAAGGCGGCGTCGAGGTCCGACTGGGCCGACGCCATGAGAGGGGAGTGGAAGGCACCCCCGACCGCCAGCGGGACGACCCGCTTGGCGCCCAGCCCCCGAGCGGCGTCGCCGGCCTGCGCCACCCCCTCCGCGGTCCCCGCGATCACGATCTGCCCAGGCGCGTTGTCGTTGGCCACCCACACGCCGTCGACGTCGGCGCACGCCTTGGCGACGCCGTCGGGTCCGAGGCCCAAGACCGCCGCCATGGTTCCCGGGCGTGCGGCGGCGGCCGCCGCCATGGCGTCACCCCGGGCCGCCACGAGGCGGGCCCCCTCGACCGAGGACAGCACGCCCGCGACCACGAGCGCGCTGTATTCACCCAGGCTGTGCCCGGCAACCGCACCTGCCCCAGCGCCTGCCCTAGCGCCCACACCAGCACCCGCACCCGCCCTCGCCCCGGCACCCGGATCCGCTCCAGCAACCGCACCTGCCACAGCGCCCGCCCCGACCCCGGCCCCCGACCCCCGGCC
>JBOGGN010000433.1:0-6197 GCA_050744165.1 Acidimicrobiales bacterium | reverse complement strand
GCGCTGTAGATCACGACGTCGACCGCGGTTCCCGGGTCGCGTTCGATCATCCCCTTGGCCGCGCCCTCCTCGTGGGCACCGAAGTATCGCGCCTTCGCCTTGGCCGACAGCTGCTCCTCGATCAATTCGCGAGCTTTGTGGGCGGCGCTGTGGAGCAGTCCCACCAGGGTGACGGACAGCTTGGCTGCCATCGGGATGCCGAAACCACCCGCCGAGGCGATCTCGGCGATATGCAAGCCGATCATGGTCGTGTTCTTGGCCATAGCGAAGAACGACTGCTCGAGCTGCACCACGACCGACTTCTTCACCCTGGCCATGGCAAGCAGACCGACGACGTCGGGCGTGGGGGCTTGTTCCTGGATCTCCGTGGCGACGAGCTGGGCAGCAAGACGTTGCATCTGCGGCAGCGAACCGATGGTCGCCGAGATCAACGCCAGCGCCGATATCGCCAGACCGATCCCGGGAATCGTCTCCGCGCCGAGCGGACCTGCGGTGTCCACGACCGAGCCGAGCACGTGGTCTTGGAACTTCTCGATGATAAAAGAGGCTCCCTGACACGCGTCTCGGGCGGTGGTCGCCATCGTGGTGAGCTGGTCGGCCGAACTCTTGGCGATGGCAATCTTTTCCTGACCGGTTGCACCGTACTGCTTGGCGTGCTGGATCTGTTGCACGAAGGAAATCATCCCGCCGACCATCGACAAGATGTCGCCCAGCCACCCCATGGAGAACCCCGACACGATGGCGTCGTCGGTACTGGCAATCTCGCCGGGATTGGACGGTTGATAATCGGTGCCCGAGGATTGCTTCGGCCCCTCGTCACCCCAATACTTAGCCCCGGACTTGGTCCCCGTGCCGGCGAGTTTGGTGACCTGGCCGCCGGTAGCCAACCCCGATCCGGCCGACTCGATGTCCTTGTCCCGCTCATCCTCGAGCACCTTCTGCGCCTTGCCCTCGATCGCCTCGACCTGGTGATCCTCGAGGACGACTTCGCCCAGCTGATTGGTTTGCTTGACCTTGCCGGTGTCGATCAACTCCTGCTTCTTGAGCGCCGTCTTTTTTTCGATCTTGGCGTTCTCGGCCCGCTGCCAGGACGCCTCTGGAGCCTCCTCGCGCGTTGCCGTCTTGTCCATGCGCTTGGCCAGCCGGGCTTCCTCCCGATGCTAGACGACCTTCTTGCCGGCCTTTTCGACGGTCATCAGCCCGCCGGTGGACTCGTCCTCCTCCAGCTTGGTGCTGACGAGGCCATGCTGAATCGCCATCGCGTCGGTCTTGGCGGCCTCGATGTCGCGGATCCGGCGGTCGAAGGGATCGAACCGCAGCGGTCGCATGGCCCGTACATCTGGTCCCGCGTCTTCCCAGAGCTTCTCGGCGATCTTCTCGATGTCACCGAGCTGGCTGTCGGCTGCTTGCTTCGTGCGCAAGGGAGAAAAGCCTTTCTTGCGGCCCTCAGCGATGACTGCGTCATAGTTGCGCTGGTGTTCTTGCCGCGCCGCCGTCTCCTTGAGCATCGTCGCCTGGAACTGCGCCGCGATCGTGTTGACGTCGGTGCTGCCCTGCGTGGCCCCTTTGTAGAGGGCCTTCTGCCGTTTATTGGCTTCCTTCGATTTGGCTAGCCGGTCTGTTTCGTCCTGCTTCGCCTTGGCTTTGCGCTGCTTTTGGACCTCCTTCTCCTGGGCGATCCGCTCCTTTTCCGCAGCCTTCGCCCTCGCCTTCAGCTCCTTCGGCGAGAGCCCAACCTTGGTCGGGTTCGTTTTCAACCCCGGGCCGGTGGTCGGCAGCTTGGTGAGGCGGACGGGCGGCGGCGGCGGTGGAGGCCGCTTCGGCATCGGCCGGGAGGTGAGAGGGGTCTGATCGAAATGGGACATGGCCTATACCGCCGGGGGAGGAACAAGGTCGGCATCGTGGAAGAGCCGGCCCAGTTTTTGGAGTTCGATCCGCAGGGCAGCGGTCACGTCGGCCATCCCGACGGGCCGGCCCGCCGACGCCGCTTCGAACGCGGCGCTCAGTGCGACGTTGCGAATGGCGCCGCCCGTCAGCACGAACGTCGAGGCCAGCCAGGCAAGATCGAGCTCCTCGACCGGGCAGGTGGAGGGGAAGGCGTGATTCCACATGGCGAGGCGCTCGGCCTCCTCGGGGACGACAAACTCGACCGAGACGTGGAAGCGGCGGAGAAAGGCGGGGTCGATGTTTTTCGCCATATTGGTCGCCAGGACCACCAAGCCGTCGTAGCGCTCGAGGCGCTGCAGCAGGTACGAGACCTCCATGTTGGCGTAGCGGTCACGGGCGTCTGTGACATCCGACCGTTTGCCCAGCAGGGAGTCGGCCTCGTCGAAGAATAGAAGCACGTTGGCCGCGTCCGCGGCCCGGAACACTGACTCCAGGTTCTTCTCGGTCTCCCCGATGTACTTGCTCACAACCAGCGACAGGTCGAGCTTGTAGAGGTCCAAACCGAGCTCGCCGGCGACGACCTCAGCGGCCAGAGTCTTGCCCGTCCCCGAGGGGCCGGTGAACAAGGCGACAAGGCCGGTAGATGGCATGGGCTTGAATCCCCACTCCTCGAACACGGTGCGGCTGTTGCGGTACCGCTCCACCAGTCGGTGGATGAGTGTCGCCGGCAGCGGAGGCAGAACGATGTCGTCCCAGGTGCGCCGGGGCCGGATCCTCGTTGCCAGCCGGTCCAGATGACCCGATGCCAGCCGGCCGACAGCGTCGGCCGGGGTGGTTCCCCGTGCCTCGAGGGCGAGCGCCGCCAGCCGCAACTGCTCCTGGTCGAGGCGCCGGCCCTTGCCGGCGTGTTCGCCCAGGACGTCATGGATCTCGGCGTCGGGGACCGCGGCTGCGGCCAAGGTCGTCTCCGACCAGGGCCGCTCCGGCATGTCGTCGAGGGGCAGATCACTCGGGCTGGTCAGGGCCCATGCCAGGTGATCCGTTCGTTCGATCCGCTCCCGGCCGTCGCCGGGAAGGTGGTCGCCGAGCTCCAGGATGACCGCCAGGCCGCCCATCGTCGCCTCCCGTACCAGGGCGTCCCACGCGGCCGCCGAATCGGGCGGCCGGCAGACCATGGCCGGCCTCCCGCCGAGGCGCCGCTGCGCCTCCCGCACCCGGCTCTCACGATCGCCGCCCGCGACGAGGACCACCTGGTCGCTGCGTTGTGACGACGGCGAGCCGGCGAGCAGACGGAGACCGATCGGCAGATCCGGATCGAGCGAGGTATCGCCGATGAACGCCCAGGTCACCGAGGCGGGAACTGCCGCGACCTGCGCCGACCACGGACCGTCACCCTCCACCCGGACCAGCTGGGCCCGCTGGAGGCGGCCGTCTCGCGCCAGGGTGAGCGCACCGTCATGGGGCGGGGGGAACAGCCGTCTCACGGTGCCGAGGTTTGGCCTCGTCATGGTGGCGTCGTCCTGAAGGTAGGCCAGCAACCGTTGCCTCGGCGGTGTCAGCTCGACCGCGAGAAGCAACGCCAGCACCTCGACCTCGTCGCGGCTCAACGAGAGGCTGGCTGCCAGCGCGGAGAACAGGGAGGGCTGTGACAACGAGCGCACCAGTGTGTTGCGGCCATGCTCCACCGCGTCGTCCAGCTGGGCAGATGAAAGGCTGCCCCAACCGTCGCCCAGTGAGCCGACGTAACCGGCTGCGTCGGCATCGTCGCCGACCGCTCGGCACAGCAGGGCGTCGACGAAGGGTTCCCACCCAAACTCCGGGATCTCCTGGACTACCAGCGCCACCACGCTCGACGGCTGGCGGACAATCACCGACGCCCCACCCCGTTACATGCCACGACTGCTCCCACCGACGAGATTGCGCCCAACCCGTCCCCCTGGCGCCCTGCATCCGCAACCGCCGCGAATGACGATACCGCGCCTCGGGGGCAGCTGCCCTGCGCCTCCGCTCAGGCCATGCTGCCGTTGCCGCTGCTCGGGGCGGCGCTCGTGACGTTTCGGTCTCCACGTAGATCTGGCCGATCACCGGTAGGCGAGAGTGGAGTGCGGCTCCCCGGCGCCACGGGCGGCGCAGCAGGAGCCCGGCATACACAAGAGCTGGGAAAAAGGGGAGCGCCGACCTGGTCACGGTCCTCGCCCCCCTTTTTCCCACATGGCTGGCCTAGGCCGATGGTGGCGCCAACGCGAAGGCCTCGACCCGGGAGCGGTCGTATTGGCTGCAGCGCCCCCAGCCGGTCGTGGCGGTGGCGTAGGCCTCCACGCCGGCGGCGAAGGCGGCGATCACGCAGCTGCCGAGGGCTACGGCCACCGTCTCGGAGAATGACGCCGGCGGACCGTCGCCGGTCCCGCTCGCCGAGGCGACCGCGGCCGCGGCCTTAACGAGTTGGAACCCCCACGTCAGGTTCCCATTCGGCTGCGTGGCGGTGTAGGCCACGGTCAGCACATCGGTCGCCTTGGTGGCCGGGTTGTACGGGAGAAATCCGCAGGCGTTGGCTGGCGTCGCTCCGATGACGGCTTCGGCCAGGGTGACGGCGCAGGGGTTGTTGTCGACGAACAGCGGCGGGACGGCGACGGCGGTCTCCAGCGTCCCGGTCGAGTCGAAGAAGCTCACGGTGACGTGGCGCACGCCGTTGGGCACGGTGGTCGAATCCAGGTAGCAGCCGGGAAGGCCGGGCTGCCACACCAGCAGGTCGGCCACGCCCAGCACCGGGTAGAAGCCCGGTCCCGCGGGCAGCGTGGCCGGCCCGAACGTGGCGGGCACGAACTGCGTTCCGTCCCATTTGGTGGTGTGGAACACGTCGGTGCGGGGCCCCGAGTCCGAGTCGACCTTGACCTGGTAGTAGCTGTAGCCGGCCAGGCTGGCGGCGAGGAAGTTGACCATCAGGGGCAGTGAGCCGCCGAAGGGCGCGTGGTGCACCGGGAAGTAATAGGCCGGGTCGCTGGTTGTGTCGGCGTAACCGTCAGCGCCGATGAAGTTGGTGGTGATGTGGCCGACGCCCTGCACGAGCGGGCCGGACGGCGCGAGCGGCGGTGCCAGCCAGACCTCCTCGATGGCCGCGTTGCAGCACACCAGCAGGTTGCCAGGGCCGATGACGGCGACGCTGGAGGGCCGGGCATCGAGGCCGGTGACGATCACGTGGAAGCCGCTGCCGTCGGTCGGGACCGCCGCCAGGGTGTTGGACGGGTCGCGCTGGGGGCAGTAGAGAACGGTCTCGGCCGGATCGGCCCACGTCAGGAAAAATGGCGCCACCAGGTGAACGGCGAGGCTCAGCCGCTGGCCCCCCGGCAGCTGGTAGCGGCTCACCCGGCCCCCGTCGGCGCCGGTCGTCTGCTCGCTGATGAAGGCGTACTGGCGATCGGTGCTCAGGGTCACGCCCACGGCGTTGATCAGCCCGCTGAGCACGGCCGTCTTGGCGCCGTTGGCCAGGGAAATCCGCCACAGCCGCCCGCTCGGTGCGTACTCCACGGTGTAGGCGAACCCCGCCGCTTCGTCGAGGAAAAGTTGCTGGGGCGCCGTCATCCCGGAGGAGACCACCGTGGCCGCGGCGCGGTTGGCGTTGGCCAACTCGACGCGGAGCAGGTTGCCGGCCCGCTCGGTGACGTAGGCGTGGGTCCCGTCGGCGCTGGCCTTGACGTCCTCAGGCTCCAGGTACCCGGTCCCGAGAACCTCGTACATGGGCTCGACGTGGTAGGTGGCCCATTGGATCGTTATGTCGTAGCCGTAGCTGACGACCTTGACCTTGGCCAGGTTGCCGGCGTTGGTGCGCACCGCGAAGACGTCGCCGGTGACCAGCTTGTTGCTGGCGTCGTTGTTGGCCGGGATGGGGGCGCTGGCGTAGGGCAGGTTCTGCAGGGCGGCAGGGGACAGGGTGTCGAAGTCGACGATGCCGAGGTTGAAAATCCCGGCGCCGTTCTGCGGGGTCATCCGGCGGGCGAACGCCGTCTCTTGCTCCCACCAGATGTCGGCCTGGGCGGAGACGCCACCCTCGGTGCCGGTGTCCAGGTCGAAGGTCCACGTGCCCTTCAGGATCGTGGTCCCGCTGGCGACGACCGACGTGGCCGGGAAGAGGTTGAGACGGGAGAGTTTTCCGGAGAACTCGACGAAGAGCAGCTGGTTCAGGGTCTGGCGGAAGTCGCAGCCGACGGCGCCACCGAGTGGCGGCGTGGGGAGGGCGGTGACCTGCGGGGACGCAGGTTGGGGGAGAGGGAGGACCGGAAGGGGGATGTGCAAGAGGCTGGTCACTGCTGTGG
>JBOGGN010000432.1:0-11779 GCA_050744165.1 Acidimicrobiales bacterium | reverse complement strand
GCCTCAGGCCGCCGTGGTGGACTGGTTGGCGAAGAGGTCCGCCACCTCCCGCAGGGCGGCGATGGTCGGAGAGTCGGGACAGACATCGAGGGGACACAAGCCCTGGCGTTCCGCCATGGCGACCTCGAGATCGAAGGGGATACGAAACCGGGGGGTGAGCCCTGGGTGGTCGAGTTCGTTTCGGAACCGGTTGGCCACGATGGTGGTTGTCCGGCCCTCACCGACCATGGGCAGCAGCCTCCGGGCGGTCATGGCAGAACGCCAGGCGGGGCCGACCGCCACCACCACGTCGTCAGCGAAGGCGTGGTATCGCTCGAAAGGCGTGGTGGGTCCCGCCTCCAGGTCGCCGATCACGTCCCAGCCGGGCTCGCCGAACCCAAGGAGCAGTTCCACCACTGCCACGACGGTCCGCTTGGCCGCCGCCTTGTCGGCGCCTCCGATCTTGCCCAGGCCGGTCACCCGGACTCCGTCAGGGGCCGCAAAGCTGAACTGGTCGACGACGTCGCGGGGCAAAAGCCCCTGCCGCAACTGCCAGCCGTAGGCGGCGCCGGGCCGTTCCTCCAGGGCGTCGACCGGCAGACTGATGTCGACGGCGCCCATGCCGATGCTATAGGTCAACCCCGGGTTGACATCGAGGTCGGCAACCAGCACCCGCCGGCCTTTGCGGCCGAGTAGCCGCGCCAAGGTTGAACTAATGACCGTCTTGCCCGACCCGCCTTTGCCGATAATGGCCAAGCGCAGGCCAAGCCGGCCGGCGGCGTCGGCGGCCTCGTCGCTATCGAGCACTGCGAGTTCCGCGTCGGCCCGTGCCACCCACGCGGTCATGGTCGCCTCCTGGGCGTCCAAGGCGTCACGGATGGCGGCGAACCAGTTGCCATGCTGCCAGGTCGCCAGATGCCGGAGGTACGAACTCGCCTGGCGGCGCACCGCTGACCAGCCCACCGGGTCATCGGCCCGGGCGGCTAGATCCTCGACCACCAGGACTCGCGCGGCCAGGGTTTCGCGGGCCCACAGCTCACGTTCGCGGCGACGGGCGTCGCGTTCGTCGTTGTTCACAACGACTCCGCCGCAGCTTGCGGGCCTGCGCTGCCGGGCAACAGACAGCAATCGTCCATCCGGGGATTGCCGCCACGACGCCGACCCCACGAGGTCTTCTTGGTCACCCGCACCATCGCCCAATCTTCGCGCCAAACCGCGCCCGGAGTCGATGCGCCTACGCGATAGCTGCCGAGCCGCCATTCTCCCATCAACCTGCTCGCGGTCAGGGCTTTGGACGAGGTCTCTCACACGCAGGCCGACGGCGGGCGCATCGGGCCATAGCCGGTGCCCCACCTTGCTTGGCCTCTGCGGACTCCGGGTAAGACGCGCGCTACAGCAGCCGAGCAGGAGGAGTTCGTCATGGACGGCATCACGTTGTTGAAGAACGACCACAAGACGGTTGAGAAGCTTTTCAAGGCCTTCGAGAAGGCGGGCGAGCGGGCCAAGCAAACCAAGGCCAAGACGGTTCAACAGATCATCGAGGAGCTGTCGGTCCACGCCGCTATCGAGGAGCAGATTTTCTATCCCGCCATCCGCGGCGAGGTACAAGGGACCGAGGACGAGGTGCTCGAGAGCCTCGAGGAGCACCACATCGTGAAGTGGGTGCTGTCGGAGCTGGAGGGCATGAGCCCCGAGGACGAGCGCTTCGATGCCAAGGTGACCGTCCTGATCGAGAACGTACGCCATCACGTCGAGGAGGAGGAGACAGAACTCTTCCCGCAGGTCCGCAAGGCCCTCGGCCGCAAGCGGCTGGGCGAGATTGGCGATGCCATGGAGACGGCCAAGAAGACGGCGCCTAAGCGGCCCCACCCGCGTGCCAGTGATACCCCACCCGGCAACCTCATCTCCGGCATGGTGGCCGGTGCCGTGGACCGGGTGCGAGACGCCGCGTCCGTCAGTTAACGCCCGTCGAGGGCTGCATTACCAGGGAACCGCTTCCCCTTCTTGCTGAGTGCGGTGGTGACGTTCCCTGACGATGGACAGGAGCACCTGGTGCTCCTCGGCCGCGCCACCCTGTGGGACATCCACCCCGTACTCGGCCGGACGACCGCGCCGACGTCGGCTCCTCCCGGGTGCCGGTGCTCGAGCCTGCCGAGGCCGTTGCCTCGCGAGTTGGTCGAACAGAGGGCACGCCAGGGCGGGTCGCAGCATGACCGCCAGGGGTACCTCCAGATGGTGGCGGCCCAATGACGCCCGGCGCCCAACCGCGGCTGCTGTTGACCGGCGCCGCCGGACGGATCGGCCGAGCGGTGCTTCCCGCCCTTTCGGAACATTGGGAGGTGGCGGCAACCGACCTCCCTGGAAGGGGTTGCGCGGTGCTCGACGTCACTGACCTGGCGGCGTGCCGGCAGGCGTGCTCCGGCGTCGACGCCGTGGTCCACATGGCGGGGAATCCAAGCACCGAAGCCCCGTGGGAGGACCTGCTGCCGGCCAACGTGACCGGCGCCTACAACATCGCCCAAGGCGCCGTGGACGCCGGGGTCCGCCGGGGTCCGCCGGCTGGTTCTGGCCAGCAGCATCCAGGCGGTGGTCGGCTACCCGAATAGCCGCCAACTCCGCGCCGAGGACCGGGTCCGGCCCGGCAACCTCTACGGCGCCACCAAGGCATGGTCCGAGGCGCTCGGCTCCTGGGTGGCGTCGGCCTCGACGACGACGGTGGTGGTGCTGCGCATCGGGTTCTGCCTCGAGCACCCACCATCGGGACCGGAAACCACCCCTCTCGACATGGCGATGTGGTTGAGCTACGGCGACGCCGCCCGGCTGGTCGTGGCCGCGGCCGCGGCCCCCGCCGTCGAGTACTTCGTCGGCAACGGGATTTCCGCCAACCGCTTCCAGCGGCTGGACCTGGAGTCCACCCGCGCCGCCCTTGGCTACGAGCCGCTCGACGATGCGTGGACCTTGGCCGACCCGGGGCCAACAGCGGTGGCGGACGGCAGTCGTGGCCGTCCTTGGCGGAAGCGGCGGGGGTCGCCAAGAGAGCACGGGCGCTAACTCGTCCCGCGAGTCGGTGCAGTGGGAAGCCCTTTCCCCTGCTGGGGAGTGAAGACGGCCCGCGCCACGCCGTGGCCTGGCGCAGCGCCTGAGCGGCAGAGACTCGTCGGAGTGACTGCTTCCGCGTACGCCTCATCGATGTCGGTGCCGGCGGCGACCGAGGTAACCGAGTCCACCGGTGACATGGCATCTCGGGAGACCAGCTGGATGGCGGCTCTGGCGTCGGGCGTCTCGAAACGAGCCACCCAACCGAGGTTGAACGCATCGGAGCTCAGTCCTTCTCGACGTGCTCGAGGACTGACGAACCCGCGGGCGCCCGCCCGAGACGGGCGGTACCCTCGGCCCGCATGGACGGGGGCGACCGGCGGCCAGGGCAACGGCCTCGACCATGGCCGCCGGGCGATGGGCGGCACGGGCCTCGGCCAGACCGGCTGTTCCAGCTGTTCCAGCTGTTCCGGCTAGCAAGGCTGCGCTTCTGGATGTACCGCCAGATCGTCGCCGTCTTCGTCTGGACCGATTTCAAGACCCAGCGTGTCCTCCCGCTGCGGCCGCCTGCAGAAGGAAAGGTCGAATTCCGCCCTTACGCGGAATCCTTCCCAAACCTCCCCCTCGCCGGGCTCTACGACCCGCAGACCTTTCCGGCCACCGAGAAGGCGAGGCTTCGGCTGCTGGCGATCAGCGTCACCAAGGCGGGGATGCGCCTGGCCCAGCTCGTCTGCCCGGCGTCGACGCCGCCGGTGCCGAACGACATCGACGCTTTGGTACGCGCCGTGTACCCGAGACTGTTCCGATCGGCCTGGCCCCACCCGCCGAGCGTTCCCGAGGGTCTGGCCGCCTGCGGGGAGGGCACCTCCGGCCCCGACGTCATCGCCGAGTTGGCAGTACGCGGCCCGTTCGCGTCCTACCTTCGCCGAGCCGACACCGGCGGCTACGAGGTCGACCTGTCTTGGATGCTCGACTACCCGGCCAAGGAGGGCTTCGCCCGCCCCGGGGCTAGAGCGTCGCTGGAGACGGTCGATGGTCGCCTCCGGACGGTGGCCACGAGCGGCTCGCCCGCCGCCCTGCTGGCGGGTTGGAACGAGGACCTGACCACCTTCCGCCACAACATCTCCGTGCATTTGGCCCTGCTTACGCCGGTGGCCCTGGCGACCACCAACCATCTCGGCCCGTCGCACCCGCTGCGCCGCCTGCTGCAGCCGTGTTTCCAGACCGTGCTCATCGGCAATCGGGAGCTGGCGACCTTGCAGCTGTCGGGCCGGCGGGGGTTCTCGGTGCGCATTTTTTCCCACGATCCCGAGGTCCTCACCGACATGGCGTCGCAGCGGCTCTGTGGCTTTGACATCTGGGACTTCGAACCTCCGACCCATTTCGCTCGGCGGGCCACCTCGAAGACCCCGTTTCCGTATCCCTACCGAGACAATGTGCTCGCCTTGTACGACGAGACTTTGCAGTACGTGGCTTCGTACGTTGCGCTCTATTACGCCGCCGATTCCGCGCTTGACACCGACCGCGAAGTAAAGGGGTGGCTGCAACAACTCGACCGGCTCGTCATCAACGGCATTTCCATGCCCCCAGACGGGCTCACACGAGACTGGGTGAGCCGGCTATGCGCCACCGTGATCCACACCTCGACCGTCGAGCATGACTACCTCAACAACGTCGCCTGGGACTATTCGACGCTGAGCTGGATGGTGCCCGTGGTCGTCCCTCTCTCCGGCGAGGCGATGGACCAGCGCCGCGCCTTCGACCTTCTGGCGACTCTCATCGGCACCTGGAAGCGGTACAACATGCTCCTCACCGCCGACCTGCCATCCCTGGCGTTGGACGAGGCGGCGCGTCGGCTGATGCAGCAGTGGATCGATCGTCTCGGAACCATCCAGCGGGAAATGACCGGCATCTACCCCGATCCCGGCTGGTATCCCGGCCGGGCGCCGCAACCGCTGTCCTTCCCGGCCAACCTCAATCTGAGCATTTCAAACTGAGGCCGGCGCCAGGCTGGCGAGAAAGGCCCGGTAGGCGCCAGCCGTGCAGGATGCCGTGGCCAACAAGCGGCAGCGGCGGTCAGGGTGGGGGCAGTGGTCCACCACCGCCGCCTGCGGCGTCCGATCGCGAGGCTTCAGCCCTCCGATTGAGGGCCTCGGCGACGTTGGCCATGATCAGGTCGTCCACGGAAAGGTCACTGCGCTCGTCGAGCGCCGTGGCCTCTACGGCGACGGCGCCCTCCTGGGCCTCCGGTCGGAGTTGTCGGGCCAGCTGCTCGATGCTGTCTGCCGTCAGGTAGGCGTCGGCTCCCGCGTCGAGGACGCGCTTCACGGGTCCCGCGAAACGCACGTTGAAGGCCCAGTCGTCGAGTTCGACGACGACCAACCGAGCGCTTGGATATGCGCCCTTGAGCGCCGAAATCGCCCCAGGGCTGCACGAGGGGGCCAAGACGAGATCGGCTTCCAACACGTCGTCGCGAACGTCGCGAACGTCGACATCCCCAAGTTGTCGAGCCAGATGATCGCGTGCCGGTGTCGCGAGGGCGAGTGCGGTGACTACAACAGGGCGAGCATTTCGTCTCACGATCGGGCGTGCCACCGGGAGTTTTCGAGTGGCCATGACCCGAGCGTACGCGCACGCTTGACCTGCCCCAAGCGGGGGAAAAGCGAAGGGAGGGCGCTGAGTCTCGCTCAGACCCAAAATTCGCCCAGGGGAGCTGCCTGAGTCACGGGAACCAGTTGACCCAGGCGCCGTGCGGGTCGGCAGTAGTCAGAAGTTCGACGCCGTCCAGCACCAGCGCGAATCCGCCATCGGGACCTGAAGGTGCCGGAGCGCCGGGAACCACGCCCGCGCCCTCGCACGACAGCCACCGAGCCCCGAGCCGGTCGACCTCCCTGGCGAACGCCGACCGCCGATCACCGTCGACGTAGGCCAGCACCGCGGTGTGGTACACCACCAGCGTCGCGTCCGCGGGCGCCTGCTCGGTCAGCGCCGCCAGGTCGTCGAGGAGGTCGCCGCGATGCACTACCGGTCGGTGTCGCCGAGCCGTCTCGACGGCCGCTTGGAGTCGCTCCGCTCGGTCGGCTTCGCCGGGCCACAGCAGGCAGCGCAACCAGTCGACGTCGTCGGGGTCGGCGACGTCGAGCGGGTTCAGGTCCAAGCCGGCCCGCCACACGACATCCGGCACGTGGGTGGGCAGCGGGACAGGCCCCGAGGTCCGGCACCTGAAGGTCGGCGCCTGTGGGTCGAGGCCCCCCACGTGGTGACCCCCGTAGTCGTAGGAGTAGTAGTCGACCAGCAGGGTGAGGCCGGCGGCCGCGCCCACCTCGAGAATCGCCAGGGGACCGGGGAGCGCCGCCAGAGCGGGCAGAAGGATGGCGCAGCGGGCCGCCTCGTTGGTCTGGGTGCGGCGGTCCAAGATAACTGCCGCCAGCTCCCCGTGGCGCTCCGAAACCAGGCGACGGAGCGATTCCAGATCGGGAGGCGCGCCCGATAGGAAGCGGGCGGCAGCGAAGAAGAGATTCGGTTGGCGTTTGGCGACTGGGAGGGTGTCGAGGAACCCGATCAGTTCGACGTGGTCGGCGACCTGGTAGGCCAGGCGCTCGTACGCCGGCGAGCGTCCGGCCGCCTCGGCCCGGGCGAAGCGGCGGTAGTTCTCGGCGGTGGAGACCTGCGGATCGTGCCCGGCCATCGCGGCGCCGTCTGTCCCGTCCGAAGCAGCACCCCGAGTGCGTCGCTGCATTTGCCGAGTCTTCCAGCCGCCGGACCGTAAGGTCTCGGGCGATCGCGCCCCCGCCGGAGGTGGAGTGATGCCGGGGTGATCTCCTGGGCCAAGCCGTGAACCACCACGAAAGTCCTGCGCCGGCGCCGACGGGGGCCCGCCCGCTTCGTTGACAACTTCTGGTTGGGTCGGTCCCCGTCAGGAGTCGGGATGCCCTCTGCTGCCTGGGGGACGCGTGCCTCAAACGGCGTACAGGTTGCCGTCCCCGCCCTCTTGGATCGGAATCGGGGGCAACGGGCGCCGCGCCGGACCTCGGATGACCTGGCCGGTCGTGGCGTCGAACTGGGCGCCGTGACACGGGCACCGGAAAATAGAACCTTCGAAGGCGACGGTGCAGCCAGCGTGGGTGCACACCGCGTCAAAGGCGAGGAACCGGCCGCTGGAGGGATGGACGACGTAGGCCGGGTCGCCGGTTGCCGGGTCCCTAAACCGGGCTGCCCCGCCGACGGGCACCGTAGCCGCCGCCCCGATCGTCGTTCCGGCGGGCCGCGCCGTTGTCGGTGGGCTGGTGGCATTGGTGGTTGGCACGGCGGGACGGTTCGGAGCAGCGGTCGCGGGCGACGACCCGCTCGGCGTCGCCGGCGCCGTGGTCGGCGCGTCGGTGCCGGGAGGCGCAGTCAGGTGGACGCCGGGGGGCGTCGAGGAGGAGCGCGGCGGGACAAGCCGCCCCAGCACCGCGACGAGACCGCCGCCGAGTAGGGCAGCGGTGCCTAGCCATCCCGCCGCACCGGCTTTCTGGAGGAAGCTTCGTCGGTCGATTTCGGCGGCTGCCCGCTGCGACTTGATGTCGACCAGCACCGGGCAGCCGTCCGACCGGCAGCGGCTGCCGCCGCGGGCTCGGCACCGCCCGTGGTCGTAGACACCGCACAGCCGCTGGACGGCGGCGAACTCAAGGGTCACGGGATTCGAGCGGGGCAAACCCGCCCGGCTTCGGGCCTGTGTCCTTGCCCAGCAATCGAGCGACCAGGGTCCGGCACCGGCGATCACCAACGGTGTCCAAGCGAAAACGAAGACGACATCGGCGCCGTAGTAGTAGGGACGGGTGTGCCAGCTGACCGTGAGCAGGAACCCGAGGCTGAGAGCCAACCCGGCCGCCGCGGCCGGCCGTGCCCACAGCCCCGCCAGGGTCGCGGCCCCGACGGCGAGCTCCCCGAAGGCGATCAACAGCCCGAGCACCAGGGCGTGGCTTGCCAGCGGGCTGACCAGGCCGCCGATCGGGCTGCTGTGGGCTGTGGCGTGCAGTTGGGACGGCAGAGAGGACGGCGCCGAGGAAGAAAAAAACCAACGGTCGGCGAGCTTCTGCAGGCCGGCGTACACGAAGGTGACGCCGAGGAACATCCGGAGCGGGACGAAAACCCAGTTGGCCGCCGATTTGTCACCGAACGCGGGGCGGGTGGCGGGACGGCGCCCGGTGTCGGCGCCGCGGCGGGGGAACATCGCAGATGACGCTACGAGCCAGCCTGCCAGCACCCCGGCAGCCCAGGGTAAAGGTTTGGTTAGGCGCTTCGCCACGCCAGGGCCATGGGGCCAAGCTGGTGGGGTGGACATCCTACTCGTCGAAGACGACGACGGCATCGCCACCCCGTTGGCCGCCGGTCTGGCGCGGGAAGGGCATTCTGTACGCCGGGTCGCCACCGCCGGCGACGCCCTCGACCTCCACGCGTCCGCCCAACCCGATGTCGTCCTGCTCGACCTGGGCCTTCCCGACGCTGACGGCTACGACGTCTGCCGGCGGGTGCGCCAGGCATCCACTGTGCCGATCATTGTCATCACCGCCCGAGGCGAGGAGGTCGACAGGGTGGTCGCTCTCGAGCTCGGCGCCGACGATTACCTGGTCAAGCCCTTCGGCTTCCGTGAGCTCTTGGCCCGCATACGGGCAGTGACCCGCCGGACATCCGCGGCGCCCGACGGCACCCGGCCCCAGCGGATCGGATCGCTCGAGATCGATCGGCGAACCAGACGGGTCCGTATGGAGGGGGACGAGGTTGTCCTGACGACGAAGGAATTCGACCTGCTGAGCTGCCTGGCAGAGGAACCGGGATCGGTCGTGACCCGCCAACGCCTCCTCGACCAGGTCTGGGATTCCCACTGGTACGGCCCCACGAGAACGCTCGATGTGCACGTCGCATCGGTGCGTAAGAAGCTCGGCGACTCCGGCTGGATCGAGACCATTCGGGGCGTCGGTTTCCGGCTGGGGACCCCGTCCAAAGATCCGGCGTGAAGCGCCGCCTTGTCCTCTCCTACGTGGCGGTGGCGGCGCTCATCATGATCGTGCTCGAGGTGCCCCTCGGTATCGTTTACAGCCGCCACGAACTCAGCCTGACCACAGCCGGACTCCAACGGGACGCGGCTGCCATCGCGGTACTGGCCGAGGACGGCGTCGAGCATCATGACACGGCCGCATTGGCTTCGCTCGCCGCCCAATACCGCGTCCCAGGGCAGTCCGACGTCGAGATCGTCGGCATCGGCGGCATCGTGCTGGTCCCGGCTAGGTCCGACGAGGGCGAACTGGCCACCGGCTCGGTGCACGGACGGGTGATCGGGCTGCTGACCAGAGGCACCTCGAATACCGGACCCCTTGGTGACGGCGACGAACTGTTCGCCATGGCGCGAGTGGGCGCAGGGATCCCGCCCCTGGCTGTGGTGGTGGTCGTGGGACCAACGGCCCGGGTCGACGGTCGCATTCGCGCGGCGTGGTTGGCCTTGGCGGCATTGGCCCTGTGCACCATCGCGGGTGCCATGGGCTTGGGCCTTCTCGTTGCTCGGTCGGTCACCGGACCCCTCACCGGCTTGGAGGACGCCGCGCGACGCCTGGGTTCGGGCGATCTAAAGGCGCGGGCGAAAATTACCGGCCCCGAAGAGTTGCAGGCCCTGGGACGGGCGTTCAACGACATGGCCGGCCGCCTGTCTGACCTTGTGGCGGCGCAGCACGCCTTTGTTGCCGATGCCTCGCACCAGCTTCGCAGCCCGCTGACCGCCCTTCGCTTGCGGCTCGAAAACCTTGCCGCGGCGTCCACGCAGACCGGCTCTGGCGCCGCCGCTGCCGCCGCTGCCGCCGGGGCCGGCGCCGGGGCCGACACTGCGGGCGACACCGGCGAACTCGACGCCATCCTCGGCGAGATGGATCGTCTCTCGCGTCTGGTCGACGGTCTGCTGGTCCTGGCCGGCGCCGAGGGCCGGCGACCGGCGCGTGAGGTGGTCGACGTCGGTGCCATTGTCGCCGAGCGCCGCGACGCATGGGCGGCGCTGGCCGAGGAAGGGGGCGTGACACTCGTCTGGGAAGCGTCAGACCGGCCGGTGGGGGCCTGGTTCGTGGGTGGGCACCTCGAACAAATACTGGACAACCTGCTGGCCAACGCCTTGGAGGCCAGCGGCTCGGGCCAGCACGTGCGGCTTCGGGTGCGCGGTGACGGCCATCGCGTCGAGGTTCACGTGGAGGACGAGGGTCGCGGCATGGCGGCCGAAGAACGTGAGCATGCCTTTGACCGATTGTGGCGCGGCGCCCACAGCAAGCCCGGGTCCGGTTCGGGACTTGGACTGGCGATTGTGCGGCAACTCGCCCGGGCGAACGATGCCGAGGTCGAGCTCCGCGAGGCGCCGAAGGGCGGGGTCGATGCGGTCATCCGGGCCGAGCCGGCCCGCATGGCGGCGCGGAGTTCGGGGAGCGGCCTGGTGGGCTAGACGGCCCCAGCGGCCGGTTAGCGGACTCCGGGATGGGACGTGCCGTGGTCGTGAGCCGCGATGCACCTGCCGGTCGGTGCCACCTCGACCCTCGCATCACGACCCACGTCCAAGGGTCACCGACGGACGGCGGCGGCAGGATGATCTGATCTGGGTGGCGGAGCGGGTTGGCTGATCATGTGTCCAACGCCCGGTGTTGGGTCGGGCCGACCGGGGCCATTCGCACGATCACGTTGTACGCGGCCAGGGCGATCGCGACGTGCATGACCATGAGGACCGCCACCGCCTGGGTTGGCTGTCCCCGGTCGAGGAGGTAGACGTCGGGAAGCCACAGCACGATGCTGACGATTACGGCGAGGCGGAGGTAGGCCCAGCGCGGCGCCCACGTGAGTCGGGTGACGATGGGCCAGCTGACTGCGGCGATGATGACGCCGATGACGGTCAGCCGGGCGTAGTCTGCGAACCGGAAGTGTCCGTAGCCTTTGGTGGCCGGGAAGACGACTTCACCTATGGCGACCACGATGGCGTCGGCTACCAGCGAAGCAGCAACTGCTACCAGCGCCGCCGCCACCACACGGGCGGTCGGGGGTTGACGGTGGTCCGGCAGGTACTCGAGCCGTGCCAGGCGTGCCGCCTCTTTCAGCATGCTTCTGGCCCGACGTTCCCGGCTCGTCTGCGGCGCCGGGTCACCTTGTGCCTTGAGCCTGTGCGCTGATCATGGTCCACGACCTCCAACGGTACGAGCCGGCTTGCCAAGGGGTGCCCAAGCTGGGGTTAGCCGACGGTAAGCGATCCCTTGTTCACGGCCGCGGTCCTGCATGCTGACGGGAATGCGAGTGCTGGTAATAGAGGACGATGACCGAATCGCGGTGCCGCTGATCGATGGTTTGCGCCGCCACGGCTTTATCGCCTCCCGGGTCACGACCGGCGCTGACGCCCTGGCCGCGGCTGACACCGAGGTGGTGCTGCTCGACCTGGGCCTGCCCGACATGGACGGTATCGAGGTGTGCCGCCGACTGCGGGCCCGGTCCTCGGTGCCCATCTTGGTGATCACCGCCCGAGGCGAGGAGACCGACCGGGTCGTCGGCCTCGAACTGGGCGCCGACGACTACCTCGTGAAGCCCTTCGGCTTCCGTGAGCTGGTCGCCCGGATTCGGGCTGTGCAACGCCGAGTGGCTGGGTCCGCCGCCGCCGAACCCCTCCAGCAACAAATACGCTCACTTCGCCACCAAAGCCGCAACCGTCGGGTATTAGACGTAAACGAACAGATGGCCCAGGCACCCAAAGAGTTAGACCGCCTGGCGG
>JBOGGN010000431.1:0-13242 GCA_050744165.1 Acidimicrobiales bacterium | reverse complement strand
CACCAACGGGTCGGCACCCGGTGTGGCCGAAGGAACCGCCACCAGCACCAACGGGTCGGCACCCGGTGTGGCCGAAGGAACCGCCACCAGCGCCAACCAGGGGCCGGCAACGGGAGTGGCGGCCATGGTGGAATCCCTGAGCCGGGCATTGTTCGGGCCCTTGCTGGTCCGGGCGGAGTTCTGGGACGGGAGTGTGCTGGGACCAGAGAACAGCCCCGGCACTTTGTACGTGCGATCTCCAGACGCCCTCCGGCGAATCCTGTGGGCACCCGGCGAGTTGGGTCTCAGCCGGGCGTTCGTCGCCGGCGACCTCGACTTCGACGGCGACCTGTTCGAGATGATCCAGGCCCTGCGGCCCCACGGGAGCACCTTGCGGACGCAACTGCCCGCTGTGCCTTTCGCCCTGCCGGCGGCCGTGCGGTCCGCCCGACGCATGGGTTTGTTGACCCGCCCACCTGCTCCACCTCCCGAAGAGGCTCGCCCCCATGGCCGGCGCCATTCGAAGGGTCGGGACGCCTCGTCGGTCGGTCACCACTACGACGTGGGCAATGACTTTTACCGCCTCCTGCTGGGCGAGACCATGACCTACTCCTGCGCCCGTTTCGTGAACCCGACCGACAGCCTCGACACCGCCCAGGAAGCCAAGCACGAGCTGGTGTGCCGCAAGCTGGGCCTCCACGAGCGCCCAGGCCAGCGGCTCCTCGACGTGGGCTGCGGCTGGGGGTCGATGGCCATCCATGCCGCCCGCCACCATGGGGCGCGGGCGGTCGGCATCACGATAAGCCGCCCCCAAGCGGAGCTGGCCCGTACGAGGGTGCGCGATGCAGGCTTGGAACAGCAGGTCGAGATCCGAATCCAGGACTACCGCGACCTAGGGCAGGAGCGCTTCGACGTCATCAGCTCCGTCGGCATGTTCGAGCACGTCGGCAAGGAACGCATGGCAGAGTACTTCGCCACGATGCGCCGCCACCTGCTACCCGAGGGACGGCTGCTGAACCACGCCGTCTCCTCCATCGGCGGCTCCAAACCGGGCCGACGCAGCTTCACCCACCGCTATATGTTCCCGGACGGGGAGCTGATCGACGTCGGTGAGGTGGCAGTCGCCATGGAGGCCGCGGGTTTCGAAGTGCGCGACGTGGAGTCCCTCCGTGAGCACTACGGCCAGACGGTCTGCCGGTGGCTGGAGAACATCCACAACCACTGGGACGAGATGGTCGCCATCGTCGGAGAGGGACGGGCCCGGGTGTGGCTGCTTTATCTGACCGCGGCCCGGGTGGGATTCCAAGACGGCGGAATGGCGATTCACCAGGTGCTCGGCGTCTCTCCCGGTCCCGACGGGGCGAGCGGGATGCCGTCGACCCGGCGCACCTGGAACTGAGAGAAGGCGGTGCTGCGGTGCCTCCGAATGCGGGGGGCACCGGAGACTACTGCGGCGTGGAACCTCAGTCGAGGAGCTCAACGACCGTTCCTGCAGCGACCGTCATGTTGACCTCCCCGCACCGCGAACCCGAGCCCTTCCTCCAGGCCACCGGCTTGCCCAGTTTCGACGGTCATCAGGCGGTGTCGCCTGGCATTAGGCCACCGCGAAGGCGTGGCCTGGGCGGCGACCGTCTCGGTGAGACGATGGTTCTGCTGGGACGTGTGACGGTTGCTCAAGCCGAACAGGGTGAACGACCACCCCGACGATGACGACGGCGATTCGTCGTCGAGCAGCAACGTGCTCTTGACGTCGGTGGTGCGAAAGAAGAACTGACGCCGGTAGCCGCTGAAAAACGCCTTGTGCCTGCCACCCTCATCCTTGCGGGAGGCGTAGATCTGGGCCACGAAACGGAAGTGCGGGATGATGGACCCGGGGATCATCACCAGTTACTGCGCACCTCCTTCAGGGCGCGTCAATAGAAGGAAGCTATTAAAAGGATTGAAAAAGGGGGCGGCCTGGTCGCACACGCCCCGCGACCCACTCAGGGGTGGACGCGTCCCCGATTGCTGCGCGGGGAAGGGTCAGGGTCGGGCGACCGACTCCGGACGCGCGGCGTCCACCCGGCGGTGACGAGTAGAGAGGAGGACGGCCTGCCCAGTCCGCCACATTGGCGGCGCCGCGTCTCGGCGTCAAGCGACTTTGGCCGGCCGGGAGCGCTTGACACTGGTTGCCTCGCTAGGCTGCCGATCTACCGGCCTGGGTCGACGACTGCGTCATGCAGCGCCCGCGGATCGTGCTCGGCGGTGGCAGCCGCAGCTGGGAGGTACTGGCGCCGCCCGACGTACTCCGGGCGCCCAACGGCGAGATCGTCGCCGGGCTAACCATCGGCCGGTCCACCGAGAACATGAAATGTGAAAGAACACATGTCCGAGATGGCGGCGCCAGTCAGTAGCGCCTCTGCTACGGTTCGCGCCAAGCCGACAGCGCTACCGGCGCTGCCTCGGGAGCACACAGTGACCGAACCGCCACGTTTCGCACTTGGCACGGGATCAGTAAAACTGCCCCCAAACAGGTCCCAGCGTTCCGCGACGAGCCGCGTCGCCAGTCGAACGACCGGCGGCGGCTATCAACAGTTGCTCGAGCTTCAGACCCAGATCGGGAATCAGGCCATGTGCCGGCTCCTCGACTCGAGCCGTTCGAGCACACCCAACCCGCTCGCCATTCAACGAGCCTCGGGCAACGCCGCGGTCGCGGAGATGTTGCGCGCCAACCCTCCTGTCGCAACGGCCGGGAGCAGAGAAGAAGCAGAAGCTCAGCGGGCCGAGCGGTCTGCCGGAGCCCCGCTTAGCCGCGGGGGAAATGTTCGCTTATTCAATGACCCTGCCGCCGCTTCAGTAGCCGATGCCCTCGGCGCCAAGGCAGTGACATGGAACCGGAACATCTTTTTCGGCACGAACCAGTACCGTCCGCAGACAGCTGAGGGCGACAACCTGCTGCGTCACGAAGTCGCCCACGCCTCGGAGCACAACCCTCGTGAGGTGCACCTCAAGACGGTGAGCAAACGTTTGGATTTCATCCGGGTCAAAAAGATCCCTATCGGCATTCACTTAAACCTCCTCGGCGCCGTCCTTTCCAATGTCGACGACTCCAAGACCATTCGTGAATATGGGGAGAGGATACGTCCGAAAGAGGAGCACCGAGACGGAGGGCACTGGTGGGTCGAGATGGGAACGCTGGATCCGGCTCAAAGGGAGCCTACGGCCTGGACGCCGGTCGAGAGCTACGGGTGGTGGCCGAGTATTGACCGAGGTGGCGGGAAGCCCCTGAAAATATGGGAGGTCCTCAAGATCAAATCCGTCCCGGGGCGGCTCAATTTCGACGGGGGGACCGTCGACCCCGATCAGGGCCACGAACCACCACTGGGCGGGTCTTATCATCCGGTCGTCGATTACGATGACCAGCTGTCTTACCCGGCCCTTCGATTGCTCTACCAGAACCGGGTAAGAAGGTTTGCCAGCAGCTTCGGTGGATCGTGGAACTGGCGCTTCGGATGGGGGAAGAACTGTCACACCTTCATCGATCGATTGGAGGCGAGCATCGGGGCGCGTCGAAATGACCAAGCCGCTATGACGCTGGACCCCCGACATCAGATCGTCGCCACTGAAACCCGTGCTCTGAAGCCCCATGAGGGGGCGAATGCAGAGCAGGTCGAAAAGTCGAGAGCGGCTGGGAAGTTTACGCGATTGAGAGGCTTGGACGGAATCCGGTTACAAAAGGAGCTTCAATTCCTGACGGACCGCGGCGCGATTGAGATGCAAGATGTCATGACGTTGGTCGCGTCGCCGTCGCACCGGAAAAACGTGCTGCTGGCCATCGGGTGCCCCGCCGCGGACCTCAAACGGGCGCTGGCAAACGTGTGGAACCACGACTTCGTTCTGGCCAACCAGCAGGACAAGAATGTAGCGATCCCTGATTGGAACAGGTTGTTCACGGATCCCCGCACTTTTTGAGGCCGGTGGTCAGGTCCGCTGGGCGCCCAGGCTCAAGTGCTCTCCCGCTTCTACCGCCACTGCGACGAACGCGACATCCCCGAGCTGGAGACCCTGGCACTTACCGCCCGGAACTGGCAGCCGCAAATCTTGGTTCAAGGCTCGGCCGGCCGAGGATCGGCTCCCGGCGGCCCGGCCCCGGTGGTCCAGGGTGCCGTTTGGACCCGGCGGCGCACCTTGTCCCACGCCCGGTTGGCGAGGGCCACAGCTTGGAAGTGGTCCATGACCACCGTGGCCTGGGGGAGGATGGCGACCAGGGCGGTGTTGTAGCCCCGGAAGGCGTCCAGGGCCGCGCCCGCAGGGCATGCACGAACGTGTCTCGTCGACCCCAAGGCTGGCCTGCGCCGCCACTGAGTCCTCCTCGGCGCCCACCCGCCGGCAGATCTCCTCCTCGCCCGCGTAGTTCACCCACTCCCCGCCCACCGGCTCTTGCACGCCGGCCACGAACCCCGCCATCCCCAACCGCCTGGTCGCACCGTCACTAGCCTGAAACACCGTCAAGGGCCTCCTTCTGGCGGCACCACCTCACGGCGCCAAGCGGATTTGGCCAACCGGAAACCCCTTGACACTGGTTGCCTACTTAGGCAACTATTGCCACTGATGGATGGCGATCCCCTCACGATTACGCTGCGGGCGTTGGCCGATCCCACCCGCCGGCGCGCGGTCGAACTGCTGAGTACGGGGCCCCACCGCGCCGGTGCCTTGGCCGAAGATCTCGGGATGGCGGCACCGGCAATGAGCAAGCACCTACGCGTACTCCTGGAGGCGGGCGTCGTCGCGGACGAGCGAGCACCCGACGATGCGCGGGTCCGGGTCTTCCGGCTGCGGGCGGCATCGATGGCCGCAGTGCAGGCCTGGCTCGACCAGCTCCAGGCCCAGTGGGATGAACAGCTGGCGTCCTTCAAGACCTACGTGGAGAAGCGAGGACCGCGATGAGCACCGCACAGGAAGAGGTCTCGGGCGACCGCTCGGTGTCGTCGAGCGTCGAGGTAACCGTCGATGCGGCAATCGCCTTCGCGGCCTTCACCGACGAGCTCGACCTCTGGTGGGTCAGAGGCCCGATCAACCACCACGCCGCCGGTCGGGTGGCCGCCATGCGTTGCGAGCCGGGCGTCGGCGGCCGGCTGCTCGAGGTCTACGACGAGGCCACTGGCGAGGCGCTGGAGCTGGCTCGCATCACGGCGTGGCAGCCGGGAGCGCGGCTGGCTTGGCGCAGCTCGATCGATGATGTGCGCACCGAGGTCCTTTTCGAGGCCACCGAGAAGGGCACCCTGGTCCGCGTCATCGCGACGATCCCCGGTGGCGGCCAGGATCGCGGGGGCACGGCATGGGTCCGGGTCGTCCCCAACTGGTTCCCGGCCTGGTGCCGCGATCGCGACCGGCGACCCCGCGACGTCCGGGATCTGGCCCGCTTGGCGCTCGGCGTCAGCTACGCCAAGCCGGCGGCGGCGGCGCGGTGGCTGGCCCGGGCGTTCGGCTTCGAGTCGCCAGGCCCGCTCCCGGTCGGCGACGACCCCTTGGTCGAAGGCGAGCACGGCCATCCGTGGATCGAATTCCGTTTGGGCAACAGCTCGCTCATGATCTTCCCGTTACGGGCTGATCACCCGTCGCCACCGCCGACCCACGTGCCGTGGGTCTACGTCGACGACATCGAGGCGCACTACCTGCGGTCGCAGGCCGAGGGAGCCACGATCGTGCACGCCCTGGACAGCCCGTGGGGGTTACCGATCTACCTGGCAGCCGACCTCGAAGGCAACCATTGGACCTTCGCCCAGGCCCGGCCGACCATGCAGTAGGAAGGCGAATCCTCATGCGCGTGAGGCATCGATCTGCAGGACCCTTCGTATGTGACGGCGCCCTCCCAGCCGGGGAGGTTACGTAGAGCAGGTCACCCTCGGCGCTACCCGGAGGTGCGAGCATCCTGAAATGCGCCCGAACCTGGGCGACCTCGCCGTCGCCGCCGCGGAACTCGACGGGCACCCGTTGGCGGATCAGCCAGAACGCCTCCGACAAGCGGCCGAGCACATTCTCCGGGGTCACCCCGACCAGGAGGAGCATTTTGGCGACCTCCTCGTGCACTTCATCCTGGTCACTCACCGGCCATATCCGACCCCACGAAGTCAATGCTCATGCGAGCCGCCATGATGGTGACATGCGGAAAGAAGGGGCGCATTCATTTGTTGCGTGGCCTGCCCCAGGCGCAAGGCCACCTGCGTTCCCGGCCGGCCGTCTCACGGTCCATCTCGGCGTATCGGGCTTCAACGGAAGGGAAGATCCTCGCGATCCTTCTCCCAACCGAGAAAGTCGTTCGGAGCGATGAGGTCCCCAAGGGCGCCGACCCGGATCACTGTCCCAGTGACATCGACAGTCACGGCGTCGCCAACATGGTCCGAGTAGCCGCGCTCGAATCCCTTCGGCTCCAGGACAAGGTCGACCATCCCGGCGTCGGGGACCAGCCCGAGACAGGGTCCATCGCAAGCGGTGCGTCACCGAGGCCCCGAGGCGGCGCTCAGGGATTCGAGCACCTCGGGTCCCCGTCGGTTACCCACGTTGACAGCTATCGAGAGGCCGATGCGCCACAGGAGATAGCCGTATGCCACCGCGGCCAGCCCGATGACTGCCCGCCCCACCGCCGACGGAACGACCAAGACGGCGATGATTCCCGGCGCGCACAGCAGGCCGGAAACGGCGAACGACAGCAGCATTAGCAAACCGGCGAAGCAACCCTGCCCGGTGTTGGAGGCGAAGGCATTCGATCTCGACTCCGGGACACCCCAAGGCGCGCGAACCGAGAGGACGTTGCCGACCGCGAGTTCCACCTCCTGGAGTGCCACGGCGAGCGTCATTACGGCGGGCAACTGCAACCAGCCACCGCCAACTGCGGCCAGGAGTATGGCGATCACGATCGCGATGGGGAGACTGGTGAGTGAGACGCCGATGTTCTTGCCGGTCAGGTCGCTGCGCCAGTCGGCGCCGTCCGCCTCGTGAAGCCACCATGCCCGGCCGTCCATGCCCAGCAGGTTGTTGACCCTAGGGCTGCCCAACCCGATGGCGAGCAGGGCGGCGTAGGTCAGCCCAGGTTGATGGGCGACTCCCTTGCTCAGCACGCCGGCGACCACAAGGAAGGGAAAAACCACGGTGGAGATGGTTTGCACCCTGCGGCGGGGATCACGCCAGCTGACCCGGAACTCTCGGGCGGCCACGACTCCCGTTCTTGTGCGAGGCAACCAGGAGAGGGCAGCGCCGAACAAGGGGTCCCTGGGCGAGGGACGCTCAGCCTCCACGGCGGAGGCGCCAGCGGCCGGGGCGGCCAGGTCGTGTCCGCCCGGGGCACGGATGCGATCGCGGAAGACGGGCCGCTGGGTGGGCCCGAGTCCCGCGGGTGCGACCGCGCTCGAACCGCGGGCTCCGTCGACCGCCTTGGCCGCAGGTGTGTCCGCCACTGTCGCGATCCGGTCCAGCGTGCGCGCCCACCACCAGCACAGGAGGGCGACCGTGGCCGCTCCACCGGCCAGTTCCGCCAAGGCGACCGCGAGTCGTCCCTGCCCGGCCGCCACCAAGGCCCGCATCGGGAACAGGGCGGGGACCCAGCCGATGGCGGCGGTCAGCGTCCGCAAGCTGTCCAAGGTGGTGTGCTTGGGCAGGTAGACGAACCGGAGCAGCTGGGGGACCAACACCACCAGCGGCACGATGAGTATCCGCAAATCGCGGCCCTTGCGAGACCGCAACCAGCGCGACATAGCGGTCACCAAAGCCCGTGCCAGCGCAATGCACACCGCCAGCTGCATGACGGCCGCCAAGGCGGCGATCACCGCGCCGAACCCGAGTGGCGCGAATCCCACCACCGCGCCAGACAGGGCGATGAGTGTCGCGATCGGGCCAATGCCGAAACAGGATGCCGCCAACAGGCCCAGCATCAGGTCGCGGCGCCGCAGTGGCAGCAGCTGCAGCCGCGCAGGGTCGAGCGTCTCGTCGCTGCCAAAGCCCAAAATGGGCATTGTGGCCCACCCGACGACCAGCACTGCCGCCACCAGCATGGCGATCACAGGACCGTCCCGCGAGCGCCCTCCAGCTACCGCCAAGACGGCGAAGCCACCGGCTGCCAGGAGGGCGCCGTAGATTGCAGCCACCACCGTTCCAAGCATCCGCTGGCCTCCGCCTCGCAAGCCGTTGGCCATGAGGCGGCCCTTCAGCCGGACAAAAACCCAAGCCATTCCAGGCTCCCCGTCGGAGTGTCCACAGCGCCGACAAGGCGAACGAAGACGTCCTCCAGCGACTCGCCCCGACGGACCTCGTCGAGGGTCCCGGTGGCGACCACCTGCCCGGCGCTGACAATCGCCACCCGGTCGCAGAGTGCCTCCACGAGCTCCATGACATGGCTCGAAAAGACGACCGTCGCCCCGGTTCGGGTCAAGCGGTCGAGCACGCCCCGGATTGCCCGAGCCGACACCGGGTCGATGGCCTCGAACGGCTCGTCCAGGAACAGGACTCGCGGGCTGTGCAGTAACGCCGAAGCGAGGGCGATCTTCTTGCGCATCCCGTGGCTGTAGTCGATGACCAGGGTGTTTGCGGCATCCGTAAGCCCGAGCACGTCGAGCAGTTCCCGTGCCCTCATGGTGATGACCGGCATGTCCATCCGCCGCAACAGCCCGTGGTAGGTCAGCAACTCGATCCCAGACAGCCGTTCGAACAGGTTGAGCTCCTCCGGAAGGACCCCGATCAGCCGCTTGGCCGCCACCGGGTCGGCCCACACGTCGATCCCGTCGACCCAGGCGGTGCCAGCATCAGGTCGGAGCAACCCGGTCGTCATGCGCAGGGTGGTGGTCTTGCCGGCACCGTTCGGTCCGACCAGTCCGAAGAACGAACCGTGGGGCACGTCGAGGCTCAATCCGGCGACGGCCACGGTCGCCCCGAACCGCTTGAGGAGTCCCCGGATGGCCACCGCTGGAGTGTCGACCATGACCTCATTTCCCTCGTCTGGGTGCCAAGTCGCCTCTCTCCATTTGACCCGCTCCGAGCCCACAAGGCAACCGCGATCGCCCCTGGGCGCTCCGAACGGAACTGACGGCACGTACCTCGAGCATCACACCATCGGCCGTGTGCCGGTGGTACCCGGATCTCGATGAGTCTCATTCGAACGAACACGGAACGAGGAGCGAAATGACGCGCACCGTCGGCGATGTCGCTATGCGCCGTGCCGACCGTCTCCCAGAATGAGAACCTGCACGCGCCCGTGGCAAAAACCCTGTCGCCGGCTGAGGGTCAGGGTTCGTCGTCGACTCGGATCTGCCTGGAACCGAAAATCGCCAGCGCGAGGGGAATGATTTGGTCGCTGCCGATGGTCACGTCGCGAAGTGCATCAGCGCCTTTGACGTCGGCGAGGACCGAACCTCGAAGGTCGCTGCCGGTCACGATACTTCTGGAGAGCTCGACACCGGTGAGATCGCACGCATGGAACCGGGTGGCCGGAAGCGCAGCCGCGTAGAAGTCGGCATCGATCAACGCGCAACTTTCAAACACGCTGCGCTCCCAGTTTGTCATCCGGAGGTTGGCGCCTGGGAGTTTGCAGTCGAAGAAGGCGACATCCCGAAATCGGTTGCCCGCAGCTTGCAGCCCGGACAGGCGGCAGTCGCGGAACTCCACTCGTGACAGAACGCAGTCTTCGAGGACAACCCCGGAAAGGTCGGAGCCGACCACAGTGCAGTCGGTGATGTGGCTGAGGCGAAGGTGGCTGCCGGTCAGCTGTGTCTGTTTGAGTCGGCATCCCGTCAGCTCGATGGATGAGCAGGTCCGAGCCGAAAGATCTGCGGACATGACGACATCGGCGATGTGCGCGTCGTCGACGAACCGGCCATTCCATTCGAGCAATTCGGTGCTCAGCCGAGGAGCCGCCGTCCCCGTAGCCTTCGTCGCCACCCTCGGCAAGCTAGCGCGGTCACAGTGTCAGCGAAAGTTCGGCACCGGAATAGTTGTCGCGGCTGGACGTCCTGAATCTCGACGTCACCTCGGTCACGCGGTCACACCTGGGGCAAGCGGCGGCAACCGAATGCTCTCCAGCGGGCCCCACCATTGGTTGGATTCCTTCGACATCATCCAGCAACCCGGTCCGATTTCCGCCCTCACGGCGCTCACGTCAAGCCGGACGCGGCTGCTGAGCCACCCGAGGCCGTCGATCTCCGCCCCTCGGCCCCGGCAATCGGTCAAACTACGAGGATGGGATCCGACGACCTCGACCGTGAAATGTTCGCCGAGTCCGAGGCGGCCCGCCTCCTGCGGGTTCCACAAGGACGCCGTCAACGGGTCCCTTCATCTACACCCCACTCGAACCACCCTCAACAAGATCTTGTAGTGAGCCACCGAACGGCCCGCCGAAGTCCTCGCTGCTCCATAGCCGGCGGTCGGTGGCACCTGTTCCTGGCGGCTACCCCGGGTTATTGGTACACCCTTCAAGGTCGGCCTGTCCATCAGCCCGGGCCGGTGGTCTTCGGCGCCCTCGAACAGGTACTCGAGATCGCGCTTCAAGGTCGAGTTGATGTGATCCCGGATAGGCTGACTCCGTAGCGTGGCATCGATGCCTGAGGATCTGACCCCCGCCGAGTGGGACGAGCGGTTTCGCGTGTCGGTGCGTGACGCGACTAGGCCGATGGGGCGGTCGACGACCACGGTCCGCGAGATCTACCTCAAGGGAACGTATCCCAGCATGGCCGTGTTCGCCCTCTTTGACGACGAACGGCGGCCCGGGTGTAGGTTTGGTTTCGGCTGGGAGATTGACGGATTCATCCAGACGTTGTCTCGGTGGTTCGCCAATGATCCGGAGTCGCTCGCGACGATGTTCTGGGTGAACTTCTTGGAGGCAGCCCGTTTGGTGTCGGCGTCGCAAGGCGATTCCGGCGACGAAATCCTATGGCTCAATGATGGGGTCCGAGGCTTTGGGTCGGCACACATCGAACACCAGTACTCTTGGACCGATCGCGATCAGGCCGACAGCCAGCTCGCCTTGAACTCCCCCGACGCCGTCGTGAACGAGGACGAAGGGACACTCAGATTCGAGAAGGTCATTGACGGCAGGTTGCGGACCGTCGTGATAGCGATGGGAAAACGAGATCCAGACGACGGTCAGCCGCTGGGCATCCTCACCTCCTATACCGAGGACCTTTGGCAAGATCCTTCGCTCGGCTCGGATAGCCCGACCGATGGCGCGGCTTGACGTCGACCCGGCGGTAGAGGACGCGTGAGGATCAGGCTCAAGGGCTGGTTGTTCGGGGATGGTTCTGGTTAAAGCGGCACGACCGTCACGGTGGGCATTTCGCTCGTGAGGGCCCGGAGATCGTCCGGGTCGCCGGTGAGAAGTCGGACCGTGACGGCGAGGCCGTGGGCGGTCGCCGCGATGATGGCGTCAACGGTGTCATCTCTGTGGGTCCGGCCAAGGAGTTCTCCCGCTGCCCGGCCGAGTTCAGGCGTAACGGAGTTCTGTTCGACACCGGCGAGGAGGGCGTGGACCAGCGCATCGCGAGCATGGCCGCGGAGCACCTCGGTCAACGTCACACTGCTCACGTGCACGGAAGCGCCGAGCTGTTCGGCGACCGAAAGCTCCGCTCGCACTCGCGTATCGCCTTCCGCAGCGGCGCTGAGGGCTCCGGAATCGAGGACAACCGCCTCCGGGCCTGGGGCGACCCTCAGCTGGCGAGGCTGGCGTCGCCGAGCCATTGCCGTCGAACATCTTCCATGACCTCCGAAGGAACTGGACCGTGCTCGGCATCCTGGCCGGCAAGCCAGGCCCGCAGCGCCTCCCTGCGTTCCTCAGACTCAAGGGCCTGGGCTATATAGCGGGAGACTCCACGAGGACCAACCCTCTCCCTGATCCGCTCGAGAAGAGGTGAAGGGAGAGTCACGGAAACCTTGGCGTATTCGCTGGACATTCCCCAATCGTACCACGAGTAGGATTGACGGGCGCTGACACACCCAGACCTGGTGACCCGGACCAGCTGCTGCTTCACGCCCTAAGCCGACCCCGCTGATCCGATTTGGGGGACGTGCCCGTGCTCACCACTCGACGGACATTAGAAGCTGCCCGTCATGGAGTGGCCCGCTCCAGACATGGAGAATGGAGACAGTGAGGAGGTCCCGCCCGGCTACGGAGTCTGAGGTCGTGCTGGCCTTCTTGCGCGGGGAACTGGGCTCCCACCGCTTCGGGGATGCCGTGCGAGCCGCCCTCGACGCTGCCGGCGGCCCCCATCTGGTCACGAGCCCAGATCTGAACTCCGAATCCCAGAACCGAGCCAGAGCGGCCGCGCTCACTGCAGCGAGAGACTGGCGAGCCAACCGCGGTCTGTTCGCCGGGTTCCCCGACGACGTCACCTGGTGCCACGGCATTTTGGATCCCCACGAACTCTCACGGGTGCGCTTCATCAACTACTCGTATTGGGTGGAGCTTTCCGGAGGATCCCGCCGACCCGCAGACGTTCTGGCAACCGTTCGGGCCGCCACCATGCCGGCATGGATGACCGAGATCGGAACTGACTGGTGCTTCGAACTGGCGGAGAGGCTCTCGACCGCCACCGCCGTCGGTGATCTGATAATCATGGCAACGCCAGACTTTGACGATCTGGTCCTGCTTGAGGGCCACGCTGCCTTGCTGCGATGTTCGTAGGCGAGCTGCAATGCCGACTCACTGTCAGCGCCTATGTCGGGGTGTCCGCCTCGATCAACCAATGGCAGCTGTTTTGATGGGTGACGCGCCGGCAGTCCATCGTGTTGTCGGTGTTCGCCAGCGTTTCGGGGACGCGCCGCCTGCCAACCCACGCCGGGGTGACATCGCCGCGATCGGTCCGAGGCGAACACTGCTCGCGTGCATGCATCGTTGCGCTGCCCACGAGCAGTGTCTTGTCCACCGCGGCGGCGGCCCGATAGAGGTCGTCGGAGACGGCCACCGCGGTCGGACTCTGTACTGGGCGGAGCCGCACAGCAGAAGGGCGTATCTGACCGGTATAGAAGTCGGTGATTGTGAGCCGAACGTCCGCCGCCTGCCACAAACACATAGGCGCGAAGGGCCGCCAGAGCCCTGCCCGTGCCGACGATTCGACTCGCTCCCCTGAGGATCTTGTGGATGCAGGCCCAAAGGCCTTGACAGGCTCCGGGGCGACCGGGCCCCCGGCAAGGCCACGGCGGGGCGTTGGTGGTGGAGGGGCCGGCGGGCCTCAGTCGAGGGGCGACTGCACGGCGGGTGTGAGCAGGGCAGTCAGCTGAGAAACGTCGTCGAGAGTGTCGATACCG
>JBOGGN010000430.1:0-3764 GCA_050744165.1 Acidimicrobiales bacterium | reverse complement strand
GCCGCCATGGGCGCCGCCGGCGCGGGCGGCATGGGCGCGGCGGCGCTCTCGCCTGCCGCTCTCGGCGGCTACTGGGCCATCGAGGTCGCCCTGTCGGCCATTGACCGCCTCGAGGTCCGGGGCCGGGATTCGGCCGGCCTCCACCTGCTGGTGTCGGGCCACGGCTTGGACCTGCAACGGCCCGAGATCCAGGTCCTGCTCGGGGCTCGGACCCGCGATCCCCTGTTCACCTCGCTGGCGGTGCGCACCCCGTGCGGCCACCTGAGCCTGGTGTACAAGGCGGCGGCGGAGATCGGCGAGCTCGGCGACAACACCCGGGCTCTGCGAGCCGCCATCATCGCCGACCCGCTGCTGCATCTCGCCCTGGCCGGTGCCGATGCCGAGGTGACGGTCCTCGGGCACACCCGCTGGGCCAGCGTCGGGATCGTGTCCCAAGCCAACGCCCACCCCCTCAACGGGGAGGAGGCCGGCGGCCCCGACGGGCGACAGGCGCCGTGCGTGGTGGCGGCCGTCAACGGTGACGTCGACAACTACCTCGGCCTTCGGGCGGAGGAGGCGCTCTGCCCGGCTCCCGAGATCACCTGCGACACCAAGGTCGTCCCCATGTTGCTGGCCCGCCGGCTGTCCGAGGAGCCGCAGCTCGATCAGGCCTTCTGCCAGACGGTGTCCATGCTCGACGGCTCGGTGGCGATCGGGGCCAGCGCCGCCGGCGACCCGGACAAGCTGTTGTTGGCCCTCCGGGGCAGCGGCCAGTCGCTCAACGTGGGCCTGGCGGAGGACGCCTTCGTGGTGGCCAGCGAGGCCTACGGCTTGGTCCAGGAAACTTCGACCTACGTCCGGATGGATGGCGAGGCCGTCCACCGCGGTCTCATCCCGGGCGGTCTCGGCCCGGGCGGGCCCGGCCAGGTGGTCGTCTTGGACCGGGCGCGGGCGGGCACGCCCGAAGGCATCACCAGATTGAGCTACGCCGGTACGCCGTGGCCGCTGGAGCCCGATGAGATTCGCTTCGCCGAGATCACGACCAGAGACATCGACCGCCGCGGTTTTCCCCACTTCCTTTTGAAGGAGATCACCGAAGCCCCGCGATCGTTCCGCAAGACGCTGCGAGGCAAGATCACCGGTCCCAGCGAGACCGGGCTGCTCTCGGTACGCCTGAGCCCGGGGACCATTCCCCAGGCGGCCGTCGACGGCCTGCGTGGGGGCGGGATCTCTCGCGTCTTCGTGATCGGACAGGGCACCGCCGCCGTGGCCGGCCAGAGCATCGCCGCCGCCTTGTCGAGCGCCCTGCGACGCCTGACGGTCACCGTGGTGCCGATGCTGGCCACCGAGCTGTCGGGATTCTGGCTGGCCGACGACATGTCGGACACCTTGGTGGTGGCGGTCAGCCAGTCGGGGACCACGACCGACACCAACCGCACGGTCGACCTGGTCCGCAACCGGGGCGCCTTGGTCATCTCGGTCGTCAACCGCCGTAACAGCGACCTCGTCGAGAAGTCCGACGGGGTGTTGTACACCTCCGACGGGCGGGACGTGGAGATGAGCGTGCCGTCGACCAAGGCGTTCTATGCCCAGGTGGCGGCGGGCTTCCTGCTGGCCCGGGACCTGGCCCGGCAGATGGGCGAGGACCGGGAGCAGGCCGAGCAAACCGACCGGCTGCTCCGGGCGTTGCGCCGGATTCCCGACGCCATGGAGCAGGTCCTGGCTCGGCGGCCCGCCATCGCCGATGCCGCCAACCAGGTGGCCCCGCCCCGGCGCCACTGGGCGGTGGTGGGCAACGGAGTCAACCGCATCGCCGCCGCCGAACTGCGCATCAAGCTCTCCGAGCTCTGTTACCACTCCATCGCCTGCGACGGCACCGAGGACAAGAAGCACATCGACCTGTCCTCTGAGCCGCTCATCTTGGTATGCGCCGCGGGCCTGTCGGGTCCCAACGCCGACGACGTGGCCAAGGAGGTCGCCATCTACCGCGCCCACCGGGCGGCTCCCGTGGTGGTGGCGACGGAGGGGGAGGCGGGGCGTTTCTCGGCCGCCTTGCACACCATCGAGGTGCCGCCCGTGGAGCCCGAAGTGGCCTTCGTGCTGTCGGCCATGGTCGGCCACCTGTTCGGCTACGAGGCCGCGCTGGCCATCGACGCCCAGGCCCTGCCGCTGCGGGAGGCCAAGGCGGCGATCGAAGCCGAAGCGGGCCAGCCGGGCGCCAGCGACGAGTCGGTGTTGGCCGGCGCCCGGCCGGAGCTAGCGCGCGCCGCCGGCGTGTTCTTCGGAGGGCTGCGCTCGGGTGCCTACAACGGCCACCTGGAGGCGTCCACCGCAGTGCGGGTGGCCTCCTTGCTGCGCTACGCCACCGGGGTCCTGCCCATCGAGGGCTACGAGCTGGAGTATGGCAAGGTCGGCACCCCAGGCGCGGTGGTGGCCGACCTGATGGAGGCCCTGACGGCAGCCACCGGGGAACTGACCCGGCCTGTGGACGCCATCAAGCACCAGGCCAAGACGGTGACCGTGGGAATTTCCCGCAGCGAGGACGCCCTTCTCCGGGTGCCCCTGGTCGCCGAGGCGCTGGCCAGCGGGACGGGACTCGACCACCTCTCCTACCGGGCCCTGCGGGCCCTGGCCGCCCTCGACCCCGCGGTGGCCCGGGTCGAAGGCTTCACCCGGTACCGCATCGACGGCGACGTGGCCACCGACGCCACCATCGAGGTCGTCGACCGGGGCGGCATCTCGCTTGGCCTGCCGACACGCACCGAGCGCGATCCTCGCCTGCTCGGCACCAAGCATCACGTGGCCGAGGAGCGGGAGGTGACCGCTGCTCGGGGCGGGCGTGACGGCCGCAGCCTGATTCTCATCCCAGAGATCAAGGGCAACACGGTGACCGGGATGACGCTTTTGCATGTGGCGTTCCACGATTTCCTGGCCCCGGCGGTCGCCCGCCAAGTGCTATCCGGGTTCCGCAACCGTTACGCCGCTCTCTCCGACGCCGTGACCGAGACCGAACCCAGCTTCGACGACGACCGGTTGGCGTCGGTGCCCGTCCTGGCCCTCCTGACCGAACCGGTTTACGTGCTGGCCGAGCGCTGGAAGGCCTGAGGCCGCGCCCGGGTTTGCGGAGCGACGCTGGCGTGATGGGGCTCGGGATCGACGTGGTCGATGTCGATCGGTTTCGAGGCCTGCTGGCGCGCCGGCCGCGCCTGGCCGATCGTCTGTTCACCGCCGGCGAGCAGGCCTACGCCGCCCGCCAGCTCGACCCGGCGCCATCGCTGGCGGCCCGGTTCGCGGCCAAGGAGGCGGTCATGAAGGCACTGGGGGTAGGCCTTGGTGCGTTCCGCTTCACCGACGTCGAGGTCCTTCGCCAGGCAAGTGGGCAGCCCCTCCTGGCGTTGCGGGACGCTGCGGCTCGGCTGGCCGACGAGCAAGGAGTGGGAAAATGGCTGGTCTCCTTGTCCCACACGTCCTCGATCGCCGAAGCGGTGGTGGCGGCTCTCAGGTGAGTTGTGTGCCAGTTGAGGGTGGCCGGTGATCCCGGTCGTCACCGGGGCGGAGATGAAGTCGGTCGACGCCGCCGCCACCGAAGCCGTCGAGGTCCTGATCGGCCGGGCCGGCCGGGCAGTGGCGCGCGCCGCCCTCGACCTGCTCGGGGGCGCCTACGGGCGGCGGGTGGTGGTGGTCGCCGGCAAGGGCAACAACGGGGCCGACGGCCGCGCCGCGGCCACTTTCCTGTCGGCGCGCGGGATACGGGTGTCCGTGCTAGCGGCTGCCTCGCTCGGCCC
>JBOGGN010000429.1:0-2133 GCA_050744165.1 Acidimicrobiales bacterium | reverse complement strand
CAAGGCGACATCTGGTGGGCCGAAGCAGAGGACAAACGGCGCCCGGTGCTCGTCGTGACGCGCAGCGAAGCCGTACCCGTCCTCAGTGCCATCGTGGTCGCTCCGGTCACGCGGACCGTGCGGCGTATACCGACTGAGGTGCTCCTCGGCGAAGACGAAGGCCTGACGCCAGAATGCGCGGCCTCGTTTGACAATCTGCAGCGAATCCGGAGATCGTCCCTCGTCGAGCGCATCGGGCAGCTCGGGCCCCGTCGGGAAGAGATCTGCGTTTCGCTGCGAGCCTTGGTGGACTGCTGATCGCCACTGGGCGGTTCAGAACGAGTGCCCGCAGTACCGGGCCGGATTGAGGCCCCGTCGTCTCATTCCCCCAGGTAACCGGCCACGAACAACAGCCACCGCGACCCTTGGCGGGTCGGGATGGTCCGGACGTAGAGCAAGGCGACCGGCTCACCGCCGGAGCGTCATGGCGGCCATCATCAGCGAACCACATCCCGGCAAACGCGGGGAGCGCTAGGTCCATGATGCCGGCGCCATGTCGCCGTCGCCGGGGATTGCGGCGTGACCTGGCCATGCGTGCCTCACGGCGGTGGCTGGCGTTGGCCGCCATCCCGGGAGGGGCGGGCTGCCGGACGCCTCCCGAACTTGACCGCGTTGGCGATTCCTGACCGCGTTTGCTGTTCTTGGCGCGGAAAACTGCACCATTACTGCACCAACCGCGGCCAAGTTCGCCGATCGCGGCCAAGTTCGCCGATCGCGGCCAAGTTCACCGATCGCCAGTGCCGGCGATTACGCCGAGGCATCCAGCCCGTCACGTCATTAGGTGGCCGCCCTCGGGCGGTCTGCTCCTCGGGCGTTCCTTGACGCCTTGGCCGAGGAGCCGGACCACCTCCGCGATCCGCTCAGCCCGGACGTCGGGTCGGCGGGTCGTGGCGTCGATCCAGCGCAGGTAGCCCCGCCGGTAGAACTGGGCCAAGGTGTCGAAGAAGGCGGCCGCGTCTGGGTTCGCCTCCAACGCGTCGGCGACGTCGGGCGCCAGGTCGGCCCGCTGGGGCCCTTCCGGTGCGATGGCGACCTCGACCTCCTCGCCCGGGGCGACGCCGGGTAGCCGGTCGGCACCGAGGGTGAAGCTCCATCCGGCCTCGTCCCGGGCGATGGTGACCCGTACCCGGAAGCCGGCGACGGTCCCGTTGACGTGGTGGACGAACTTTCGCCCCCAGGCCTGGTCGGGGTCGAAAGGCACGCGGACCCGGGTCTTTTTCCCGGCCTGCAGGTCGACCGCGGTGGTGTAGCGCCGGGTCCGGTCGGGCGGTGGCTGGCCGCCGTGGTTGGGATCGCCGGCCACAGTCATCGGGCTCCTCAGTTCAGAAGTGCCCGGATGTCGGCTGCGGTCATGGCGCCCGATTCGAAGCCCCCGGAGTCGAGGACGCTGGCGAACAGGGCGTTCTTCTTCGCCTTGAGGGCCATCACCTTTTCCTCGATCGTGTCCTTGGCGACGAGGCGGTAGACCATTACCTTGCGTGTCTGGCCGATGCGGTGCGCCCGGTCGATGGCCTGGGCTTCGGTGGCCGGGTTCCACCACGGGTCGAGCAGGATGCAGTAGTCCGCCTCGGTCAGGTTCAACCCGAACCCGCCCGCTTTCAAGCTGATGAGGAAAACGGGGGCGTCGCCGGTGCGGAACTCGCCGATCACCTTCGGTCGGTTGGACGTTCGGCCGTCCAGGTAGCAACACGTGATGCCTGCGGCCTCGATCCGACGTCGGGCCTGGCCGAGGAAACGGGTGAACTGGCTGAACACCAGTACCCGGTGCCCGTCGGCCACGATGTCCTCGAGCATTTCCATCAAGGCGTCGAGCTTGCTCGACGGCACGTTGCGGTGAGTGGCGTCGATCAGCGAGATATCCAGGCTGGCCTGGCGCAGCAACGTGAGGGACCGGAAGATCTCGAAGCGATTCTTCGTCATGTCGCCGAGCAGCCCGAGGATCTTCTGGCGCTCCCGTGCCAGGTAGGTCTGGTAGAGCTTCTTGTGTCGGGGGCTCAACTCCAGCTCGAGGACCTGCTCCTGGCGGTCGGGCAGCTCGGGGGCGACCTGCTCCTTGGTGCGCCGGAGCATCAGCGGTTTGACGCGCCGGCGGAG
>JBOGGN010000428.1:0-10145 GCA_050744165.1 Acidimicrobiales bacterium | reverse complement strand
CCACCACACGGGCGGTGGTCCGGATGCTGCGTGAGGCCGGCGCCTCCGAGGTCCACCTGCGGATCTCGTCGCCGCCCTACCGCTGGCCGTGCTTCTACGGCCTTGACACCGGTACCCCTGGGGAGCTGATCGCCGCGGGCCTCGACGTGGAGCAGATCCGGGAGTACGTCGATGCCGACAGCCTGGCCTACCTCAGCCTCGACGACCTGAAGAGGGCCATCGGGGTGCCTGGGGCCGGGTTCTGCACCGCCTGCCTGACGGGCGATTACCCAGTCGAGGTACCCCCGAGGCTGTCCAAGGTCGTGCTCGAACCAACCGGTGTCTGACAGCGGTGGCTGACGGCGGTGCCTGACGCCGGTGGAGGGGTCGCCGGGCGGGACGGCGCCGGGCCAGGCGGCTCGCTGACCTACGCCGCGGCAGGAGTCGACATCGTGGCGGGGGACGACGCGGTCAGCGCCATGAAGCCGCTGGTGCGCTCCACCTACCGGCCGGAGGTGGTGGGGGACCTCGGGGGGTTCGGCGGCCTCTTTCGGCTCCCCAGTGGGTACCGCTCGCCGCTGTTGGTGGCGTCCACCGACGGGGTGGGGACCAAGCTGGCGGTGGCCCAGGCGGTGGGGCGGCTCGACACCGTCGGCATCGACCTGGTTGCCATGTGCGTCGACGACCTGGTGTGCCTGGGGGCAGAGCCGCTGTTCTTCCTCGACTACCAGGCCCACGGCGTGCTCGACCCGGGCGAGGTGACCGAGATCATGAAGGGCATCGCTTGCGGGTGCCGGCAGGCGGGTTGCGCCATCCTCGGCGGCGAACTCGCCGCCCATCCGGGCCTGCTCGGGCCACGCGAGTTCGATCTGGCCGGCTTCGCGGTGGGCATCGTGGAGGAATCGCTGGTGCTCGACGGCTCGGCGGTGATGCCGGGCGACGTCTTGCTCGGGCTGCTGTCGCCGGGGTTGCGGAGCAACGGGTACTCGCTGGCCCGCTCGGCGTTCGCGGTTGGCGGGCGAGGCTTGGACGAGCCGGCCTGGCCGGGCGCCGCCCGGACGCTCGGCGAGGAGTTGCTTGAGCCGTCGGTGATCTACGCCCCGGCGGTGTGCGGGCTGCTGGCGGGCGAGTTGCGGCCGGCGGTGCACGCGGTGGCCCACATCACCGGGGGCGGGATCGTCGGCAACCTGCCCCGGGTCTTCCCGACCGGTGTGGGCGCCGTCGTGCGGCGGGGAAGCTGGCCGGTGCCGCGGATCTTCGACGAGGTGCAGCTCGCCGGCCGTGTCGCCGACGAGGAGATGGGGCGGGTGTTCAACCTCGGCATCGGCATGGTGGTCGTGGTGGCGGCGGCGGCTGCGGAGGCGGCTGCGGAGGTGCTCACCGAGCACCGGGTCGGGGTGGCGGCGATCGGCTCGATCGAGGCGGGCACCTCGGGGGTGAGGCTCGTTTAGGCCCGGTTTAGGCGGCCCTCCGCTACCAGTTCCTGTGGTCGGGCTAAAAAGGCAGCCGGCAATTACCATCGTCAGCTCTGGCCCTCGTGCTCATCGTCGTGGACGAACCCGACACGCTGCTCACCCTGCGCCGCGACCTGGAGGCCGCGGGGCATGACACTACGTTGGCGGCCGACGCCGACACCGCCTTCAAACGGCTGGCCACCCTCCCGATCGACGCCGTGGCTCTCGACGTAACAATGCCGGTAGGTGACGGCTGGACCGTCCTTCGGAGGATGCGGGAGACACCGGCGTCGCCACCGGTCATCGTGGTTTCGGCACAGGCCAGTCCCGGAGAGATGGAGCGGGCCCGTCAACTTGGGGCGGTGGGATGTGTTTCCGCTCCCTATGCAGCTGAGGACCTCGACCGGGCGGTGACCGACGCGATGACCACGGTGACGACGGCGGCCGAACAACCCTGAAGTCCATGGGGGCTGGCGTACCGCCGGCGCCGGGGTTGTGTGGCCTTTCCGTGCCGGTTGACCGTCCCGATCCCCGCCGGTGGCAGGAGCAGGAGCCGGTGCCGGTTACTGCCGGCGCCGGGCCGTGCCGATCCCGGGCGGTGGCAGGAGCCGGTGCCGGTTACTGCTGACGCCGGGCCGTGCCGGTGAAGGTACGGATTCGAGGCGCCCCGGTGGCTGCCTCGGCCAGGCGGCGCTCGGCCAGCGCCTCGGCGATCTGGTTGGCAGGCGTACCCGTCTCCGCTGCCTTTTGCAGCACCCGGAGGGTGGTGTCATAAACCCCCCGGACCCGTGCATAGGCCCGCTCCTGGTCGTAGCCGCCTTCGAATCCGGCCAACTCGTCGGTGATGTTGATCACGCCACCGGCGTTGACCACGAAGTCGGGGGCGTACACAATCCCCCGCTCGGCGAGGCGCCGGCCGTCCTCGGGAGCCGCCAGCTGGTTGTTGGCCGCCCCCGCCACCGCCCGGCACTGCAGCTCACCGATCACCCGCTCGGTGATGACGCCGCCCAGGGCGCAGGGGGAGAACACGTCGCACTTCACCTGGTGCGCCTCGTCCACCGGTACCGCGGCCACCCCGTGGCCGGCCAAGACGGCGGCGACCGCGGCATCGTTGACGTCGGCGACGGTGACCACCGCCCCGTCGCCGACGAGGCGGCCAACCAGGCGGGAGCCGACCTTGCCGACCCCGGACACCACCACCCGCAGGCCCGCCAGCTCGTCGGTCCCGTCGAGGACCTGGCGCACCGCTTTCAGTGCCCACCACACCCCGTAGGCGGTGGCGGCCGACGGATCGCCGGAGCCGCCGAGGGCGTCGGAGATACCGGTGACGTTCGCTGTCTCGCTGAAGATGGTGTCCATGTCGGCCTGGGTCGTACCGACGTCCTCGGCGGTGATGTATCGCCCGGACAGCGATTCCACGAACTGCCCGTAGGTCCGGAGCAGGGCCTCGGTCTTGACGGTGGCGGGGTCGCCGAGGATCACCGCCTTGCCCCCGCCGAGGTCCAACCCGGCCGCCGCCGACTTGTACGTCATGCCCTGCGCCAGGCGCAGCACGTCCTCCATGGCCTGGTCTTCGGAGCGGTACGGATAGAACCGAGTGCCCCCCAACGACGGTCCGAGGGCGGTCGAATGAATGGCGATGATGGCCCTCAGACCGACCGAAGGTTCATGACACGCGACAACTTGCTCAAACTCGGCACCCAAACGGTCGAAGACCTGCACAGAAGGTGCAGCCTAGGCGTCGCCTAGCAACGGCCTTCCCGCTCCGACGAGGTTCTGAAGGGCAGTAACTAGTCACAATTGGTACCGAATATGACCCGATCGGGCCATGTACGTCGAGGCGTTCCTGTTTTACCTTTTGACCCAATCACACTGAAGACGAAGACTCCAAGGAGCCAACGACCATGGCAGACCAGCCACTCCAAGCCGACGCACTGCTGACCCCCGCCGAAGTGGCGGCGCTGTTCCGCGTCAACCCCAAGACCGTGACCCGGTGGGCCCGAGCCGGCAAGATCACCGCTATCCGCACCCTGGGCGGCCACCGGCGCTTCCGGGCCTCGGAGATCCGCCGCTGCCTCGAGCAGATGGAGAACATCGAGGCGTAGGCGGATGGACCGTCGTGTCCGACCTAGGCCCGCGTCCCGCCGGGGCGCACGGTGCCATCACCCAGCCCATCGTCAAGACCGACGCGTTGGTTTGCGGGGACCCGCTTCGAGGCCCCGACACCTTCCTATGACCGCGCTTGGCACGTCGGGCTGGACGGCGCCGTTGCCTAGGCCGCCTGAGATCTTTCCTCCGGGCCAACCCGGGTCGGCCGAGGCTCCGGCCAGACGGGCCTCACGCGGCAGTTCCGGATCCGATCAGGTAGTCGTGCGCCGCCTCGAGCGCGGCCTGCGACGAAAGAAGGACATCGGTCTGCCCTGACTGGGGGCCCACCAAAAGGTCCAGCCGGTCGCGCAGCTCCTTCAACCGTTCCTGCTGTTCCGCGGCCAGCGCCGCGAACTGCTCCCGAGGGAGTGTTCGGTCGAACACGCCCGGTGGGGGCCGGTACCGGCCGGACTGGGCGTCCTCGTCGAAGTCCGCCAGCCGGGGTTCCCGTCGAACCAGCTCCGCCCACCGTTGGCGGGGGCTCCGCCGGGCGAAGGGGCCGAGGACGGCGAAGCGCGCCACATCGTCGGAAGCCGGCGGTGCCACCGGCGTACCGGTGAGCGCCGCCTGTAGGAGCCGGTGGACCCGGTTGGCCCCGGCGTCCTCGTGGTGCCGGCCGCCCTGGCGTGCTCCCAGCGCGGCCAGCTGCAGGGACCGCCGGTGCCGGCCCGCCATCCGAGCCAGCTCCTGGACCGCCGTGGCGTCTCGCCGACCGTCCTCATCGTCCCGACCGTCTGGATCCTCGGCGACGAGCTCCTTGGCCCGCGTCAGAATGGCGTAGGCCCGCTCGTCGAAGGCGACCATGCCCGGGCGGTCGTCGTCCAGGTCCTGGTTGTCCACCGAGGCCCTCAGCGACTTGCGCAGCCGGAGCAGCTTTCGCAACTCGACCGGGTTGGCGAAGTTCAGGACCTGGTGGGCCGACGGCCGCCCCGATGCGCCGTCGCCGAGCGGGTTGTCACGGTCGGTCATCGCAAGTGGTCGGAGCCGGCATCGATCCGGCGACCTCGCGCTTTTCAGGCGTGCGCTCTACCAACTGAGCTATCCGACCGCGGTCCTGACGGGATTTGAACCCGCGGCCTCCGGCTTGACAGGCCGGCGTGCACTCCAAACTGCACCACAGGACCAACACGCCCCCAAAGGGGGGCGTTTGGAGGATACACGGCGCCGGTCCCGGTACCGCTCCGAAAATTGGGTATTTACAGGGAGTATACCTTGAGTGTATGCTCCTGGTGTATGAGCGTTCCCTTGGCGTTGCTCGGGCTCCTCGAACGAGAACCGAGCCACGGTTATGACCTGAAGCGGGACTACGACAGCTACTTCGGCCGGGGCCACCCGCTGCCCTACGGCCAGGTGTACGCCACGCTGGCGCGCCTGGTCCGGGACGGCAAAGTGGTGCCCGGCGAGGTGGAGCCCGGTGCCGGGCCCGACCGCAAGCGCTACGCCATCACCGACGCCGGCCGAGACGAGCTCGAGTCGTGGCTGGCTACGCCGATCGAGCCCGAACCCCACCTGCAGACGGTCCTGTTCGTGAAGGTCGTACTGGCCCTGATGCTCGGTCGCTCCGCAGAGAGCTACCTCGACGCCCAACGGGGCGCCCACCTGCAGCGCATGCGGGAGCTGACCGAGTTGAAGCGCTCGGGAAAGCTGATCGAAGGGCTCCTCGCTGACCACAGCCTGTTCCATCTCGAGGCCGACCTCCGTTGGATCGACCTCACCGCCGCTCGACTCGACGCCTTGAGGGAGGTGGTGCGGCCATGAGCACCACGCAGTTGCCGGTGACCGACCAGGCCACGCAGACCCACTGGATGATCGAAGGGCGCGAGCTGCTTCGCTCCTTCGGCGAAACGCCCGCCCTCCGCGGCGCCAGCCTCTCGGTGGCATCGGGCGAAATCCTGGCCATCATGGGGCCCAGCGGGTCCGGAAAGTCGACCCTGCTGCACTGCCTGGCGGGCATCTTGAAGCCCGACCAAGGTCAGGTGTTCTTCGACGGCCGGCGGATCGACAACCTGAACGAGGAGCAGCGCAGCGCCCTTCGGAGGGACCATTTCGGCTTCGTCTTCCAGTTCGGACAGTTGGTGCCCGAGCTGACGGCGGAGGAGAACGTGGCCCTGCCCTTGTTGCTGAGCGGGATGCGCCGGGCGCCGGCCATCGTCGAGGCCCGCGTGTGGTTCGAGCGGCTCAGTCTCGAAGGGCTCGAAGGGCGCCGCTCTGGGGAGCTGTCCGGCGGCCAGGCACAGCGCGTCGCCTTGGCGCGGGCGCTGGTCGCCAAGCCGCAGGTCCTCTTCGCCGACGAGCCCACCGGCTCGCTGGACTCGCTCACCGGCGAGCACGTGATGGAGATGTTGGTGGCCGCGGCCCGCCAGCAAGGCACGACGGTGATCGTCGTCACCCACGAGGCTCGGGTGGCGGCGTGCGCCGACCGGGAAATCGTGGTGCGCGACGGTAAGGCGACCTCACTGGTGCCCTACCCGGTGGCGCCATGATCCGCCTCGGCTTTCGTCTCACCCTGAACGGCGGCCGGGAATCGGCAGTCCGCCTCGTCGCCACGGCGGCGGCCGTTGCCCTCGGGGTCGGCCTGCTGCTGTTCACACTGTCGGGCATCAACGCCATCAACGCCCAGGACCTCCGCGGTGCCTGGCTGAACTCGGGCGAGGCGCGGCCGGTGCCCACGGGCCACCCAGGATCGGCGCGCGGCGTTGCTGTCGGCTCTCCGCCGGCACCGCCCGCGGTACCCGGGACCTCGGCGAGCTCCTCGGCGGTGCTGTGGTGGCGATTCACGACCGACTCCTATCAGGGTCAGAAGATCGACCGGATCGACGTCGCGGCCGGAGGACCGCAATCTCCGCTGCCGCCGGGTCTCCCCCACCTGCCCGGGCCGGGCCAGTACTACGCGTCGCCCGCCATGCTCCATCTGTTGGAAAATGTCCCCGCGGGTCTCCTCTCTGAGCGGTACCCGGGGACAAGGTTGGGTGCCATCGGGGCCGCCGCCCTGCCGGCGCCGGACTCGCTCATCATCGTTGTGGGCTACACACCGTCGCAGCTGATGGGCCACGGCGCCGTCGCGCTGCAGGCGATCAACACCGATCCCAACGCCAACGGTCCGTCAGGGCTGGACAACAATTCGCTGCAGACGGTCCTCGCCGTCGGCGCTCTGGCCCTCTTGTTCCCGGTGCTGGTGTTCATCGGCACCGCCACCCGGTTGTCGGCGGCTCGGCGGGAGCAGCGCTTCGCAGCCCTTCGCCTCGTCGGCGCCACGCCGCGCCAGGTCTCGGTGGTCTCTGCGGTCGAGGCGTCGGTTGCCGGCGCGGCCGGGGTCGCTATCGGTTTCGCGGCCTTCCTGCTGGCGCGGCCGGCGATCACGACCCTGCCCATCACCGGCCAGCCCTTCGTGCCCGGCGACCTTTCCCTCAACCTCGTCGACATCCTGGCCGTAGTCGTCGGTGTCCCATTGGCGGCGGCCGCCGCCGCCCGAGTGGCCATGCACCGGGTCAACATCTCGCCCCTCGGTGTCAGCCGGCGGGTTACGCCCTCCGCCCCGCGGGCCTACCGCGTGCTCCCCCTCCTGGCCGGCGTGGTGGAGCTGGTGTACTTCGTCGCAGTTGGCCGTCCGACAACCACTGGTGGCCAGACCCTCGCCTACTTCACCGGGTGCTTCCTGGTGCTCGCAGGCCTCGTCGTCGCGGGACCGTGGCTGACCATGGTCGGATCTCGGATCATGGCCCGGCGCAGCCGCCGAGCCGAGGTGCTGCTCGCCGGCCGCCGGCTCTCGGACAATCCCCGGGCCGCCTTCCGGTCGATCAGTGGGCTGATCATCGCCCTGTTCGCAACCAGCGTGTCGGTCGGGGTCATCACCACGATCATCGACTACAACAGCGTCTCGGGCGGCGCACCGTCGCAGAACACCCTGCTCGAGCAGTTCGTGGCGCTGGCACCATCGCAGGCCGTCTTCGTCGGCGGCTCCAACACCACCTTGCCGACGGTGCCTGCCAGCCTACTGGCGGAGCTGCGCTCCATTCCCGGCCTCGAGGGGATCACGGAGGTCCACGCCGAGCCGGGGACGGTCGGGCACAACGGTCCCCGAAGCGTCCTCATTTCCTGCACCTCGCTGGCCGCAACGCCAGGCATCGGCCGCTGCGCCCCGGGGGCAACGGTGGCCATGGTCAACCAGGACCTGGCCGGCGCGTTGCTGAGCCAGGGAAAGCGGCCCACGCTGCAAAACAAGGTCTGGCCCGCGGCCGACCTGCCCCTCCAGCAGCTGCAGGCCCTGCCGGTCGAGGCGCTGGTGGTCGAAACCGCCGGCTCCAAGACGGCCCTCGAGCAGGCCCGAACCGATCTCGAGGTGGCCTTCCCGGAGCCCAACCACACCGAGACCTTGACCGAGCTCTCCGCCCAGAACCTGCACCAGGTCGTGGAACTTCAGCAGATGACCGACGTGGTGATCGTGGTCAGCCTCATCGTCGCCGGCTGCAGCCTGGCGGTGAGCGTTACCGGCGGGATCAACGAGCGCAAGCGACCTTTCAGCCTCCTGCGGCTGACCGGGGTCCCCGTCCGGGCCCTCCGCCGGGTCGTGGCTTTGGAGGCCGCCGTCCCGCTGATCAGCATCGCCGTCGTCGCCATTGGCGCCGGGTTCGTGACGGCGGCGCTGTTCTTGAACTCACAGCTCGGCGAGTCCCTCCAGGCACCCAACCTCAGTTACTACCTCTATGTCGGCGGGGGCATGCTGGCCTCGCTGGCCATCATCGCCTCGACGATGCCGATCATCGAGCGGATCACCGGTCCCGAGGTGGCCCGCAACGAGTGACGCCATGGCGCCATCGGCAGCGGTGCGACGCCTTGGCTCGAGTCCGCGCATTGCGTTCCACACGCAGTCCTTGGGACACTCATTGCTCAGCCCGTCATTTCGACGCCCATCGATTGTCCGGTGTTGCCGTTGAACGGTGCATTGGCGGTGATCCCGCAGGAACCGAAGGCCGTGTTGAGCGCTTTCGCTTGGATAAGCCAGGTCGGTACGTCTCGGTATTGCGGGGTTGTCGACCCGTCGGGGTTCATGGTCGCCGGAGTGGGTGCTGAGTAGCTGCCAAAGGAAATGCTCCACTGCAGCGGCCCCGCGAATCCGCCCGAGCCGAAGACGTGGAAGAGGCTGAACCATACCGAGGCGGCGCTCACTTTCGGCTGAACGTCCGGTGGCTCCGGTTGCATCGTGCCGCTGCTGTCTTGGAGCGAGAGCGGCGCTGTAAGCCGCGTAGGTGTCGGCATCGTGGGCGGGTTTGGATCTGCCGGCGGGCAGCGTCCGAGGACTGGGCTGTCGGCATTGTCGGGTTGGTAGGCGATGGAGTTGACAATCGCTCGCTCTATGGCGGGATCGGGACCAATGCCGATTTCAATCGATACATTGTGGTACCACACGGTCACGACTGATTGGGACTCCTCGGTGAGGAGATAAACCACCTGGCCATTCGGCAAGGTGGTCGGGGTTTCCTGAGGTGCGTTCGTGCCTCCAGGTGCCATCCACACCCCGTCTGCGGCCGGCGGGGTCCAGTTCGCGAGAGAGCCACCGCAGGAAGGACCACCGTGGTAGGAAGCCCCCAGAAAGGCCCGATCAGACTGTTCGTCAAAGTCGGCTGAGCACCCGGAGCGGAGATTTGCTCCGTCGATGACCGGCCAGCTCGACGGGATATCAAGGCCGACCGAGTCGTACCAGATCGTCTTGGTCGGGGCAGCCGCGGCGTTCGTGGCGCTCTTTGCGGTGATGGCGGCCGGGGTCGACGGGGTCCTGCCTCTGGCAGCGGAGGCTTCCGTTCCGGTCGAACCGCATGGCGTGAGCAACGCGCCGACCGTCAGCGCGCAAATGATGGACCGAAGCACAGCTTGTTGGACGTCTGGTTGTCCATTCCTGGTTCCCGTGACCGCGCGGGCAGCCGCACGTAGGGTTCATCCGTGATCCTCCCCAAGGACCGCGACCGCCGCTTCATCACCATCCGCCGCGGAGGGACGCTCGAGGACGCCGACCACAGGCTGCTCGCCTTGTGGGCGGCCACATGCGCGGAACACGTCCTGCCGTTGTTCGAGTCGGTGCAGCCGACGGACCCGCGGCCGCGCCAGGCGATCGAGGAGATCCGGTCATGGACCCGCGGCGACATCCGGATGTCGGAGGCCCGGGCAGCAGGGGGCCATGCCATGGCTGCGGCCCGCGGGCTGAGCGGATCCGCTCGGCATGCCGCCTTTGCGGCCGGTCAGGCGGCCGTCGTGGCCCATGTCGCCGCCCATGAGCTTGGTGCGGCCGCCTACGCGATCAAGGCGGCGCGGGCCGCGGCCCCCGGATGCGAGGAGCGCGCGGGCCGGCTCGAATGCCGCTGGCAGCGTGAGCAGCTTCCGGATGCGATCCGCGAACTGGTCCTCGACGATCAATGGTTGCGAAACGACATCTGCTGGTCGGTGTTCGACTGCTGACTCCGTGATGGCCTCGCACTCGCACTCGCCGAGCACATCGAGCACCCCGAAGCACACGGCCGAGCCATTCTTGGCCGCGTTTCGTGAACCTGGCCGCGTTTCGTGAACCTGACC
>JBOGGN010000427.1:0-13002 GCA_050744165.1 Acidimicrobiales bacterium | reverse complement strand
AAGTGGCAGGATATGCATCCGGGCTCACCCGTTAAGTTTTCGGTCTTGTGGGGCGACCACGAAAAAGGTCCGTTCGGTATGCTGCTGAAGCAGCCAGGCGGCGGATTCGAGGCGGGCATGCACTCTCACGCGACGGACTACCACGCGGTCTTGGTGCAGGGGAACTGGATCCACACAGTCGAAGGCGACTGCAGCGCCCCGAAGGAGCTGACCCCCGGGTCGTATGTGTTTCAGCCGGCATGGCAGTTCCACAACGAAAAGTTCCTGGGCCCTGAAGACTGCATTATCTACATCTCCCAACTCGGCAAGGCCGACTTCATTGAAAAGGCAAGTCACGATTTAGGCGTTCCGAGTGAGAACACGCAGGTCGGTGACTAGGCGTCGCCCCATCGAATTGCACAAAGAGGAAGGCGTACCTGACCGGTCCCGGCCGGGTGGTCCGGTCCTCAACGTCGCCGAGACCGGGCGGGACCTGCGCACCCTCTGCACCGAGACGCACGCCCACCTTGACCTGCGCAGCCAGCCGGCCCGGCGACACAGCACCTCGACTTCGGTTGGTGGGCGTCCAACGGGCCAACTGCCTCTGCAACCGCTATGCATCGAAGGCATCCGACTCGTCGTCAACGGCCCAGCCACCAGATTGGTCTTGAGTACCTCCGACCGCACGACCTACCGCGAACACTCGCCGGCACCCCCGACGCTTGCGGCGTTCCGCTCCAGGACATCCGCGTCGTCCTTCGTCACGAGACCCTGACTGCAACGCAGAGCTGCCCGGCCGAGAATCCGCTGCGGCGGACGAACGGCTGCGCGCGTTCACCATCGACCTCTGAGCGCCAATAGGCCATCAGTCGCGGCGGTAGTCGGCGAGCGGTGGGCCGTGAGGTCCCAACCTTCGTTGCAGCAAACGGCTTTGCTGCCCCTCGCGAATGGGTAAAACCCGTGGGAAGGCTTATCGCGTATCACGGAGGTATTTTTCATGCCGAAAACGACGAAGAGTGGCGATGCCAAGCAGAGCGAGTTGCCGTCCACCCTGAAGCGGTCCCCGGCCAAGGCCCAGAGGACCTTCGCCAAGGCGCACGACTCGGCGGCCGAGGAGTACGGCGAGGGCCGTCGGGCCCATCAGACGGCGTACTCGGCGCTGAAGCACTCCTTCGAGAAGGTGGGCGACCACTGGGAGGCAAAGGATTCCAAGGGCCCGTCGGACAAGCAGGCCGCCAAGGGTGGTTCCCGCTCCTCGCGGCAGTACCCGACCGCCGAGGGCGTGGACGCCAACGCGTCGAAGACCCATCTCCAAGAGATCGCCCGCCGTCTTGACATCCACGGCCGGTCATCGATGAAGAAGGGTGAGTTGGTCGAGGCCATCAAGAAGGCGAACCGTCGCCAGAGCGCAGCCAGCCGCTGAGCCCAACCGAAAGCTCAGCTGCTCCTGCACCGGCGGCGAACCGCCCAGTCGGCCAGCCGGCCAGCGCGACCTTCGGCTCTTAGCGTCCTTCGACGCGGCGAAAGGGATTCCGCCTCCGCCGCCGCGGGTATCCCCAACGGTATGGCTCAGCAACTGAACGTGGCAGATCTGCGTGTCACCTCATCGGCGTTTGCGCCGCACACCGCCATCCCCGAGCGCTACACCGGTGACAGTGATGACGTTTCGCCGCCTCTGGAGTGGACCGGCGCCCCACAGAAGACCCGGTCCTTCGCCTTGGTCGTCCACGACCCCGATGCTCCGCTGGTAGACGGCTTCACCCATTGGGTGCTGTATGGCATTCCGGCCGGCACGACGCAACTCCGGAAAGGCGATACCAGCTTCACGGGAGGCAAAAACTCCTTCGGAAATACCGGCTACAACGGTCCCATGCCGCCGCCGGGCCACGGGCCGCACCACTACTACTTTTGGCTGTACGCCCTTGACTCTGACCTGGACCTCGAGGCTGGGCTCGATCGGCGGGCACTGTTGGCCCGGATCGAGGATCACGTCATTGAGCAAGCCCGCCTGGTCGGCGTGTACGAACACTGAGGTCGCAGATTGAGGATCGAGGGGCTCTCGAACGACGGGCCCCCGGCCGGAGCAATCAGCGCCGCCCGTCAGCCCTCGTCGAGGCGGACCGCAAGAAGCGCGATGTCGTCGGCACCGACGGACAAGGCTTCGAGCACCCGGTCGCACAAGGCCTCGGGATCCGCATCACCAGCCAGGGCGACGGACCGCAACATCTCCATGCCGGTGGCCACATCTGTCTCCCGTGTCTCGATGACTCCGTCGGTGTAGAAGAGGACGACCGTTCGCGGTCGCAGCCGCACGCAGAAGTCCTCGACTGCTCGCACCGGACCTCCGAGAGGTCCACCGGGATCGACAGGCAGGTAGGTAGCCAATTGGTCGGCGATCTCGAGCGGGGGCGGGTGCCCCGCGCTGGCGACGGTGAGATCGCCGGTTGTGGGATCGAGTTTCGCCACGACGCACGTCGCGATGCGATCCACTCCGAGCCACTCCCAGCTGTCATGGAGGACGCGCAACAGACCCGCCGGGGTTTGGCTGTGGCTGATGAGCGCCCGAGCCGCCCAGCGCAAGGCACCCATGGCCGCGGCGGCACCCATGTCGTGGCCAGCCACATCGCCGACGGCGAGGAGGGCGCTGCCGGAAGAAAGCTGCACGATGTCGTACCAGTCGCCGCCGACTTCGGCGGTGCTCGTGCCGGGGCGGTATCGCACGGCAATCGTAAGGTTGGCGATCGAAGGCAAAGCGGCCGGGAGCAGGCTGGCCTGGAGGATATGGGCTGCGTGTTGCTGCTGCTCGTGGCGGCGCGCCTTGGCTGCCACGCTGGCGACTTGGAGCGCCAGATCCTCCGCCAACGCCAGATCGTCGGGTCCCAGTCGCCGGCAGGAGCTCACCGACACGAAGGTGATGGTGCCGAGCACGTCGGTGCCGTCGATGAGCGGCACGGTCATGTAGGAGCTGAACCCGAGCCGCTTGGTCAGTTGGAAGTGGTGTTCATCCCGAGTGGTGGCCCGAAGGAACTCGTCGCTCATGTCGCCTGACCACCGCGAGCCACGGGTTCGGATCGCCGCCACGGTCGGGTGGAGCCCCTTCGGATCTGGGGGGTAGAGCCGGCCCAGCTCGTCGACCAGCGATTGTCGCGAGGGGTCGACGTGGCGGGCGGCCACCCGTTCCAAGTTGCCCGACTCACCGATCACGTCGATCAGGCAGATGTCGCCCAGGGTCGGAACGGCGATGGCGGCCAGCTCCCGCAGGGTCTCGGCATAGCCGGAAGCCCGGGCCAGAACCCCGGCCGCCAAGAGGAGGAAGTTCTGGCTGCGCTGGACCGTTTGGAGTCGCTCCAACAACGACGCCCGTTCTGTTTCCGCCCTCCGCTGCTCAGTGGTGTCCGCCAAGAACCAGATTCGGCCGTAGTAGGTGCCGGCGGCATCGAGGAGTGGTGCCGAGACTCCCTCGATCACCCGTCCGTCGAGCAGCGCGACGTCAAGCTGCTGCAGTTCATGCCGATGGGCGTGGCCCCACCGGATCGCGGCCTCGAAGGCTTCGGGATCTCGAACCTGCGAGAGGGATGAAGTCAGCAGCGCCGGCGACTCTCCGCCCACCGTCACGCTTCCCGGTTCGAGGCACCACAACTCCTCGAAGCGGCGATTGCAGGCCAGCACCTTGCGCTCGGCAGAGACCGCCAGGATGGCCTGGGGAGCCGACTCTATTTGCGCCATCAGGTCGTGGCCGGTCGGCGACCCGGCAGCGGCCGCATCGTGCGGGACCGACGGCACGAGGACCAGCTTGGCGTCAGGGTCGGCCCGCTCGCTCGCGGCGCGGGAAGTCGTCGTGGACGGCTCGCTGCCGGACGGCTCCCTAATCAATCCTGGCACTGCCCTTCTTGCCGGCCGCCCACGAGGAGAAGTATGCCTCCTTGGGTTGGTCTCCGTCTTGCGAGAACGGTGCCGTCCGTGCGGAGTGCCCGGTGACGTGAGCTATGCCTAGCTCCCGGGCCCGGTGGTGTGGTACAGGTGCTCGTCCTCTTCGTTGACCGGTGTGGCGTATGACCTTGCGACCCAGGGTCTCAGCCGACGGATCAAGCCCGAAGGCCCGCAGTGCGCCTTCAATGAGCTCCACATGGTGGGTGGTCTGCTGGTGGTAGTGCTCCCATTTCTTGTTGGAAATCATTATTCTGGGTGCAGTCGATTGGGGTCTCGTAAATCTCGACGCCGCCCAGCTCGGTTTCCGGGTTTGGTACCAGGAAAAGGAGCCACAAAATGGATGTTCGCCTCAACCTTGCCGACAATCCCCTCGCCATGAAGGTTCTCAAGTACTTCAACTCGGCAAATCGGGTCCTGGCCGAGTCGACCCTGCCCCATGCGACCCAGGAACTGGTCAAGCTGCGGGCCAGCCAGATCAACGGCTGCGGCCTCTGCACCGACAAGCACACCAAGGACGCGCTGCACGCCGGTGAAAGCCAGGTGCGCCTCAACTTGGTGGCGGCCTGGCGGGAGGCGACGGTCTTCACCGACGCCGAACGCGCCGCCCTGGAACTCGCCGAAGAAGCCACCCGGATCGCCGATGCTGCAGGGGGCGTCAGCGACGAGGTCTGGGCGCGTGCGGAGAAGCACTACGACGAGGAGCAACTGGGCGCCCTGATCGCGGTCATCGCCCTCATCAACGCCTACAACCGGGTCAACGTGGTCTCCCGGCGGCCGGCCGGCGGCTACCAGCCCGGCCAGTTCGGCTGATCAACTTCGGTGCGGCGACGCGCCCTGACGCATCACGAACCATCCCGGGCCGAGAGTCGGTAGTGGAGGTGCACAACACCGTTCCCAAGGCGGCGCTCGGCCCGGAGTTCGAGTTGCACCCGAGCGCCGTCCGGCAGGGCGCGCTTGCCGCCCCCGACGACAATCGGGTTGACGAAGAGGTGGATCTCGTCGACCAGTCCGGCGGCGATCGCCTGGCCGGCGAGCGCGGCGCCGCCGATCGAGAGGTCGTTGGCCGAGGACTTTTTGAGCCGTCCGACGGCGGCCGAGTCGAAATGGTGCTCGACCCGGGTCCGAGCGGTTGCGGGCGCCTGAAGCGACCGGGAATAAACGATCTTCTCGGCCGCTCGCCAGATCTCGGCGTAGTCGCGGGACACGGCCCGCCTATCGGCGTCGGCCTCGGCGCCGGTGTCCACGGTCTCCCAGTACTTCATCGTCTCGTACATCCGGCGCCCGTAAAGATGGGTGCCGATCGGCCGCTCGAGGTCGTTGACAAAGGCGTGCACCTCGACGTCCGGCGCCGCCCAATCGAAGCGTCCCTGCGCGTCCTCGATGTACCCGTCGAGCGACGTGATCGCCGTATAGATCAGTTTGGCCATTCCAGGCACCTCCCGCTCAAGATGAACACCGAACGCGACCGGCCGGTCCCGAGTGAGACGCTATAGGTCGACCTCGGAGGTCACGCCCCGTCCCTCAGCGGCCTGCCAGGCGCTGGTTGGCCTCGCCGAATACCCAGGGTGAGGTTTCGGCGATGAACTCCGTGGGGAAACCTGGTCGCCACCCGGTCACCGCCTCCAGCCGCTCGACCGCGTCGAGCGGCAGGCTGAGATTCAGGGCACCAAGGTTGTCGGTGAGCTGGTCGAGGCGGCGGGCGCCGAGGATCGGGTGCACGAAGGGGAAGCGCGCCCGCGTCCAGGCGATTGCCACCTGGGCCGGTGACGCACCTAGGTCGGCGGCGACCTCGCCGACGACTGTCGCCACCGCCCGGTCGTGGTCATCCAGAGAAGTCGGGTCGACGCGGGTGCCGACCTCGACGGATCCGGGCTGGGTGAACTTGCCCGACAGGACGCCGCTTGCCAGCGGCCCCCACGCGGCGACCGTCATTTGGTACGCCGCGGCCATCGGCAGCAGGTCGCGCTCGGCGTCGCGGTTCAGCAGGCTGTAGGGCACCTGGAGACCGACGAATGACGCCCACCCCCGCCACTCGGCCAGCGTGTTGGCCCGAGACACCACCCACGCGGGGGTGTCGGAGATGCCGACCGTGAGGATCTTGCCGGCGGTGACGGCGTCGTCGAGGGCCCGCATCGTTTCGTCGATCGGCGTGTGCCGATCCCAGATGTGCACCCAGTACAGGTCGATGTAGTCGGTGCCAAGGCGGCGCAGGCTCGTCTCCAGGGAGAGCCGCAGGTTCTTGCGATGGCTGCCGGCGGCGTTGGGATCCCGGCTGTTGCGGGACACGGTGTACTTGGTGGCCAGCACCAACTCATCGCGCCGGCCGGCAGCCAGTTCGCCGACCACCTCCTCGCTGGCGCCCCCGCGGTAGTTGATGGCGGTGTCAACGACGTTGCCACCCGCCTCCAGATAGGCGTCGAACATGCGGCGGCACTCGTCGATCGGGGCGCCCCGGCCGTCGTCGCCGCCGAAGGTCATCGCCCCCAGGAAGGCGTCGGACACCCGCAGCCCGCTGCGGCCGAGCAGCCGGTAGCCCATACTCATTACCGATCATCTTTGCCGAAACTGGTGGCGCGAAGCGCTCGTCGCTCGGGCCGGTTCCGCTCAGGGCGGGGAGAGGATCGAGGGTCGGCGCATTTTCCCCCCCGGGTCCGCCACGTCGTGAACCCGCTGGCCGCTTGACTCTCCCCGCAGGGGAGGGTGCAGGCTCGTATGCATGCTGACCATTGGCGAGTTCTCGGACCGCTGCGGGCTGTCGGTGAAGGTGCTCCGGACCTATGGAGACCTGGGCCTGCTCCCTCCGGCGGCCGTTGATGGCGCCAGCGGATATCGCTACTACTCTCCCGACCAGCTGCCACGGGCCGTGCTGATCGGCACGCTGCGCCTCGCCTGCATTCCGATCGCGGAGATTGCCACCTTTCTGGCCGAGCCCACCCTCGCCAGCTTCGACCGCTGGGCGGAGGCCCTCGCGTCCGAATCGATGCAGCGGCGGCGGGCGTTGGCCGACGCCCGAACCCTATGGAACGGAGGATCCACCATGAACCTGCAACAGACCGCCGGCACGGCCACCCACGTCGGGGGCCGTGACACCAACGAGGACGCCGTGCTCGCCCGGGAGGGGTTGTTCGCCGTGGCCGACGGCATCGGCGGTCTCCCCGGGGGTGAACGCGCCAGCTGGGCCGCCATCGAAGCGCTCGATGCTGCCTTCGCCGCCGATCCCACCGTGTCCGGCCTCGTCGCCGCCGTGCGAGCCGCCAACCGCGCCGTTGCCGACGGCGGCACGACGCTGACCGCCGTGGCGGCCACGGCCGACGCCGGTCTCGCCGTCGCCCATGTCGGCGACTCACGCCTGTACCGGCTCCGCCGGGGCCGCCTGACGCAGCTAACCGAAGACCACACGGTGGTCGCCGAGCTCGTCGCCGCGGGCGAGATCACCACCGACGAGGCAACGACCCACGAGCAACGATTCATGCTTACCCGCGCCGTCGGCGTCGCCCCCAACGTCGACGTCGACTATGCCGCCGTCTCCACGGCCGCCGGCGACCGCCTGCTGCTGTGCACCGACGGCCTCCACCGAGCGGTCGCCCAGCCGGACATCGCCCGCCTCGCCGGCGGTATCGGCGACGACCCGCAGGCCGCCGCCGACGAGTTAGTCGCCGCTGCGTTGAGCGCGGGAACGACGGACAACGTGAGCGTCGTGGTGGTCGCCATCAGCGCGTAAGCCATCAGCGCGACGAAGAAGCACCTGAAGCGTCGGGTCCGGTTGCGTGCCGCCCAGACCGTCGAGTCCTACGCCACTGCGCTCCGTAGAATCCGAGAACATCAGGAGCGCCGCATGATTCCCACCGCCCACGAAATTGTCGCCTGCTCGTTCTGTGGCAAGCCCAGCACCGCCGTCCGCTCGATGGTCGCCGGTCCCGGTGTGTACATCTGCAACGAATGCGCCGAGCTGTCCGCCTCGCTCGTTGCCGACGCCCCGGCCACCGCCGATGCGCCTCCCCGGCCACGATCCACCTTCGACTACTGGTCCACCGACGAGATCATCCCGATGCTCCCTGCCCTGGTTGGCACCGCCGATCGCATCGAAGCCGAGCTGGGTCGGTGGATCAATACATTGCGAGAGCGGGGCGTCGAGTGGCAAACGATTGCCTCGGCGACAGGTATGAGTGTCGACGCCGCCCGCCAACGCTTCGACTCTCCAGGTCCGGAGTAGCCGGCCACCGGCGTCGACCGGCAGGAGCGAGCGATGGGACAGCGCATCACGTTCCGGGTGGACCCGGCGTCGTATCGCCACTGGCGCTTAGACGTGCAGCCCCCGCTGGCACGACTCACCATGGCCGTCGACCCCCTCGGCGGCCTGCGCGACGACTACGAGCTGAAGCTGAACTCTTACGACCTGTCCGTGGATATCGAGTTGCACGACGCGCTGCAGCGCCTGCGCTTCGAGCACCCCGAGGTCCACGTGGTCCTGGTGACCGGCGGCCTCGACAAGGTCTTCTGTGCCGGCGCCAATATCCAGATGCTGGCGGGCGCCACCCACGCCCACAAGGTCAACTTCTGCAAGTTCACCAACGAGACGAGAAACGCCATCGAGGAGGCAAGCGCCCACTCCGGCCAGGTCTGGATGGCGGCGGTCAACGGCATCGCGGCCGGCGGGGGCTACGAGCTGGCGCTGGCATGCGACGAGATCCTGCTGATCGACGACCGCTCCTCGGCGGTATCTCTCCCGGAGATCCCGCTGCTGGCGGTGCTGCCTGGCACCGGCGGGCTCACCCGGCTCGTCGACAAGCGCCATGTTCTGCGCGACCGGGCCGACGTGTTCGCCACCAGAGCTGAGGGCCTGAAAGGCGAGCAGGCGCTGCGTTGGGGCCTCGTCGATGCCGTCGCCCCCCGATCGGAATGGGAGCGCCTGATCGACGAGCGGGTGGCCGCCCGGGCCGCCGCTTCCGACCGACCCCGCAGTGGCGCCGGCCTCCCGCTACGACCGCTCGCCAGAGCCGACGCCCTCGGGGTCACCACCTACGACAACCTGACCGTTCGCATCGACCGCGAGTTGGGCGTCGCCCACCTCACCGTGCGGGGCCCCGCCGGGGCGCAACCCGACACGCCGGAGGCATTGCTTGCGATGGGATCGGGTGCGTGGCTCCTCGCGGCGGCCCGCGAGCTCGACGACGCAGTGCTGGATCTCCGTTTCAACGAGCCCGGCATCGGGACCTGGGTGCTGCACACCGAGGGCGACCAGGACGGGGTCCTCGGCGCGGAGGAACTCCTGCGGGTGCACGAGGGCCACTGGCTCGTCCGGGAACTACGACTGTTGTGGGGCCGCACCTTGAAGCGACTCGATCTCTCCTCCCGCTCGCTCGTGACCCTGGTCGAACCGGGCAGCTGTTTCGCCGGCGTCCTGGCCGAACTGGTGCTGGCGGCCGACCGCTCCTACATGCTGGACGGGAGCTGGCCCGACGCTGACCGCCCGCCGCCGGTGATCCGGCTGACGGAGGCCAACGACGGGTGGTTCTGCATGTCGAACGGGCTTTCCCGCCTCGAGTCGCGGTTTTGGGGTCGTCAGGGGGATCTCGACCAGGCCCGAGGACAGGTGGGAAAAGACCTCGCGGCACCCGACGCAGCCGACGTCGGGGTAGTGACCGCGACGCCCGACGACATCGACTGGGACGAGGAGATCCGCCTCGTGCTCGAGGAGCGGCGCTCTTTCTCGCCCGATGCCCTGAGCGGTCTCGAGGCGAATCTACGCTTCGTCGGCCCCGAAACGATGGAAACAAAGATCTTCGCCCGGCTTTCGGCATGGCAGAACTGGATCTTCCAGCGCCCGAATGCCGTGGGACCGCAAGGCGCGCTGCAGCGCTACGGCACCGGCAGCCGCCCGCAGTTCGACCAGGCCAGAGTGTGAAATGACCACGGTCAACATCAGCGCCCTCATCCCCAACAACGTGGACCTAGCCGCCGACCGGCGCCTGCAACGGGCGCTAGAAGCGTGGCGCCCGAAGTTCCTTCAGTGGTGGCAGGAGCGGGGGCCCGCGGAATTCCAGGACCGGGACATCTACCTTCGCACCGCCGTCGACGTGAGCCAGGACGGGTGGGCCAACTTCGGTCACGTCAAGATGCCGGACTACCGGTGGGGGATTTTCCTGGCCGCGCCCACTCCCGGCCGCACCATTGCCTTCGGTGACCACCTCGGAGAACCGGTCTGGCAGGAGGTGCCGGGCGAACACCGGGCCGAACTGCGCCGGCTGCTTGTGGTCCAAGGTGACACCGAGCCGGCGTCAGTCGAGCAGCAGCGCCACCTGGGCGCCACGGCCCCGAGCATCTACGACCTGCGCAACCTTTTCCAGGTCAACGTCGAGGAGGCTCGCCACCTCTGGGCCATGGTGCACCTCCTGCACCGGTACTTCGGCCGTGACGGGCGCGACGAGGCCGACGAACTCCTCGAGCGTCACTCCGGGGATGAGGACCACCCCCGGATCCTGGGGGCGTTCAACCAACCGACCACCGATTGGCTGTCGTTCTTTTTCTTCACCTATTTCACCGATCGTGACGGCAAGTTCCAGCTGGCGTCGCTGCGAGAGAGCGCATTCGATCCGCTGTCGCGCACCTGCGACTTCATGCTGAAGGAGGAGGCCCACCATATGTTCGTGGGCGCCGCCGGCATCGCCCGGGTGGTCAAGCGGACGGTGGAGCTCATGCAGGAGCACGACACCGAGGATGTGGCTCCGTTCGGCGGTATCCCGGTGGCGACCCTGCAGCGCTACCTCAACCTGCACTACAGCCTGTCCCTCGACCTGTTCGGGGCCGAGGTATCGACCAATGCCGCCAACTACTTCGCGGCCGGGCTCAAGGGCCGGTTCCAAGAGGAGCGGCGGGACGACGACCACCGCCTCCACAACACGACGATCCCGGTGCCGGACCGCTCGGCGGCGGGCATCGGGGAGCGGGACGCTCCGGCGCTGACCGCCCTCAACACCATCCTGCGGCAGGACTACGTCGAGGACTGCCAGAAGGGGGTGGACCGCTGGAACCGGACGCTGGCACCCGTCGGGTTGGCGCTGCGCCTCCCGCACCAGGGATTCAACCGGCGTGTCGGCGTATTCGCGGGGCACCGGGTCACTCCCGACGGCCGCCTCGTGACTGAAGAGGAGTGGTTTTCCCGGCTCCCCGCGTGGCTGCCCACAGAAGACGATGAGGCCCACGTCCATTTTCTGATGCGGCCAGTACACGATCCCGGCCGCATGGCGGCGTGGATCGCGGCACCGGCGACAGGGATTCACAACCAGCCGCCGGACTTCGAGTACGTCCACATCTGAGGGGGCCGAGCATGCGGGGCACCTACAACGCCGCCAGGTGGCTGCTCGACCGCAATGTCGACGAAGGCCGTGGTGATTCACTCGCGGTGATCTGCGGCGCCACTCGTCTTTCGTATCAGGACGTGCTCCGGCAGGTCTGGCGGGCTCAGAATGCCCTGCGAGAGCTCGACGTTCGCCCCGATGAGCGGGTCGCTCTCATCGTGAACGACGAACCAGAACTCATCGTCTGGTTCCTCGCCGCCCTGCGGTCGGGCGCCGTGGCGGTCCCACTGTCGACCATGCTCACCGCTGGCGAGCTGGCCTCGGTCGTCGCCGATGCTGGGGCGCAGGTCGTCGTCGTTTCCGAACCCTATGCCGGCCATATCCCCGTGCTCGCGGGCGCCGCGCAAGCACTGCGGGCGGCGGTGGTGATCGGCCCCACTCATGCTGACGGTGCCGCTCATGCCGACGGCGCCGCTCATGCCGCCGGGCCGATCCCGGTCCACTCTTGGCTCGACTTCACCGATGACGCCGAGGCGGCGGTGGCGCCGACGCGGGAGGACACCCCGGCCTTCTGGCTGTATACGTCGGGTACGACGGGGAAGCCGAAGGGCGCCATGCACCGTCACGCCAATCTCGAGGCCACAGCCACGACCTACGCCCGATCGGTGCTCGACATCGGCGCCGACGACCGGTGCCTGTCGGTGGCCAAGCTGTTCTTCGCCTACGGCCTTGGCAACTCCCTGACCTTTCCGTTCTCCGTCGGTGCCTCGACTGTCCTCGAGCCGAGGCGACCGACACCGCATCTGATGGCCGATCTGTTGGTCGAGGAGCGACCAACGCTGTTCTTCGCCACGCCGGGGTTCTTGGCGGCGCTCCTCGACGCCGACCTCCCCGGCGACACCTTCGCGTCGGTACGCCTGTCGGTCAGTGCCGGCGAGGCCCTGCCGGCCGACCTCCACCGCCGCGTCACCAACACCTTCGGCCATCCGCTGCTGGACGGGATCGGTTCGACCGAGGCGCTGCACATTTTCCTGTCCAACTGGGCCGGAGCCGAGCGCGGTGGTACCTCAGGGACGCCAGTGCCGGGCTACGAAGTCAAGCTGCTCGACGACGACGACCAACCGGTCACCGACCCCGATGAGCCGGGATACCTTCATGTCAAGGGTCCTTCGACCGCCATCGGTTACTGGTGCCGCCGAGACGCGACCCAGGCCGCGATGCGGGGCGAATGGCTGCGCACCGGCGACGTCTACACGCAATCAGCCAACGGCTACTACACCTTCCTCGGCCGCAACAACGACATGATCAAGGCGGGGGGCGTCTGGGTCTCCCCAGCCGAGGTCGAGGGCGTTCTCATCGAACATGGCGACGTGTTGGAGGCCGCCGTTGTCGGCTCCCGCGACGCCAACGGCCTGGAGACAACAGTCGCCTTTCTCGTCCCCCGGACCGGCCACGCCATCGATTCGCGATCTATCGAGGAGCACTGCCGCAGCCGGATGGCGGCTTTCAAGCGGCCGCGACGGATAATCGAAACCGAGAAGCTTCCGAAGACGCCGACCGGCAAGATCCAGCGCTTCGCCCTGCGAGAACAACTCCGCGCCGAGCTTCACCGGTGACCACCACGGGATCAGGCCAGAGGTCTTAAGGCGATAGGGCCGCAGCTCGAAGGCCCGGTTGAACATGGTGGTGGGTCACCCTCGCCGGCGACCAGAGGAAGCGCCTGACGGCCCACCTGTGCGAGGCGGTCACGCCGCTGCTGGCCGGGTGGCGACCAGAGGTGGTGTTCCTCCAGGCC
>JBOGGN010000426.1:0-4586 GCA_050744165.1 Acidimicrobiales bacterium | reverse complement strand
GCTGTGCGTCGCCCTGGCCCGGCGCCTCGGCCGGGTCGTGCGTTGGAGCGAGGAGCGCTCGGAAAACGCCCAGGCCACCATCCAAGGCCGGGGCCAGATCCAGGACATCGAGTTGGCCGCCGATGCCGACGGCAAGGTGCTCGCGGTGCGGGTCAAGTTGCTGGCCGACATGGGCGCCTACCTGCAGCTGGTGACCCCCGGTATCCCGCTGCTCGGCGCCTTCCTGTACGGCGGCGTCTACGACATCCCGGCGTACTCGTTGGTGTGCACCTCGGTCTTCACGACCAAGACCCCGACCGACGCCTACCGCGGCGCTGGCCGCCCGGAGGCCACCTACGCCATCGAACGAGCCATGGACGCGTTGGCCAGCAAGGTTGGCGTGGACCCGGTGGAGATCCGACGGCGCAACTTCGTTCCTGCCGACGCCTTCCCGTACAACTCCTCGGCGGGGCTGGTGCTCGACAGCGGCAATTACGAACCCGCCCTCGACCGGGCCCTCGAACTGGTCGGCTACACCGCCCTCCGGGCCGAGCAGGACCAACGGCTGGCCGCGGGCTCTACTAAGCACCTCGGGGTGGGCCTTTCCTGCTACGTCGAGATGTGCGGCCTGGCTCCCAGCCGGGTGCTCTCGGCGCTGCGCTACGTCGCCGGCGGTTGGGAGGCGGCCACCGTCCGCTTGCTCCCGACCGGAAAGGTGCAGGTCGTCACCGGCACGACCCCCCACGGCCAAGGGCATGAGACCTCATGGTCGATGATCGCCGCCGACCAGCTCGGCGTCAGCCCCGACGACGTCGAGGTGCTGCACTCCGACACCGCAATCTCCCCCTATGGCATGGACACCTATGGCTCGCGGTCGCTGGCGGTCGGGGGCACCGCGGTCTACCTGGCGACGGAGAAGGTGATCAACAAGGCCAAGCTGATCGCCGCCCACCAGTTGGAGGTGTCAGCCGACGACCTCGACTACGCGGCAGGCACCTTCACCGTCAAGGGCTCCCCGGACAAGTCAATGGCCCTCGGCACCATCGCCTTCGAGGCGTTCACGGCCCACAACCTGCCCGACGGCATGGAACCCAACCTGGAGGAGTCCACCCACTGGGACCCGCCCAACTTCACCTTCCCCTTCGGGACCCACATCTGTGTGGTCGAGATCGACGAGGAGACCGGGCGGGTGGACGTGTTGAAGTACGTGGCCGTTGATGACTGCGGCACCCAGATCAACCCGCTGATCATCGAGGGCCAGGTCCACGGCGGGATCGTGCAAGGGGCCGCCCAGGCTCTCTTCGAGGAGGCCATCTATGACGCCGACGGCAACCTGGTGACCTCGACACTGGCCGACTACCTGGTGCCGTCGGCTGCCGACTTCCCGGCCATGGTCACCGACACCACCGTGACCCCGAGCCCGTCCAACCCGATGTGGGTCAAGGGGATCGGTGAAGCGGGCACCATCGCCGCCGCCCCGGCGGTCATGAACGCCATCGTCGACGCCCTGTCTCCCTTCGGCATCACCGACATCGACATGCCGGCCACTCCGCAGCGGGTGTGGACGGCCATCCAGAAGGCACACGCACAAAAGGGGGCGGCCCAATGATCCCGGCCAACTTCGCCTACGAACGAGCCGAGTCAGCCGACGGGGCCGTCAAGCTGCTCAGCAACCACGGGGAGGACGCCAAGCTGCTGGCGGGTGGTCACTCGCTCCTGCCGCTGATGAAGCTCCGGCTGGCCCGGCCCAGCGTGCTGATCGACATAAGCCGCCTGGCCGACCTGTCCTATATCCGCAACCAGGACGACTACATCGCAGTCGGGGCGCTCACCCGCCACCACGACGTGGAAACCTCCGAGCTCCTGGCCCGCGAGGCCCCGCTCCTGGCCGCCGCCGCCGGCCAGATCGGTGACCCCCAGGTCCGCCACCGCGGCACTCTTGGCGGCTCGTTGGCCCACGGCGACCCGGCGTCGGATCTCCCGGCGGTCGCGCTGGCCTTGGGGGCGACCCTGGTAGCGCTGGGGCCGGGAGGCGAGCGGACCATCCCCGCCACCGACTTCTTCACCGGGTTCTTCACGACGGCGCTGGCGCCCGACGAGATGCTGGTCGAGGTGCGGGTGCCTCGGGTCGAGGGGTCAGGCTGGTCGTTCCAGAAGTTCAACCGCCGGGCCCTTGACTGGGCCATCGTTGGCGTCGCCGCGGTAGCGGGGACCAACGGCTCCCGCGCCGGTGTCGCCCTGGTCAACATGGCGCCCACGCCGGTGCGAGCCACGGCCGTCGAGCAGGCGCTCGCCGACGGCGCATCGGCGGCCGAGGCGGCGGCGCACGCAGCCGATGGCCTCGATCCCCCCGCCGATACCAATGCCAGCCCCGAGTTCCGCCGCCACCTGGCCCAGGTCCTGGTCCGCCGGGCCCTCGAAGAGGCCGGGGCCTGAACACACCGCCTGAGCGCGACCCGTCCGGCGCGCCCCCAATCCCCTCGCCTGCTCCCGCCAGCCCCGACGAGGTGCTGGCGGCACTGGCCGAGCACGAGTACCTGGCCGACGAGGGCCTGTCCACGGCCATTTTCCTGGCCATGGTGCTGGCGCGCCCGCTCCTGCTCGAAGGTGAGGCAGGGGTGGGAAAAACCGAGGTCGCCAAGGTGCTCGCCCGATGGACGGGAGGCGAGCTGCTCCGTGTGCAGTGCTACGAGGGCATCGACGTGGGCCAGGCCGTCTACGAGTGGGACTACTCCCGCCAGTTGCTCCATCTCCGGGCGGCCGAGCTCCGGGCCGCCGAGCTCCACGCCGGCGCGAGCGGCGGGAACGCCGGCAGCGCGAGCGGTGGGAGCGGCGCCGGACGGGCGATCGAGGACGAGCTGTACTCAGAGCGCTTCCTCATCCGCCGCCCGCTCCTACGGGCCATCGACCAGAGAGAAGGCCCGCCGCCAGTCCTGTTGATCGACGAGGTCGACCGGGCCGACGACGAGTTCGAGGCGTTCCTGCTCGAAATCCTGTCCGACTACAGCGTCACCGTGCCGGAGCTGGGCACCTTTCGGGCCACCCAACCTCCTCGCGTCGTCATCACGTCCAACCGGACCCGCGACGTCCATGACGCACTGAAACGACGCTGCCTGTACCACTGGGTCGAGCACCCCAGCTTCGAGCGAGAGGTGGCCATCGTGCGGCTGCGGGCGCCCCAGGTCGTCGACCGCCTGGCCCGCCAGGTCGCGGCGGCGGTGGAGCAGTTGCGGAACATGGAGCTCTACAAGCCGCCCGGCGTGGCCGAGACGCTCGACTGGGCATCGGCGCTGGCCGCCCTCGGGCGTAGCCACCTCGACGAGCGCTCGGTCGCCGTCACCCTGGGCGCCGTCCTCAAGTACCGGGAGGACCAGGACCGGGTCCGGCGCAGCGACATCAGCGAACTGGTGCGCACCGCCATCCTCCGTGGCGCCTGACCCCGCGCTGTCGGCCGGGCAACCTCCGACGCCACCCCCGGTGACAGGCGTCGACCGGATGGCCGTGGCCTTTTCCCACCTCCTTCGGGGGCAGGGTCTGGACGTCCCCGTCGGCTGTGTCACCGTGTTTGCGGCCGCCCTCGGTGCCGTCGGGGTGGGCAACCGAAGCTCGGTCTACTGGGCCGGCCGGGCCACCATCGTCCGCCAACCCGAGGACCTGCGGGTCTACGACCGGTCGTTCGAGGCGTTCTGGCTCGGCCGCCCGTTGATCGAGGCGCAGCCGCCGGCGGCACCGGCATCGGGGCCGATGGTGGCGACGCCCGATCCCCACGGTGGCGAAGCGCCCGAAGAAGACGACGGGGCGGAGGAGGACCGCAAGGAGCAGCCCACAATGGCGCTGCGGTACAGCGCCACCGAGGTGCTGGGCGCCAAGGACTTCGCCGCCTACAGCCGCTCGGAGTTCGCCGAGGCCCACCGCCTGATGGCCGACCTCCGCCTTGCGGGCGCCCTCAGGCGGTCCCGCCGCTGGCGCCGTGCCGGGGCTGCGGGCGCCACCAAGGCGGGGGCCCGGCGGCCCGACCTGCGCCGCACCGTGCGGGCGTCACTGGGCAGCGGGGGCGAACCCATCCACCGCCTCTGGCTGGCCCCGGCCCAGCGCCCCCGGCGGGTGGTGCTGCTCTGCGACGTGTCCGGGTCCATGGAGCCCTACGCCCGGGCGCTCCTGCGCTTCGCCCACGCCGCCGTGGTCGCCCGGGGGGCGGGGCGGGTCGAGGTCTTTGCCGTCGGCACCCGCCTTACCCGCCTGACCCGCGAGCTCACCTGGCGGGATCCCGACGTCGCCTTGGCCCAGGCCGCTCGGGCGGTGGCCGACTGGTCGGGTGGGACCCGCCTGGGCGAGGGGCTACGGGCGTTCAACGACCGCTATGGCGTGCGGGGGATGGCGCGAGGCGGGGTCGTCGTCATCCTTTCCGACGGCTGGGACCGGGGCGATCCCGCCGCCTTGGCGAACGAGATGGCGAGGCTCCACCGGGTGGCCTACCAGGTGGTGTGGGTCAACCCCTTGCTGGCCGGCCCGGGCTACGTCCCGCTGGCCCAGGGCATGGCGGCGGCTCTGCCCCACGTGGACCGGTTCGTGCCCGGGCACTCCCTACGGGCCCTGAAGGACCTCGT
>JBOGGN010000425.1:0-9902 GCA_050744165.1 Acidimicrobiales bacterium | reverse complement strand
GCCTTGTCGCGTTGGTGGGGCTCGGACCCACCCGCCCCTTGCCTTGTCGCGTTGGTGGGGCTCGGACCCACCCGCCCCGGCCTGGTCGTCGGTCAGAACACGCGATGTGGGGCTGAGGGGGACTTCGAGGCTGCGGCCGCGGGGGCGCAGTCTTGGGTCAATCTTTGCCTCCTAGCACCACTCGCTGCGGATTTCCGTCGAAAGTGACACCAAGAGCTTTGGCGGTACCCAAGACTTTTCCCGCGGTGCTAAGTCTTTTCCCGAGGCAAAGGTCGGAACATTGTGGCACTCGAGCAGCGCCTTCTTCGGGTCCAGGCCCGAGTTGTGCCTGGTGACACCTTACAGTGGGCAAGTACGGCGGCCGAAGGTGGTCACGACGAGAGGATCCTTGGCGACGAACTCGGCTCCCCAACAACCAGGCGCCCGCCAGATGTGTTTCAGGCGGTATGCCACCTCAAATGTCGCGTGGTCAGAGGCGGGGTGTCTGAGTTACGGGCGAATAGCCGATCTGAGCCATCCGCCGAGGCCACCTCGCTCGGTCAGAACCTTCACCCTTGGTCGGCTATGGCGCCCAGCCGGGGCGGCCATCGTCTCGCACCGTGAGGATGTCGGCTCCGGTCTCGATGACGACCAAGGTGTGCTCGAACTGGGCCGCCCGGCGGCCGTCGGCGGTCACAGCGGTCCAGCCGTCGTCCCAAAGACGTTCCTTCCACGTCCCCAAGGTGATCATGGGCTCGATGGTGAAGGTCATGCCAGGCTTCATCACGGTCGAGGCCGCCGGGTTGTAATAGTGAGGCACGCTCGGCTCGGCGTGGAACTGCACCCCGATCCCGTGACCGACGAAGGTCCGGACCACACCGAAACGGTGCTTGGCGGCGTGGGTCTCGATAGCCCGGCCGATGTCGGAGATGGGTTGGCCTGGGCGGACTGCGGCAATGCCGAGTTGGAGGCACTCCTCGGTGACCCGAACCAGGCGGGATGAACTCTCGTCGACGTCGCCGACGAGAAAGGTCCCGTTGGTGTCGCCGTGGACGCCGCCCAGATAGACGGTGACGTCGAGGTTGACGATGTCGCCGTCGTCGAGCGGTCGGTCATCGGGAATCCCGTGGCAGATGACCTCGTTGATCGAGGTGCAGAGGGATTTGGGGAAGCCGCGGTAGCCGAGCGGGCTCGGGTAGGCGCGCCGGTCGAGGCACGCCTTGTGGCACACCGCATCGAGGCGGTCGGTGGTGACGCCGGGTGCGATGGCGGCGGCCGTCTCGGCCAGTACCTCGGCGGCGACCCGGCCGGCGACCCGCATGCGGGCCAGCGTGTCGGGCGCCTTGACCATCGGTTCGTTCCAGCGGGCTGGCTCGCCGCCGGCGCCGCCCAGGGCGTACTCGGGGCGGGTGATCGACGTCGGTACCGCCCGCCGGGGGCTAATGACCCCGGGTTGGATGCCATCCTCACGCTCGCGGTGGCAGCGCTTGTACTTGCGGCCGCTGCCGCACCAGCACGGGTCGTTGGCCTTGGGCATCAGCCGGTTCATCGGGCTTCCTCAGCCTCGGGTCGAGGTACCGGGCGCATCGCCACCCGGGCACCGCTTCGAGCCCCCAACCAGCGCTCGATCTGGGGCCGTAGCCACAGACGGGGCCGCCCAGGACCGAGGTCTATGGCAGGACGAGGCATGTCCGCATAGCGCCGCAGATAGGTGTGGACGCTGTTGGGATGCCGGAGGCCGAGGAGCTCGGCCACCTCGGCCGCGTCGCAGAGGTCATCGGTATTGATCATGGGCGTCACGGGGCGCAGTCTACCGGAGTAGACCGATTACCCGTCGCACCAGGTCCAGCCGGGGCCAGCCGGTCCTGCCCGGTCCAGCCGGGGCTACTCCTGGACCAGCTCGATGAGGGTGCCGAACGACGCCTTCGGATGGACGAAAGCCACCGTCGTCCCCCGCGAGCCAGGTCGAGGCACAGCGTCGATCACCCGAGCGCCGTTGTCCTTCAAGACGGCCAAGGTGGCCGCGACGTCGGCCACCCGGTAGCCGAGGTGGTGCAGCCCCTCGCCGTGACGATCAAGGAACCGAGCCACGGGGGACTCGGGCGACGTGGGGGTCAACAGCTGGATGTAGGAATCGGCCACCTTCACGAGGGCCTCCTCGACGCCGTCGCTCTCGACAACCTCGCGGTGGGCGACATTGGCGCCGAACATGGCCTGGTACCACGCGATGGCGGCGTCCAAATCGGCGACCGCGATGGCCACGTGGTCGATCTCCGTGAGGACGCCGCCCGCCCCCGCCGGCCCGACCCCAGGCGACCCGGTCGCCACCGGCCCCGAAGGGCCCCCCATCGCCGTCACCCCTGCCCCTCGTGGTGGTCCCGGAACCGCCGGATCCGATCCTCCCCGATCCGTGCCCGCAGTTCCGGGTCGTCGATCCCGAGCCCGTCGGCCGGCGCCAGGCAGCGGACCGCGATCTTGCCCTCGTGCCGGTTGTGGTGGACCTGGTAAGCCGCCTCCCCCACCTGTTCGAGCGGGAAGGTGGTGGACAACACCGGCTGGATCACCCCCCGGGCGATGAGCCGATTGGCCTCCCACGCTTCCTTGTAGTTGGCGAAGTGGGAGCTCTTGATCGACTTCAGCTTCATCCACAGGTGACGGTTGTCGTACTCGATCTGATAGCCGGTGGTGGCGGCGCAGGTGATGATCGTCCCCCCGCGGGCGCATACGAACACTGAGGCCCCCATCGTGGCCCGCCCCGGGTGCTCGAAGACGATGTGGGGGTCCTCTCCCACCAAAGCACGGACGTCCCGCCCGAAGCGCCGCCACTCGTCGGGGTTTTGAGTCTGCGGATCGGACCAGAACTGGTACCCCCCGGCGCGGCGGTCGATGACCGCCTCACATCCGAGCGAACGAAGCAACGACGCCTTGGCCGGCGAGGAGACCACACCGACGGGGATGCCGCCCCCATTCAGCACCAACTGCACCGCGTAGCCGCCGAGACCGCCCGTGGCGCCCCAGATGAGAACGACGTCGCCCTGCTTCATCCGGGCGCCGTTGCGGGCCACCAGCATCCGGTAGGCGGTGGAGTGACACAGGGCGTTGCACGCCGCCTCCTCCCAGGACAGGTGGGCGGGCTTCGGCATCAGCTGGTTGGCCTTGACCACGCACAGGTCGGCCAGGCCGCCGAAGTTGGTCTCGAAACCCCAGATCCGCTGGTTGGTGGCCAGCATCGAGTCGTCGTGGGCCGAGGGGTCCTGGTCGTCGACATGGTTGCAGTGGATGACCACCCGGTCCCCCGGCTTCCACCGACGTACCGCGCTCCCCACCCGGAGCACCACCCCCGAACCGTCGGAGCCCACCACGTGGTACGGCAGGTCGTGGCGCTTGGCCCACACGCTTTCCCGGCCCAGCCGCTCCAGGAAGGCGAAGGTTGGCAGCGGCTCGAAGATGGAGGTCCACACTGTGTTGAAGTTGATGGCGCTGGCCATGGTGGCGACATAGGCCTCGTCGGGCGCCAGCTCGGGAACAGCGACGTCCTCGATCTGCAGCGACTTGCGGGGGTCTTTGTCGGCGGAGGCCATCCCCTCGAACATGCCAACTTGATCCTTGCGAACGACCGCCGCCCGGTAGTGGTCCGGCAGCGCCAAGGCCGCCAGCTCGGCACCGGAGGCACCCGCCATGATGGCGTCGACTACGGCTTGCATAGGAAAAAGGTTACCGCCCAGTAACTCTGACCGTCCCCACCACCGACGCCGTTCGTACACTGGCTCTTGTGCCTGGATCAGTGATCATCTCCGGCGCCCGCACCCCGATCGGCAAGATGTCGGGCGCCCTCGCCACCTTCAACGCCATGGAACTCGGGGGTATCGCCATCGCCGAAGCCTTGCGCCGGGCCGGGCTGAGCCCCGACGGAGTGGACTACGTCTATATGGGCCACGTCCTGCAGGCCGGCCAAGGCCAGATCACCGCCCGGCAGGCGGCTGTCAAGGCAGGCATCCCCATGACGGTGCCCGCCACGACCATCAACAAGGTGTGCCTCTCGGGCCTCAACACCATCTTCCTCGCCGACCAGCTGATCGCCGCCGGTCTGGCGGAGGTGGTCGTGGCCGGGGGCATGGAGTCGATGACCCAGGCTCCGTACCTGCTCCCCGGCGCCCGCCTCGGCTTCCGCTTGGGCGACGTCAAGGCGATCGACGTCCTTATGCACGACGGCCTCTGGGACGCCTTCGACGACGTGGCGATGGGGGCGGGCACCGAGAAGTTCACCTGTGCGCGCCGCGAGGTGTCCCGCGAGCGCCAGGACTGCTTCGCCGCCGCCTCCCACGAGCGGGCCGCGGCCGCCATCAAGGACGGGCGCTTCACCGACGAGATCGTCGCCGTCCCCGTGCCGCAACGGCGCGGCGAGCCGATCCTGGTGGACGCCGACGAGGGCGTCCGGCCCGGCACCACCTCCGAAAGCCTGGCCAAGCTGCGCCCCGCCTTCGCCCCCGACGGCACCATCACCGCGGGCAACGCCAGCCAGATCTCCGACGGAGCGGCGGCGGTGATCGTGGCGTCCCGTGCGGCCGCCGAGCGCATCGGCGCCGAGCCGCTGGGCGAAGTAGTCGGCTACGGCCAGGTGGCCGGCCCCGACACCTCGCTGCTCAGCCAGCCGTCACGAGCCACCACAGAGGCCCTGACCCGCGCCGGCTTGGAGCTCGGCGAGGTCGATCTGTTCGAGTTCAACGAGGCCTTCGCCGCCGTGGCCCTGGCCTCGATGGACGACCTCGGGCTCGCCGACGACGTGGTCAACGTCAACGGCGGCGCCATCGCCCTGGGCCACCCGATCGGGATGTCGGGTACCCGCCTGGCCCTCACCCTCTTGTGCGAGCTGCGCCGCCGGGGCGGCGGGCTGGGCGCGGCCGCGCTGTGCGGCGGTGGCGGCCAAGGCGACGCCTTGCTTGTCCGCACCATTTAGCGAATTTCGGCTGCGCGCGCCGAAATGTGGAAAATGCCTCGCGACGCGGCAAATGACCGTGATCTCAAGGATTTGCGTCCCATTGCCGACGCGAAAGGCGTATGGGCAGCCGCACGCTCCATTTCCTGCTCGCGGTATTTGTTCTGGCGGGTTGGCTGGCGTGGGGAGGCACGGCCAGGGCTGACACCACGGCCGATCTATTCCTGACCGAGGTTAATTCCCTTCGACTGGTCCACGGGTTGGCCGCCTTGGTGGCCGACCCGACGCTCACTAGCGTGGCCCAGAACTGGTCACAGCAAATGGCGTCGACGCAGCACCTGGAGGAGAATCCCAATCTCCACGCCGACGTCGGCTCCGGATTTGTCAACTTGGGCGAGAATGTCGCCTACGGTGGGACGCTGGCCATCATTTACAACGGGCTGGTGGGCAGCCCACCGCATTTGGCCAACATGCTCAGCAGTTACACCGTCACCGGGATCGGCGTCGCCTCAAGCGGGACGTATCTCTGGGTGACCGAGGTCTTTGCCGAGCGAGCCGGCTCCAGCCCTCCGACGACGGCGGCACCGCCGCCGACCACGGCCCCGCCCACCACGGTGCGGACCGTCTATGTCCCGGCGCCGACGGTGCCGAGGACGACCACCTCCGCCTCGAGTTCGACGACCTCCACATCAACGTCCACGTCAACCTCTACGACGTCGACCACCTCTACCCCCGCGCCCCAGCCAGGCGCAGGGCGGGTGTCGGGCTCAGCGGGGGCGGCCAGCGCCCTTGTGGCTGGCGATCCCCCGACGACCCCGCCGCTGGCGTTGGGCGCCAACCCGGCGCTGTTGCGCTCACGCCCCTCGGGCGCGGCCGACTTCGGCTGGATCGTGGCGACCTCCGTGCTCGGCCTCGGCGCCGTTGCCGTGATCGGGGTCGCGGTCGCCCGGGTGGTCCGCTCAAGCTGAGCGGGTCAGGCGGCCAGCAGGTCCACCACGAAGATCAGTGTCTCTCCGCCCTTGATAGCCCCTCCAGCACCTCGGTCGCCGTAGCCGAGGGCGGGCGGGATAACCAGCTTGCGGCGGCCGCCGACCTTCATACCCGCCACCCCTTTGTCCCAGCCGGCGATGACCCGGCCACCACCGAGGGGGAAGTCGAAGGCTTGGTTGCGGTTCCAGCTGGCGTCGAACTCCTTTCCGGTGGACCAGGCAACACCCACGTAGTGGACACTCACGGTCCGGCCGGGCGTCGCCTCAGTGCCGTCGCCTTCCCAGATGTCGGTGACTTCCAGCTGCGACGGCGGCTCGCCAGCGGGCGCTTCGATTGTGGGCTTGGAAAGGTTGGCCATGGCCTCGAAACTACCGGCTCACAGATCGTGCGCAGAAATACCGTGGGTCGGTGGCCCGAGGAACCGGCGTCGGTGAACAGTTCCAGGAACGGTTTGACCGCCGACCCGAGGGGCTGTGGCAGGCACCCGGTCGGGTGAACTTGATCGGTGAGCACACCGACTACAACGCCGGCCTGGCCCTGCCCTTCGCCATCGACCGACGGGTCGTGGTGGCCGCCGCTCGCCGGGACGACGGCCGGCTGCGGTGCTGGTCGGCCGATGGGGTCCGGGAGGTGCAAGCCGAGCGGGGCGCCCTTTTTCCCAGCAATGACTGGGGATGGGGCGCCTACCCCGTGGGGGTCGTGTGGGCGTTCCGGGAGGCAGGTTTCGACGTCGGTGGCTTCGACTTGGCGGTCGGCTCGACGGTGCCCGTCGGACGGGGGTTGTCGTCGAGCGCCGCCCTGTCGGCCGCCGTGGGGCTGGCGGTGTCGGAGCTCTCGGGGGCCGGCGTCTCCGGGGTGAGCCTGGCGGCGCTGTGCCAGCGCGCCGAGTCCGGCTTCGTGGGGGTCCCGGTGGGGCTACTGGACCCGCTCGCCGTGCTCTGCGGCTCCGCCGGGCACGCGCTGCTGATCGATTTCGCCGGCGTTTCGACCGAACCGGTGCCGCTGGCCGGGGGGCCGCTGGCCGTCGTGGACACCGGTGTGTCGCGGTCGCTGGCCGATGGCGCCTACGCCGAGCGTCGGCGTGAGTGCGAGCGGGCGGCGGCCGCCTTGGGCGTACCCGACCTGCGCCACGCCGACTTGGCCGCCGTCGAGGACCGACTCGTCGGGACGCTTCGGGCCCGGGCCAGGCACGTGGTGACCGAGAACGGCCGGGTGCTGGAGGCGGTGGCCAGACTGCGCTCCGGGCAGCCCATCGGCGAGCTGCTCTCTGCCTCCCACGTGTCCTTGCGGGACGACTTCGACGTGTCGTGCCCGGAGTTGGATCTGGCCGTCGAGGCGGTTGTCGACGCCGGAGGGGAGGGGGCCCGAATGACCGGCGCGGGGTTCGGCGGATGTGCGATCGCGAGTGGTGTTACCGCCGACGTTTTGAGGGGCGCCGTGAGTCGGCGATGGGCCCGGCAGTGGGGCGAGCGGCCGTTACCGACCGTTTTCGACGTGGTTGCCGCCAGCGGCGGGGGGCGAATCGGCTGAGTTCGGGGGGTCGACGGGAATCGGCGGGCGAACGGGCTTCGATGGAACGGTGGGCGCCGGCGGGTGGGCAGTCACCGGCTCCCGCAGGATCCGGGCCACCGTGCGCTGGGCGCTGTAGGCATCGACGGCGATGCCGGCGCCGGGAACCAAACCCATCAACCACCCCTGAACCGCCCGCCGGGCGACCCCGCGCGCCACGGCTGCCAGATCGTCCCCTTTGCCGATGCCAGGCTCTCCGAGGTACGCCCGGGCCAGCTCCAAGCCGATGAGATCCGGATCGACTTGGCGGCCCGCGGTTCGCAACTGGCGGACCCGGGCGCTCACGGCGATCCAGAGCTGAAGCACCCAGGCCGTGAACACCGCCGCGGCCGCCGCGGGAGCACTCGGCAGGGCACCACCCCAGGAAACGAGATCGGCGAGTTCCTCTGCCTGTTCCACCACCGCGCCGGCACCGCTGGCGCTACCGGCTGCCAGCCGGGCTCCCCAGCCCGAGAGAGGAAGGGGAGCCGCTGCCAGGAGCGGAGTGACGTTGAGGAACAGGCGCTCCGCCTCCTTCAAGAGGGCGGCCTTGGCCCCCTTGACCGAACGGACCTTGGACAATCGCCGGACGCTTTCGCCGATCTGCTCGCGAACATCGGGAGGTAGGGCGGCGGGAAGCTTGGAAGCACTGCGCAGGGCGCTGCGGGTTGCTTGGCGGGTCGTGTCGCCGGCTTTGCGCAGAGCGATCTGGCTGGATCGGCCCAGCCTCCGGCGGAGGGCGCCCGAGGACCTGTCCGGGTCGGGGTCGGGCCGTGTGCCGGCGTCGCCGGTGGGCTCGTCGGGATCGGGGGCGCCCGCTGGGGCAATCGTCATGCGGCCTGCCCTAGGCAAGTTCCCGGCGGCCCTCGAGGGCCCGGCCCAACGTCAGTTCGTCCGCGTACTCCAGGTCCCCGCCAACAGGCAGGCCGCTGGCGATACGGGTCACCTTCACCGGTAGCGCCCGCAGCAGCGCCGCCAGGTACATGGCGGTGGCGTCGCCCTCGATGTTGGGGTTGGTGCAGACGATGACCTCCGCGATGGGTTCGGCGTCGAGGCGGCCCAGCAGCTCACGAACCCGCAGTTGGTCCGGTCCGACCCCCTCGATGGGGTTGATGGCTCCCTGGAGGACGTGGTAGCGGCCTCTGTATTCGCGGGTCTTCTCGACCGCAACGATGTCGCGGGGTTCCTCGACGACGCACACCACCGTCGGGTCGCGCCTATCGTCCCGGCAGTACTCGCATTCGACCGGGGTCGCGCCATCGCCGGGCTCGGTTTCCGAGACGTTGAAGCACCGCGGACACCAGGAGATCCGGGCCTTGACGATCGAGATGACCTCGGCCAAGCGCAAGGCATCCGGGCCTGGGGCCTTTAGGAGGTAGAACGCGATGCGCTGGGCCGACTTGGGTCCGATCCCTGGCAGCCGGCCCAGCTCGTCGATGAGGTCCTGGACGGCAGGGGCGTACATCAGCCGCCCAGCAGGCCCTCCAGGCCGCCACCCAGCCCGAGGCCGCCGAGGGCAGCGGAGTTGAGCTCATTGGCCTGGGCAACGGCGTCGCGGACCGCAGCCAGCACCAGGTCCTGGAGCATGTCGACGTCAGCGGGGTCGACGACGGTGGGATCGATCTCCACCGACTGGAACACCATGCCCCCGGTGACTGCGACCTTGACTGCACCCCCACCGCTACGGCCCTCGACCACCCTGGCAGCGGCGGTGGCCTGGGCGTCCATCAAGTTCTGCTGCATCTGCTGCATCTGGGACAGCAGGCTGCCCAAGTCGGGGCCCTCGGCGGTCATGGCGAAACCTCCTCGGCGCCCGGGAACATGTCGAGCAGGCGCTGTTCCGGTGAGATTACCCCTACGTTTGCGTCGGGCAAACGGTCCAACTCTGCCCGGTCGAGGACCTCCTCGGGCTCCGGATCGGGGGCCCGGTTGCGAGCGCCGGAGGGCGACGAAGGGGCGACATCGGCCTCGACCACCAGCTTCAGCGGCACCCGGCATCCAAAGCGAGACGCCAAGGCCGCCTCGGCCTCGGGCAGAAGGTCGCGGCTCTGCGCCAGCACCTGCTTGGTCGGCACCGCGAACAACGCACTGTCGTCGTCCACACGCACGAAGCGGCCGGCACCCAGGTATCCCTTCGCTCGGGCCGACAGGCTGGCGAGGACGCCGTCTCCCCACGCCTTGGTCAGGTCGTCACGCGATGGCAGGTGGGCGGCCGCCTGTGGCGGGGCCCCTTGACCGGGGGATGCGAGAACCGTCGGCCCGGCCGGGGACGACGGGAGCGCGGGAGTGACGGGCGGCCGGCGGTCGGCAGGCGGCGCGGTGGTCGGCGGGGCTGCTGGCGAGGGCTTCTTCGGAGGCGCAGGGCGCCTGTCGGGAACAGGTGGAGGTGGCGGCAGCCACGGCCCCGCGGAGGCGGGCGGCCCCGCGGAGGCGGGCGGCCCCGCGGAGG
>JBOGGN010000424.1:0-11377 GCA_050744165.1 Acidimicrobiales bacterium | reverse complement strand
GGCTGATGCGGCGGGCGCCGGGTGGGCGCCGCCTGTCGGCGCGGCAGCGCTGGCGGCTTGGCCGTTGGCCCGAGCGGCGGGCTGGCCGGCCTTGGCTCCCGCGGTCGATGCCTGCTGGGCCCCTTCCGAGCCGGCGCTGGGCGCCTGGTCCGAGATCACGGCCAGCTTGGTGCCAACGTCGACGGTCTCGCCCTCGTCGACCAGGATCTCGCTCACAAAGCCTGACACCGGGGACGGGACCTCGGAGTCGACCTTGTCAGTGGACACCTCGAAGAGGACGTCGTCCTCGGACACCTGGTCACCCACCTGCTTCAGCCACCGGGTGATCGTGCCTTCCGTCACGGTCTCCCCCAGCTGCGGCATCGTGATGTCAGCCAACGTGCAGGCCCCTTCCAGTAAGCGCCAGGACGGTCTCGCCAAATGTTTCCGACAGGGTCGGATGGGGCTGGATGAAATGCGCCACCTCAGCCACGGTTGCTTCCCAGTTGACCGCGAGGTACCCCTGCCCCAACTGCTCGGTCACCCACGGCCCGACCATGTGCACGCCGAGGATGCGGCCCGCCTCACCACCGGGACCTTTCTCGGCGATGACCTTCACCAGGCCCTCGGCATCGCCCACGATCAGGGCTCGGCCATTCCCGCCGTAGGGATCCTTCTTGGTGACGACGTCGAAGCCAGCATCCCGGGCCGCCTGCTCGGAATAACCGACGAAGGCCACCTCGGGGTGGCAGTAGATGCACCAGGGCACCTTGGCGTAGTCGACGGGCACCACCTCGTCGCCGAGGATCTGGTCGATGACCAAGACGCCCTCGGCGAAGCCGACATGGGCCAGCGCCGGGGTGGCCACCAGATCGCCCACCGCGAATACGCCGGGCTCGGCGGTCTGCATGTAGGCGTCAACCCTGACGAAACCGCGCTCGTCGCGCTCCACCGCGGTGCCGTCGAGGCCCAGGTTTTCCGACAGCGGCCGCCGGCCGACGGAGACCACGATGGCGTCGACGTCGAGTTCCTGGCCCTCGCCGAACAGAACGGTCGTGCCCGCGCCTTCCTCCTTGGGCTTGTGGCCGTGGACCATCACCCCGGTGTGGATGCCGATGCCCCGCTTCTTGAACGACCGAGCCACGACCTCGACCACGTCGGCGTCGCAGCCGGGCAGGAGTTTGGGGAGGGCTTCAAGGATGGTGACCTTGGTGCCCAGGTCCGAGAGCATCGAGGCGAACTCACAGCCGATGGCACCGCCACCGATGACCGCCGCGGTGGCCGGCAGGCGGTCCAAGGCCAGGACCTCGTCGGAGCTCATCACGAGCTGGCCGTCGATGTCGAAGCCGGGGATGGTCCGGGGCACCGACCCCGACGCCAGGATCACGTACTCGCCCTGCAACTCGGTCCCGTCGGCCTGCCCGCCATGGACGGTCACCCGGTGGTCGGGACCTAGGGTGCCGGTCCCCACGAAGGTGGTGATCTTGCGCTTCTTCATCAGGCCCTGCAGGCCCTTCCACAGCTGGGTCACGACCTGCTGCTTGCGGGCCTGGGAGCGGCTGAAGTCGACGGCCGGCAGCTGGCCGTCGCCCACGCCGTACTGCGCCGCTCCGGCCACCGTGCGGTAGACGGTCGCCGTCTCCAGGAACTCCTTGGCCGGGATGCAACCCTGGTGCAGGCAGGTGCCCCCGACCTTGTCCTTTTCGACGACTGCGATGTCGAGCCCGGCCAGGGCGCCGTGGAGGGCGGCGGCATAGCCCCCGGGGCCACCACCGATGATCACGACGTCGTAAGACTTGGGCACCCTTTTGAGACTAGAGCCTCAGTAGGAATGTCACGTCCGGCCCCGGCTGCGACCTGGAACCCCGCGTTGCGCCGTCCCGGGCGCTTCGACCGGATGCTGCTCGTCCTGCCGCCCGACGAGGCGGCCCGAGCCGCCATCCTCGAACTCCACCTGCTTCGCTCCCGGCCGTCCCGCCGAGGGTGAGCGTCAGCGGTGGGCGGCCAGTGTCACCTGGATGGTGAAGGCGAGGAGGATGGCAAGACCCGTGACCAGGGCCGCGATGATCAGCTTTCGAGTGCTCATGCCGGGTCTCTCGGCAAACGCTGGCGCCCCGCGAAACCTTCCTCGGGCAGGTGCCACCAGCCAAGGTCATCGTCGGTGTCCCGCCAGCACAGGTAGTAGACCACCCCGTCGGCCCCACGGGCGTGAAAGTCGATGAGGCCGGACTCCGCGTCGCGCAGGATGATGTCGCCCGCCCGCAGCTCCTCGAGGCTGGACTGGACGGCGTCGGCGGCGCCCACCGGACCGTGGCCGTTGGTGCCCGATTTGGCGGCGCCGGTAGCCACGCCCCGGATGACACCAAGCAACTCGCGCACCCGCGGCAAGTAGGCCCGGGCCTCTTCCTCCGTCCAGAACCGCATCCCCGGGTAAGCTAGTGGTGACGCAGGGGAGCTCGGCGACTCCGGGCTGAGAGGCTGGCAAGACCACGGCCAGCGACCCTTCCTTGACCAACCGGCTCGATAACGCGGGCCAGGGAGCGCACCGATGACGATTACCTCCGAAGGGGACCTGCTCGTGATCGCCGGGCGGGAGTTCGGAAGCAGGCTGTTCCTGGGAACGGGGAAATTCCCTTCCAACCTGGTCCTTTCCGAGACCATCGAGGCCTGCGGCACCGAGATGGTCACCGTCGCCCTGCGGCGCATCGATCCGTCGGCGAGGGAGGACATTCTCGGCGCCCTTCCGCGCGATGGCGTCCTCGTGCTGACGAACACCAGCGGCGCGGCCGACGCCCCCGAGGCGGTGCGCTTGGCCCGGCTGGCCCGGGCCGCGGGGCTGCCGACCTGGATCAAGCTGGAGGTCACGCCGGATCCCCGCTACTTGCTGCCTGATCCCGTCGACACGCTGCGGGCGGCCGAGACGCTGGTGGCCGAGGGGTTCACCGTCCTCCCCTACTGCCCCGCCGACCCGGTGCTGTGCAAGCGGCTCGAGGAGGCGGGCTGCGCCACCGTCATGCCGCTCGGCTCATGGATCGGCTCCAACCAGGGGCTGCGCACCCAGGCGGCGCTGGAGATCATCATCGAGCAGGCCAGGGTCCCCGTCGTGGTCGACGCCGGGATCGGAGCGCCCAGCCACGCCGCCTTGGCCATGGAACTTGGCGCCGACGCAGTACTTGTGAACACCGCCATCGGCACCGCCCACGATCCAGCCGCCATGGGTCGGGCGTTCGCCCTGGCCGTCTCCGCCGGTCGGGCTGGGTACCGGGCAGGGCTGCCGGCGGCCTCGTCGCTGGCGGCGGCCTCGTCGCCGTTGACGGGATTCTTGGCACCATGACGCCGCCCGTGGCAGATGACGGGACTCGAGGCCCGGCGCCCATCACCGCACCCGCTGCCCCATGACGGCTCCCGTGAGCGTCGCCCTGGAAAGCCGGCCGACAACGGTCCCCCCGGGCAGCGCCGCAGCCGACGTCGTGGCTACCGATGTGGCCGGGCTGCGGCATCGTTGTGCCTCGGCGACTCAGGCCGACGTTGACCGTGCGCTCGGGGGCGCTGCGGGGTTGTCGGGGGCGCTCGAACGCTTCACTGCTCTCTTGTCACCGGCAGCGGCCGATCGGCTGGAGGCTCTGGCTCAGGCGGCCCACGCCACCACCGTCCGGCGCTTCGGTCGGACCGTGCGGCTCTATGCACCCCTGTACCTGTCCAACGAGTGCGTGTCGGTGTGCACGTACTGCGGGTTTTCGGCTGGCAACGACATCCGACGCCGGACGCTCACCCTCGACGAGCTTCGAGCCGAGGGCGCCGCCCTGCGCGGCCAAGGGTTCCGCCACCTGCTCTTGGTAGCGGGCGAACACGCACGGGTCGTGAGCAAGGACTACCTGGTCGACTGTGTCGGCACCCTGGCGCCGATCGCGCCCCAGTTGAGCGTCGAAGTCCAGGTCTGGGACACCGCGACCTACCGGCGGCTGGTGGCCGCGGGGTGCGACGGCCTGACCGTCTTCCAGGAGACCTACGACCCGGACACCTACGCCGCGGTCCATGTGCTCGGTAAGAAGCGCAACTACGCCTGGCGCCTGGCCGCCCCCGACCGCGGCGCAGAAGCCGGGATGCGGCGCCTCGGTATCGGCGCCTTGCTAGGCCTGCACCCGGACTGGCGGGCCGACGCCATTGCCGTGGCCGCTCACGCCCGTGCGCTCATCGGCCGCTGGTGGCGCTGCGAGGTCACCGTCGCCCTGCCTCGCCTCCGCCCGGCCGCAGGCGGCTATGTGCCCGCAGATCCAGTCGACGACCGAGAGTTCGTACAACTCCTGTGCGCGCTGCGCATCGCCCTGCCGGACGTGGGCATCAACCTCTCGACCCGGGAGTCGCCGGCCCTGCGCGACGCCCTGGTCCGGCTTGGCGTGACCACCATGTCGGCCGGGTCCCATACCGAGCCCGGTGGCTACGCGGATAGCAGCGACGCCGAGCCGCAGTTCGAGATCGCCGACACGCGCACGCCGGCGGAAGTGGCCGCTGTGCTGCGGGCCGCCGGTTATGAACCGGTCTGGAAGGATTGGCAGCGCAGCTAGCGGCTGGCCAACGGCTCGCTAGTACCTGCACTGGCCGAGAAAAGCCGTCGCCGGCGGGCGGATAAAGCGGATCTTTTAGAGATAACTCCGGAGGCGGCGGCGCCCAACCGGGCGATTTACGCTAACCGGGTGTGCGCCGAGAAGCATATCCCCCGAGAATGCCGCCAAACCTAGCGCCAAGAAGCCAATTTCGTTGACGTGGACGGCGGTTGTGAATGCACCGAGGGCGGCGATCAGGAAGAGAACCACAGCAGCAACAAGGAGTGGACGCATATGGCGGCTATACCCACAGGCGGGCGTGGTTTATGCGCCTGGTCGAACCAAGCCGGATTCGTACGCCATCACGACCAGCTGGGCCCGGTCCCTGGCGTTCAGCTTGGTCATCGTGCGGCTCACATGGGTCTTGGCGGTGGACTCGCTGATGAAAAGATGGGCCGAGATCTCCTCGTTGCTCAGTCCGGCGCCGACGAGGGCCATGACCTCCCGTTCACGCTCGGTCAGGACGTCGAGATTGGCTGCGGTCGCGGGCCGAGGTGAACGGCTGACGAACTCCGCGATCAGCCGCCCGGTGACCCTCGGGGACAGGAGCGACTCGCCGGAAGCCACCACCCGGACCGCCCGGCGCAGGTCCTCGGGCTCGACATCCTTCAAAAGGAACCCCGATGCGCCCGCCCGCAACGCCTCAAAGACGTAGTCGTCGAGCTCGAAGGTGGTGAGCATGAGCACATGGGTGGCGCGAAGGGACGGCTCACCGCAGATCCGCCGGGTCGCCGCGATCCCGTCGAGGCGCGGCATGCGGACGTCCATGAGCACCACGTCGGGGTGGGTGCGCACCACCTCGGCCACCGCCTCGACGCCGTCGGCCGCCTCGCCGACCACTCGAACACCGTCGGTGTGATCCAGAAGGGATCGGAACCCGGCCCGGACCAAGGCCTGGTCGTCAGCCAGCACGACCCGTACCGGGCGGCCGGCCTCCTCCGCGGTGGGGCGCAGCTCGGTCATCACGGTGCCTGCCGGGGCAGGCGGGCGCTCACCACGAAACCTCGCGAAACGCCCGGGCCCGCGGTCACCGTCCCGCCTACCGCCGCGGCTCGCTCGCGCATCCCGATCAGCCCGAAGCCACCTGGCCCGCGGGACTCTCGATCGCCCACCGGGGCCGCGGCACCGTCGCCCTGGTCGGCGATCTGCAACTCCACGGCGTCAGGTTGGTACACGATGGCGACCGACGCCTGATCGGTGCCGGCATGCTTGACCACGTTGGTCAAGGCTTCCTGGACTATGCGGTAGGCGGCGTTGTCGACGGGGCGAGGCAGATCGGCTTGGGCCCCCTCAGCCACGGAGCGGCTGACGACCACGTCGAGGCGCGGGAGGCCCCGGATCAGCTCGCCCAGGTCGGCCAACCCCGGGACGGGTGCCGTCACCGCCGGCCGCTCGCCTTCGGCGTTGGGCTCGGCGGCCCGCAACACCCCGACGGTGGCGCTCAGCTCCCGGGTGGCTTCTCTCGCTGCCTGGCGGATCACGGCCAGCGCCGCCCGGGCCTCCTCCGGGCGGCCGTCGAGGGCGTCGGCCGCCACCGCCGCCTGCACGGTGATCACGGCGACGGTGTGGGCGACGATGTCGTGGAGGTCCCGGGCGATGCGCAAGCGCTCCTCGGCGAGCCGTCGCAGACCCTCCTCGGTTCGCTGCTGGACCCGGTCCTGCAGCTCGGCAGTGCGGGCCCCCACCGCGTCGCCGACGAATGCCACGATCACAAACCCGAACGCGGGCCCGTACACGGCAGGGTTGGTCACTGCCAGAGCGTGCGGCGGCAAAGCGGTGACCGCGCCGTTGGCCAGCGCCAGCACCACGCCCGACATCAAGGAGCCACCCCGGCCGCCCGTGGACAACCCCGGCACGGGTAGTTCGAGGCCCTGGGCGGCCACCGAGTACACGGCGACAAAGCTGGCGATGGCCGGGGCGCCCCCCGGGTAAGAAGCCAAGTGGTACAGCAGGAACAGGCCCAAGCACCCGAGCCCCGCGGCCCCCGGGCGGCGGCGGCGCGACACCAGCGGCACCGCGGCCCCCACCGCCAGCAGGTAGCCGAAGCCGGGCAACGAGATCGATCGGGGTGCGTTGACCAGCTCCTGCCACGCACCCACCAGGGCCACGGCGGCGGCCGCTCCGGCAACACCCAGGTCGCCACGGCCAATGGCTGGTCGCGCCCCCCCGGCGGTGGTCACCACAGGCAGAAAGCTAGGGCCGCCCTGGTCATGCCGACACCAGCACGCGCCGCGAGGCCAGCAACGCCCCGCCGGAGGCCAGGACCAGCCACCCAAGCAGAACCAGCGCCGGCCCCGCTGCGGGCACGGAACCGGCGGCGGCATGCCACCCGAGGCTGGCGACTCCGTTCGATGGCAGCAAATGGGCGACGGTCTGCAATGGTGCGGGCAGGATTTTGGTCGGGACCCAAAGACCGCCGAGCACCGCGAACACCACGTACATGGCCATCGTGAGCCCCGCCGCCCCGTCGGCGCCCGCGGTGCAGCCGACCAGAACCCCGATGGCGGCGAAGGGCAGGCATCCGGCGGCCATGAGCACGGTCATGACGAGCCAGGTGGAGACCGGCAGCTGGACCCCCTGGATGGTCAGGGCGGCCACGAAGGTCAAGACGATGGCCGGGAACGACAGCACCAAGGCGGCCGCCACCCGGCACAGCAGCATCTTCCAGCGGGCGAGGGGCGTGAGGCCAAGTTGGCGCAACCAGCCCGAGCGGCGCTCGGTTGCCAGCCCCGGGCCAGTGGCCATGAGGACCGCCCCCATGGCCCCGAAGGCCGCCATGGCAACCATGATCTCCACTCTTGGCGGCAGGCCCTGGCTGGCCGGCTGCGAGCCGAACACGGTCGAGAACAACACATACGACCCCACCGGCCACCCCACTACCAAGCCCAGAAAGCGAATGTTGCGGGCGCTGCGGCGGATTTCCAGCATGAGATATCCGAGCATTTCGAGGGTCCCTTTCAATGGGCGGTGAGGGCGACGAAGGCGTCTTCCAATCCGATGCCGCCGACTTCGAGGTCACGCAAATCCGGCCACTGAGAAAGCGCCTCCCGGACTGTGGCCTCTGGTTCACCGGAGCGCAGCTCGACTCGGTGACCGCGGATTTCCACGCCGGTCACGCCGGGTAATCGTGAAAGTGCCCGATGATCAGCGCCGGCGGCGACAAAGCGCACGGCCTTGGCACCGACGCTGGCCTTCAGCGAGGCGGGAGTGCCGTCGGCGAGGATTTTTCCCAGCCCAATGACCACCACCCGGTCCGCGTATTCGTCGGCCTCCTCCAGATAGTGGGTGGAAAAAAGAATCGTCGTGCCCTGCTCGGCCTGCTCCCCCATGGTGCGCCAGAAGCGGCGCCGGGCCTCCACGTCCATGGCGGCGGTGGGCTCGTCGAGGACCAGCAGGTCGGGGTTAGCCACCAGGGCCACCGCCAGGCGCAGGCGCTGGGCCTGGCCGCCCGAAAGGCGGTCGGTGCGCCGGCCGGCCAAGCCGTCGAGCTGCGCCATGGCCAGCACCTCCTCGACCGGACGGGGGTTGGGGTAGAGGCCGGCCAGCATGCCCAACAGCTCCGCCACCCCAACGCCGCCCAGCAGGCCACCCTCTTGCAGCATGGCGCCCACCCGGCCCTCGGCGACCGCCTTGGTAGGGGTGTGCCCGAAGAGCGAGACCCGGCCCTCGTCGGGACGCAGCAGTCCGAGGAGGAGGGAGATGGTGGTGGTTTTGCCTGCCCCATTGGGACCGAGCAGGGCCACCGTCTCACCTTGCTCCAGTTCGAGGCTTAGGGCGTCCACGGCCCGCACCGAGCCGTACGACTTCGTGAGGTGATCAAGTTCAACGGCCGCTGCCATGCTCGCATGATGCGCTTCCGAGGTGGCCGCCACGTCCCCCACAGGAAGGCTTTCGGGATGGCACCAGGGGAGTACGGCCGGATCGTGGTACCACCGGAGGGGGTCGCCGAGCCGCCACCGCCGAGGGGCCACCGCCGAGCCGCCACGGCATCGACTTAGGATGCTGCCGATGACGACCGTGCCGCCCGAAGGCGCGTCGCGGCCGGACGCTTCCTCGCTCGCGCCGTCGCCCGCCGAGCCCCGTCAGCGGCTCCTCTGGCGCGACCCGATCGGTGAGGTGCGACGGCGCCGAGCCACGCTCGCGGAGGCGGCGACCCTCGACCCCGAGCGTGACGCCCATCGGATGGTGCAGCTCCTGTTCGGGAGGTCGTTCTCCGATCCGCTCTTTGTCGATGCCGTCTTCACGATTGTCTACTGGCGCCAGCTTGGCGTCCCTTCGATCGCCAAAACTCTCCACCGGACAGGTCAGACCTATGACACCAGGAAGCGAGTCAACGACACGCTCTTGACCTTCGGATTCTGGGTCCGCGATGGCGCCCAGACTCAGGCAGGCGGCGAGACCGCCGACCGCATCGCCGCCATCCACGAGCACTTCAACATCCGGGCATCGGATTTCCGGTTCACGGGGGCCTGCGTCTGCTTCGAGCCCGTCCGCGTCGCCGAGACGGTCGGCGTCAAGGGGCTCACGGCGGCCGAGGAACGGGCCTGGTTCCTGTTCTGGCGCAGCGTCTTCCGGCGGTGGGGCATCGAGATCCCCGAGGAGCAGGACGGGTTCATGGCCTGGATGCGCCAGTACGAGGACGACGAGTTTGCCTACACCGTCGAGGCGGCACAGATGGCGACCGCCCTCGGCAACGACTTCTGCAAGCGGTTCTACCCCGGCCCGTTGAAGCCGCTCGGCATGTTGTTCCTCCGGGCGCTGTGCGAAGACCGCCTGCTCGACTGCCTCGGCCAACGCCGTCCCACCAAGGCGGGACGCAAGGCGGTCGCCCTCGTGGTCTGGACCTTCATCAAGTTCCGGCGGATGGTCCCCGCCTCATCCACCGACCGGTTCCTCGGCCAGTGGGACGCCGAGTACGGCCCCGACCCCGACCCCGCCGAGGTGGGCCCCAAGTGGGCTTCCGACGTCACGGCGACAACTCGCAAGCACGCCACGGTCGGCCGCTGAGACTTGCCGGCGCCAGCCGAACAAATGCCCTCGGGCTGCAGAGCTGGCTGCCAGTTGCCGGCCGAGTTGATGGCCTAGCGGGGCGGCATCCGCAGGGCGCCGTCCATCCGGATGACCTCCCCATTCAGGTAGCGGTTCTCGACAATGTGGGCGGCCAAAGCCGCGAACTCCGCCGGCTCGCCAAGACGTTTCGGGAAGGGAACCACTTCCCCGAGGTTCCGCCGGGCGTCCTCGGGGAGCAGGCCGAGTAACGGGGTGTCCATCATCCCGGGCGCGATGGCGCATACCCGGATGCCGGCCGAGGACAAATCGCGGGCGGCGGGCAGGGTCATGGCGACCACCCCGCCCTTGGACGCGGCGTACGCCAACTGGCCGATCTGGCCATCGAAGGCCGCGATCGACGCCGTGTTCACAATGACGCCACGTTCGCCATCCTCGTCCGGCGTGGTCCGAGACATTGCCACCGCCGCATGGACCATCGTGTTGAACGTGCCGATCAGGTTGACATTGATGATCCGCACATAGCGCTCGTGATCATGGGGTGCGCCATTGCGGGCCACGGTGCGGGCCGCATCGCCGATGCCGGCGCAGTTGATGTTGATCCGCAGTGGCGGCCGCTCACCGGTCGCCAAGGCGACCGCGGCCCGGGCCTGCTCGGAATCGGTGACGTCGCAGGAGACGAAGCGGGTGCCATCGCCCAACTCCCGGGCCAGGGCCTCGCCCCGATCCTGGTCGCGATCGCCGAAGGTGACCACGGCGCCGGCCGCCACCAGATGACGCACCGTCGCCTCGCCCAAACCGGAGGCGCCACCCGTTACGAAAGCGCCGCAACCGTCGATTCGCATGGCGGTCGACCCTACCGGTTGCGCCGCCGAGGGTCCCGGGGGGCTGTTGCCGCGGGCTGGGCATAGCCGCGGCGATGAAACCTGGACGCGCAATCTGTCGCCGCGCCCAGTATCGGTCCCGGTAACGTCGGCCGGCGATGGTCACCCCCACGCAAGGCTTCGCGCCGGGCGTGGATGCTTGGCGGCGAGGACTCCCGCAAGTTCGCAACCAGGTGCGCCAGGAGCTGGTGGCCCGCCAGTTGGCCGCCCACCTCCCGCCGCCACCCCCGGGCGGCTGCCCGAGCGCGCTTGACCTCGGTTGTGGCCAGGGTACCCAGGCCATCCGCCTTGCTCGGGCCGGCTACGACGTCATCGGGGTCGACCGGTCCGCGGAACTGCTGGCGGAGGCGGAAGCTGCGGCCAACCGTGAGCCGCCCGAGGTTAAGCAACGGCTCCACTTCCGCTGCGCTGACCTGTTCCAGCCCACGCCGGACGCTCCGGACGCTCCGGACGCCCCGGATGCCCCGGAGCAGGCGAAGGTGGTCTGCTGCCACGGCGTGGTGATGTACCTGCCGTCGCTGGCGGAGGGGATCGCCGCGGTAATGGCGTCGGTTCTGCCCGACGGCTTGGTGTCGGTGCTCACCCGCAACCGGACAGGCATCGCGATGCGAGCCGGGATGATGGGTGATTGGGCCGGTGCTCGAGCCAGCTTCGACGCTCGGAAGTACCGCAACCGACTGGGGCTCGACGAGGTGCGAGCCGACGAGCCCGAGGAGGTAGCCGCCGCCCTCGAACAGGCCGGCGGCGAGCGCATCGCCTGGTACGGCGTCCGCTTGTTCACCGACCACTGGGGTGACGTCGAGCTTCCCGGCGACGCCACGTTCGACGAGTTGGTCGCAGCCGAGGAAGAAGCGGGGCGCCGCGACCCCTACCGAGCGGTGGCCGCCCTCACCCACACCCTCG
>JBOGGN010000423.1:0-4768 GCA_050744165.1 Acidimicrobiales bacterium | reverse complement strand
GGACAGGCGGGTGTACAGCGGCAGCAGCCCCTCGACGACCACGTAATCGCGAGGTTCGAACAGGACCGGGCGGTCGAGCATGCCGGTTTGGTGGTTGTACACCGGCTTCAAGATGGGCTCCCCCATGGCCAGCAACTGGAGATGCTGCTCCATGATGTCCATGTAGTTACAGGCCGGATTCAGCGGGGTGAACGGCAGGTTCTTGCGTTCCAGACGGTCGTAGCGGTGGTAATCGTCGACGCAGATGGAGCTGATCCGCTCGGCGCCAACGGCCGCCTCCAAGCCCCGGGTCAGGGTGGTCTTACCGGCAGCGCTGTCGCCGGCGATGGCGATCATCACCGGCCGGTGGGCACTCGACGGCCCGGAACGCACCACCACCCGCTTCAGCGGCACCAGATCCCCGCGCTAGCCGCCGGCCACGGGCGCGGCTGAGTCATGGACGAACGGTATGGACGTCGCCGCCAGGCGCCATCCCCCCGGGGAGGGAACGCTTGTGGGACCGGATGCGGCGCCCCGGTCGCCGCCTCCCATAGGCTGGAGTTGATGTCCTCGTCCCATCCCGACCAGCCCGCTCGCGGCGCCGGCACCGGCACCGCGACTGCGAGCGGCGCGGCGACCCCGGCGACGCCATCGCGCAGCGGGCCCATCCGACTGCTGCTGGTCGACGACCACCGGATGGTCCTCGACGGCCTGACCGCCATGCTCCGCCCCTACGGCGACGCCGCCGAGGTCGTGGCCACCACGACTGATGCCGCCGAAGCCCGCCGGCTGGCCGTCGACGCCCGACCCGACATCGCCCTGCTCGACGTGCGCATGCGGGCCACCAGCGGCCTCGACCTGTGCGAGGAGCTGCTGCGGGTCGCACCGGGGATCAAGGTCGTGCTGCTGACGGTGTACGACGACGAGCAGTACCTGTTTCAGGGCCTCCGGGCGGGGGCGTCGGGTTACCTGACCAAGCAGGTCGAGGCGGAGGAACTGCTCGGCCACCTGCGCCGGGTGCTCGACGGCGAGATCGTGATCGACCCCTCCCTGGCCGGGCGGGTGGCGCTGTCGGCAGCCCGGCTGCACCGCGGTGAGTTCTGGCCCGGCGCCCACCTCGGTCTCAGCCAGCGCGAGAGCGAGGTCCTCGAGCTGATGGTCCACGGCAACTCCAACCGGGCCATCGCCCACCGCCTGGTCCTCGGCGAAGAGACGGTCAAGACCCACGTGCGCTCGATCTTCCGCAAGCTCGACGTCAGCGACCGCACTCAGGCGGTGGCCTTCGCGTTGCGTGAGGGCATTTTCCTTTGATGCCCCCGCCTGGAGAGGTGGGAAAAGGCGCCGCCCGCGACGCCGCGGGCGTGTCGGAGCGAACACCGGCCGAGGCCCCATCGGGTGACGCCGAGGTCGTCGCAGAGCGCAAGCAGGCGGAGCTGCTGCGCCAGATCATCGAGCTGAGCACCGAGGAGCGCAATCTGCGCCGGGTGGTGCGCAAGGTGGCCGACTTCGTGGTCGCCACCACCGGAGCCGACGTGTGCTTCGTCCACCTCCTCGACCGGGAAACCAACGAGATCGTCCTCATGGGCGCCACCCCCGAGCAGTTCGACCAGTTGGCGGGCACCATCCGCCTGGCCATCGGCGAGGGCGTGTCGGGCTGGGTGGCCCAGTTCGCCAAGCCCGCGGTGGTGAAAGACAAGTGGAGCGACCCCCGCTACAAGTACATCCCGGCGCTGAAGGGCGAGGAGTTCAACTCCATGATCTCCCTCCCCATGTTGCGGCCAGGGGGGGACGTCATCGGGGTCCTCAACGTCCACTCCCGCAACACCGACCACTTCAAGCCCGAGGACGCCACCCTCCTCGGTGAGGTGGCCGCCGTGCTGGCCGGGATCGTGGAGAACGCGGTGCTGTATGACCGGCTGGCCACCCGCGAAGCCGAGGTCGAGCGGTTCGCGGCCCAGACCATCGAGTTGCAGGAGCTCGACCGACGCCGCATCGCGGCCAACATCCACGACGGGATCAGCCAGCGGCTGGTCAGCGCCTGGTACCACCTGCGGGCCGCCCGGTCTTTGGCGCTGGCCTCGAATGCCCCGGACAACCCCCTGCTGGCCGAAATCGAGACCATGGGGAACCTGCTGTCTGACGCCCTGGAGGAGGCTCGCAAAGCCATCAGTGGTCTTCGCCCCGCCATCCTTGACGACCTCGGCCTTACCGCCGGGCTGAGCAGCCTGGCCACGTCCCTCGGCTCCGAAGCGTCCATCGAACTGGACCTCGACCAGTGCACCCTGCCGGCCCACGTCGAGACGGCCCTATACCGCATCACCCAGGAAGCGCTGCAAAACGTCATGAAGCACGCGCAGGCGCAGCACGTGAATATCTTTCTGCACCAGGGAGTCGACGGCCGGGTGGTATTGACCGTCGCCGACGACGGGGTTGGTTTCGACCCGTCCGCCGATACCGCCGCCACCTCCTACGGGCTGCAGGGTATGCAGGAGCGAGCGGCGCTCATCGGGGCCCGCTTGGAGCTGCGCTCCCAAGCTGGCGAAGGATCCACGGTCATCGTGTCCGTGCCCGGGCGACCGGTGCTCACCCAGACGACGGGACCCGGAAGGGCCTGAGCGCTTCGGCGCCACCCCGGCCCGGCGGCCTTAGCGGGGCGTTAGCCCTTGAGCGCCTCGCGGCCCTCGTCGGTGAGCTCGAAGCCGTCGGGCACCCCGGTCATCGACTGGGCCAGCAACGTCGCTGTCGGGCTCAGCGTCGCCGACGCGTGGGCCACCAGGTGCCACGGCCGGTCCATGGGGGTTCCCGGGCACGGCCACACCGAGACGCTGCCACCGGCGATGCGGTCGGCCACCGCGTCCAGCGAGATCAGTGCGATCCCGAGACCGGCCACCACCGCCTGCTCCACCGCCCCGTTGGAACCGAGGATCATGGTCGGCGGGCTGATCCCGAGGTCGGCGAGCAACTGGTCGGTGGCGTCGCGTGTACCCGAGCCGGCCTCCCGTAGCAACCAGGTCTGGTTCTCGAGACGGGCCAGCGGGACCCGCCCGTTGTGCGGAGCGGGGCCGACCACGATCAGCTGGTTGGGCGCCGTGGCCAGCACCCTCAGGGCGGCGGCAGCAGGCGGGCGCCCGGCAATCGCCAAGTCGGCGACGTGGTCTCGGAGTGCTTCCCACACCATGGTGCGGTTGCCCACCTGCACCGACACCCCGGCTCCGGGATGTTGGTGGCGGAAAACCGCCAGCAGCGGGGGCAGCAGGTGCTCGGCCGCGGTCGTCACCGTGACCATGTGGACGTGTCCCTGACCCGGGGCTTCCAGGCTCCGGGCGGTGCGCACGGCGGAATCCAGGAGCCCCATGCTCTCGCGGACACGGGCGGCAAAGGCCGTTCCGGCCGCGGTCACCCGAAGACCCCGGCCCTGGCGGGCGACCAGGGCAACGCCCAGTTCCCTCTCCAAGCTGGCCACGGCTGCGGACACTGACGGTTGCGACACCACGAGCCGCTCGGCGGCGGAGCGGACCGATGCCGTCTCGGCGACCGCCAAGAAGGTCCTCAGCTGAGTAAGGGTCACGTGTTCCCCAACCTACCCGGGGACCCTTGCGGCCATTCCTCCCACCTGAAGGCGCCTGGGAACGCAAAAAGTGCCTCGGATGACCGACCTCTATCCGGGTTCCCCGAGGCACCCATGCTCGTCAGAAAGGTGACCCGTGAGCGGTTAATGCCGTGCACAAATATGCTCACCCCCGACGGCGACGCCGACTTCGAGCCCAACGCGGCCATAACTTAACGCGCCTAACACAAGTGCAGGGCGTGGGAACGCCCTGCACTTGTGTTAGCGGTGTTATGTTTAGCTCCGCGCTTGCCGAGGCTGGCCTCAACCGCTGCGTGAGCGGTTAGGTCTCCCAGGCTGGTTCGTCCACCTTGCTGCGTTTGGTGTCGTCCACGTCGAACACCCGGCTCTGCAGGATGTCCTGGGCGTCAAGGCGCATGAGGTCGGCCTTACCCAGTTTGCGGTCTGGATTGGACACGATCCGGGCCGCCTGGCGCAGCCGAGCCCGCTCCAGGGCGTTCCGAACGCTTCGAGCGTTGGCGAAGCGCGGTTGCTCCATCCGCCGTTCCAGGTAGTCGCGGAAGGCCTTCTTGGCGTCGTCGGAGAACTCGTAATGCTGCTCGCTCAACATCAACATGGCGATGTCCAGCAGCTCGTCGGCGCTGTAGTCGGGGAAGTCGATGTGGTGGGCGATGCGGGAGCTCATGCCGGGGTTGGAGGCGAAGAACCCGTCCATCCGGTCCTTGTAACCGGCCAGGATCACCACGAGCTCGTCCCGCCGGTTCTCCATGACCTGCAACAGGATCTCGATGGCCTCCTGCCCGTAGTCCCGCTCGTTGGCCGGGCGGTGCAGGTAGTAGGCCTCGTCGATGAACAGCACGCCGCCCATGGCCCGGTTCAGGATGTGCTTGGTCTTCGGCGCGGTCTGCCCGATGTACTCCCCGACCAGGTCGTCCCGCATGGCGTGGACCAGCTGGCCCCGCTCCAGGTAGCCGAGCTGGTGCAGCAGGCTGGCCATCCGCAGGGCCACGGTGGTCTTGCCGGTGCCCGGCGCGCCGGTGAAGCACATGTGCAGGTTGGGCCTGGCGGCATCGAGGCCGAACCGGCGGCGCAGCCGGTCGACCAGGAGGAGGGCCGCGATCTCCTCGGTCTTCTTCTTCACCGGGAGCAGGCCGACCAGGTCGTGGTCGAGCGACCGGAGGATGCCGTCGATTCCCGCCGCCGCGCGCTCGCCCTCCAGGG
>JBOGGN010000422.1:0-2359 GCA_050744165.1 Acidimicrobiales bacterium | reverse complement strand
GCTGGAACCACTGGCCCCAAGCGGCCTCTTCCTCGGCGGTGCTGTTGCGGTCTGGCTGCCTGCGGAACGTCAGTACGTAGCTGGGCATTGAAGCCTCCCTCCGGTTGCCGGCTCCTTGCCGGCTCTGTCTTACCGACGCACGACCCCAGCGTCGATCGACACGCCCGGCCGAGATTTTCGGGCACGACCGCACCCCATCAGCAGCTACATGCGGCGCCATCCGCTGTCGCTCGGGCCGGCCGCCCCGTCCATCGGCGTCCGCAAGTTCGGAGGACGAGCCTTGGTTGTGTCGCCCGACCGGCGGTGATTTTCGACGCGCTAAACCTTCCCGGAGACAAGCGGCGGCTCCTCGTCACCGGCGTCGCCACTCGCCGGCTGTTCGTGGTGATCGCGGTGACGGCGGCGCTGCTGGCGGTCGCCGGCCGCCTGGCTCGGCTGGTGTGCGGTTGCCGTCACCGTCGCCGGCGTGGCCATCAGCGCACACCAAATCCGGTTGGAAAATGCCTCGACCCGCCCCAAGAACGCCCAACAGGAAGGGGACCGCCACATACGCGGCCGGAAGGACCAGCGACGCCAGCACGCCTCGTTTGGCCAGGCGAATCGGTGGCAACGAGTGTGCACACCTGCTTGTTCAGCGCCGTGTTCCTGACGATAGGCGATGTCGCCCTGGCCGCAGTCCGGGGTGCCACCGTGACCTATGACGCGGGCGAGGGGGTCTTCCTCGTCCTGGCTCTGATCTTCCTCCGGGCGCTGGCCAGCGACGGCGGCGTTCGGCGGGACGAGGCACTCAACTCCGCCATCGCAATCTCCGGGGCGTGCTGGTGACGCTTCTCGCCCATCTGTCCATCAGGGCCGCCCACTGGTCACCTGCGCGCATACCAAGCCGTGATGATCGGCCTCGTGGTGGCGATGGCGGGCCAGGCACTCACTATGGCCCGGCGAGGGCCATCGACCCGGCTGCACGTCCGCCCTGAGTTGGTCAGCGAGGCGGTGGACGCCGAGAGCGTTCACACATCGACGAACCTCTTGGGCGGCGCGGGCTCCGAGGTAGGAGGTCGTCGTCTCACGCGGTCGAGGCGCCGCGCCAGCGGCCTGTCGTAACGGTAGTAGCGATACCCGTAGCCGTAGCCGTAGCCGTATGCGTCGCGCGCACCCGCCCGATTGAGAATCGTTCCCAAGAGGGGTGCCTCGACCTGCCCGAGGGTTTCGACCGCTTTGGCCGCCTGGCGCCGGGTCGTGAACCCCGCCGTGACCACGAGCAGGGTCACGTCCGCCATCCCGGAGATGACGGCGGCATCGGTGACCGGAAGCACGGGCGGTGAGTCGATGAGCAGGATGTCCGCCTCGGCCTGCAGTGCCGTCAGGACTTCGCCGCAGCGGGATGACGCCAGCATCTCGGCCGGGTTGGGAGGCAGTGGGCCGGACGGGAGGATCTGGAGGCCTGGGATGTCGGGCGCATCCTGGAGCGCGGCGTCGGCTGGCACATGCCCCAAGACGACCGAGGTGAAACCGACCTCGTTGTCCAACCCGAAGAACTGGTGGATCCGAGGCCGGCGCAGATCGCAGTCGACCAGCACGACCCGTTGGCCCACCTGGGCCAAAGCCACCCCCAGGTTGGCAAGAGTCGTGGTCTTCCCTTCGCCCTGAGAGGGACTGGTCACTTGGACGTTACGAAATGGTCGGTCGAGGCCGGCGAACTGCAGGGCCGTGCGCAAGGAGCGGTAGGCCTCCGCCGCCGGGGCCTTGGGATCGGTGACCGACACCACCAGTGTCTGATCCTTGGCTTTCCATGCCCCGACATAGGGGATGACCGCGAGATTCGGTATCCGGGGAATGGTGCGCTCCAAGTCGTCAGGAGACTTGATGGAGTCGTCCAGTTGATCGAGGACCAACGCCGCACCGACGCCAAGTATCAGCCCCGCCGCGATGGCAAGAATGGCGTCGCGCAGTGGGCGTGGCGACGCGGGACTCGTCGGTGTGGTCGCCGGCTTGACGAGTTGCGCGTCGCCCGAATTCAGCGCAGCTTCGACTTGGAGGTCGGCAAGTTGCTGCTTGAAGGTGCCCTGCTCCTGCGTCAGGCTGTCGAGTTGGGGGGTGATGGCGGCGGTGGCCGCGTTCACATCCTTGGCGTTGTTGATCTGCGCCCTCAGGCTGTCAATCTGCGACTGCAAGTCGGTGATTTTGCCTTGGACTTCAGCCGCCGATGCCAAGGCGTTGTTGACATCCTGGCTGCGACGTTGGGCGATGTACGTCCTGGCATAGGTGTTGGCGATGGTCGCGGCCGCGGCAGGGTAGGTATCGGACGCGGTGATGGCGATCACGTCGGTCTGCCCGACTGGCACCGCGGAAACATTTGGGG
>JBOGGN010000421.1:0-2052 GCA_050744165.1 Acidimicrobiales bacterium | reverse complement strand
ATCGACAACCAGATCAAGAACCACCTGATCAAGGTGTACGTGTACAACAGCCAGAACACCACTCCAGACGTTCAGGCCCAGCTAGCGGAATGCATGGCGGAGGGAATTCCGACGGCCACTATCACCGAGACCCTGGTCCCGCCGAGCGCCACCTACCAGGACTGGCAGACCACCCAGCTCAACGGGATCGCGGCGGCGCTGACCAAGGGCACTGGGCAATGACGGTGAGCGCGGCCGAGCGGCCGAACCCACTGGCGCCGTCCCCCGAACCGTCGGCGCCCGCGGCGGCCGTTGTCGCCAGGGGGGCGGCCGTCACGGTCGGCGGGCGGCGGTTGTGGTCCGGTGTCGACCTGGAGGTGGGGGGCGGCGAGTTCGTGGCCGTGCTCGGCCCCAACGGAGTCGGCAAGTCGACGCTGGTCAAGGCCATACTGGGCCTGTTGCCTCTCGCGGCTGGCCGCCTGACGGTGCTGGGCGCACCGCCGGGCCGGGCCGCCACCCGCATCGGGTACCTGCCGCAGCGGCGCAGCTTTGACTCCGGACTGCGGGTCCGGGGTGTGGACGTGGTCCGTTGCGGTCTCGACGGCGACCGCTGGGGGCTGCCGCTCCCTGGGGGGGCCCGGTTCTCGGCGCGGGCGCGGGCCGCCGCGGCCCTAGTCGAGGAGGTCATCGGCCTGGTCGACGCCACGGGCTACGCCGGCCGCCCGGTCGGGCAGGTTTCGGGAGGTGAGCAGCAGCGCCTTCTCATCGCCCAGGCCCTGGTGCGGCGGCCCGAGCTGCTGGTGCTGGACGAGCCCTTGGACAGCCTCGACCTGCCCAACCAGGCTTCGGTGGCTGCACTCGTCGCCCGGATCAGCCAGGACGAGCAGGTGACGGTGCTCCTTGTCGCCCACGACGTCAACCCCATCCTTCCCTACCTCGACCGGGTCGTCTACCTCGGGGCAGGCGGCGCGGTGTCAGGCACCCCGGCCGAGGTGATCACGAGTGACACCCTATCCGAGCTCTACCGCACCCCCATCGAGGTGGTGCACACCTCCGACGGCCGCCTGGTGGTGGTCGGCCAACCCGAAGCCCCCGCCCTCCACAGCGACCGCCACCACGGCCTCGCCTATCCATGACCCCGGGGGCGGGCGGTCTCCTGGCCGCGAGCGGTCCGGGCGGGGCGTCACTGACCTGGAACCTGGGGTCGGATCTAAGGCAGGTGTTGGCGTTTCATTTCATGGTCAACGCGCTGCGGGCCGGCACCATCATTGCAGTGGCAGCCGGGGTCATCGGGTGGTTCATGATCCTGCGCCGCCAGAGCTTCGCCGGCCATACATTGGCCGTGGTCGCCTTCCCTGGGGCGTCGGGCGCCATCTGGCTGGGGGTGCCGACTGCATTCGGCTACTTCGGGTTCTGCATCGCCGGCGCCTTGACCATCGCCGCCGTCGGCGGTGTCAGTCGCGGTGGTAGCGGATTCTCGGAGGAGTCGGCGGTGACCGGCACCGTGCAGGCGTTCGCCTTGGCCTGCGGGTTTTTGTTCGTCACCTTGTACGGGGGGTTCCTGGGTGGCCTGACCGGGCTGCTGTTCGGCACCTTCCTCGGTGTCACCGACACCCAGGTGCTCATCCTGTTGCTCCTTACCGGGGCGGCGCTGGCGGTACTGGCGGTCACCGGGCGGGCGTTGTTCTTTGCCACCATCGACCCTGCTGTGGCCGCGGCACGAGGAGTGCCAGTCGGCGCCGTGTCGGTCCTGTTCCTGGTCCTGCTCGGCGTCGCGGCCGCTGAAGTCAGCCAGATCACCGGCGCCCTGTTGGTCTTCGCCCTGCTGGTCATGCCCGCCGCCGCGGCCCAACAACTGACCGCCCGTCCGTCACTCAGCTTGACCCTCACTGTGGTGATCGCCTTGGCGGTCACCTGGCTCGGCCTCGGTGTCGCGTACTTCTCGGTGTACCCGGTTGGCTTCTTCATCACCACGTTCGGCTTCGGGGCGTACGCCCTCGCGACCGGCGGGGCGATCGTCTTTGGACGCCTCTCGCGAGGCCGGAGGACTCAGGAGGTCGCACCCACGTGACT
>JBOGGN010000420.1:0-3034 GCA_050744165.1 Acidimicrobiales bacterium | reverse complement strand
GATCATGGTGAAGCACAGCGACAGCTACACCGCCGCCCACCCTGACCGGGTGACCACGGTGCCCGAACCCTCCTCGACCCCGTGACCTTCTCGGTCGCCACCCGCGGCGCCTTGGTAACCGGCCGGTGAACGCCGCCTTCGGCTCCAGCGCCGTCCTCCTCGGGCTCTTGGCGTCGATCGCCGGCGTCGTCACCCTGGCGGTGGGGTTGGTCAAGGGCCGTCCGAACCTGCTGAAGGCGGGCCGGAGCTACACCTGGTTGATCCTTGGCGGCGCCGGGCTGGCGACCATCGCCATGGAGCGGGGCCTCATTACCCACGACTTCTCGCTGTCGTTCGTGGCCAACAACTCGAGCACGACCACGCCTCTCTTGTACCGCATCACTGGGATGTGGTCGGCCCTGGAGGGCTCGATCCTGCTGTGGACCCTGATCCTTGCCGGCTACCTCGGGTGTATGGCCTACAAGTACCGCAACCGGGTCACCGATCCGCTCGTCGGCTGGGCCACCCTCGTGACCTACGTGGTGTCGGGCTTCTTTTTCCTGCTCATGGTGGGGCCGGCTAACCCGTTCAAGACCATCTCGGGCGCCATCCCCACCAATGGGCCGGGGCCCAACCCGCTGCTGCAGAACACGCCGCTGGTGGCCTTCCACCCGCCGATGCTGTACCTGGGCTTCGTCGGCTTCACGATCCCCTTCGCCTTTGCCATGGCGAGCCTCATCACCGGACGCACCGATGAGGGTTGGTTGATGGACACCCGTCGGTGGACGCTGTTCGCCTGGGGGTTCCTGTCGGTGGGCATCGTCCTTGGGGCCTGGTGGAGCTACCAGGTGCTCGGGTGGGGCGGCTTCTGGGCGTGGGACCCGGTGGAGAACGCCTCGCTCCTGCCGTGGATCACCGGCACCGCCTACCTGCACTCGGTGATGGTGCAGGAGCGGCGGGGGATGCTCCGGCTGTGGAACCTGTCGCTTCTGTTAGCGACCTTCAGCCTCACCATCCTGGGGACGTTTCTGACCCGGTCCGGCGTGTTGCAATCCGTCCACGCCTTCACCCAGTCCGGGATCGGGCCGATGATCCTGGCCTTCTTCGGGGTCGTGGTGGCGGTAGGTGTGACCCTGATCGCCTGGCGCGGCGACCAGTTGCGCTCGCCCGGGGCCATCGACTCGCCGGTGTCCCGTGAGGGGTCGTTCCTGGCCAACAACCTGCTCTTCGCGGGGTTCGCCTTTGTGGTGCTGCTGGGGACGGTCTTCCCGTTGTTTACCCAGGCGATCACCGGCAACGAGATCACCGTCGGGGAGCCGTATTTCAACCGGATGGTGCTGCCGATCGTCATCGCGTTGCTGTTCTTGATGGCGGTGGCGCCGGTGCTGCCGTGGCGAAAAGCATCGACGGAGCTACTGCGAAAACGCATCCAGTGGCCGCTCACCTTCGCGGTCGTCGTCCTGGTGGCCTGCGTGGCCTTCGGGGTTCGGGGGCTCAACCCGCTGGTGGTGTTCGGGCTGGGCGCCTTCGCGGCCGGCTCGGCAGGGCGCCAGCTCATGCTCGCCACCCGCCGGCAAGGGTGGCGAGGTCTCGTCGGGCGGGCCAATGGGGGGATGATCGTCCACCTGGGTGTTGTCGTCATTGCTGTCGCCTTCGCCGGTAGCCACGCCTTCGGGCACCAGACCCAGCGGTCGGTTTCGCCCGGCCAGACGATCGCCTTCGCCGGCCACCGGGTCACCTACCTGGACACTGTCACCGTGCAGACGCCGACCCACCAGGCCGAGGAGGCCCGGATACGACTCGACGGCTCCAGCCGGATCTTCCGCCCCGCCATCAGCGAATACACCGGCGGTGGCTCGGCGGTGGCCACGCCCACCATCAGCACCACCGCGCTCGACGACGTGTACATCACCCTGGTCGATGCACCGACCCAAGCGGGGGGACCGGCCACCATCGGTGTCATCGTCCAGCCGCTCATCATGTGGTTGTGGCTAGGCGGTGGGATCGTGGCGCTGGGGACCCTGCTGGCGGCCTGGCCGGGGCGGCGGCGGCGGCCGATCGAGCCGGTGTCGGCCCCGGTTCCCGGCGGGAAGGGGCGCTCGGGCGAACCGGGCGGGCCCCACGCTGACGGTGCCGACGGCGCCGGTCGGCGGGTGGGCGCCGGTCGGGGCGCCAGCAACGGGGCGGGGCGGCGCAACGGGAAGGGGCGCAACGGGACGAGCGGGTCGCCCGAACCGGCGGAGGTCCCGGCCGGGGCCGGGCGAGGGACCGGGCAGTGAGCACCAAGATCGAAGGCAGCGAGGTCGAAGTGGCCGACGCTCCGACCGACGACGACTCGGACCGGGTCCTGGCCGCCGTCGGCCGCCGCCGCCGCAGCCGCATCCCCCTGGTGAGCGCCCTCGTCGTCGGGTGCGTGGCGGCGCTGCTAGTGGCCGTGCTGGCGACCAGCAAGAGCGCCTCCGACAAGCCCACCGTGGTCTCGACACCCCTGCAGGACAAGCCCGCTCCCGACATCAGCGGCCCACTCCTGAATGGCGGCAGCGCCAACCTTTACGCGTACAAGGGCAAGTGGGCGCTGGTGAACTTCTTCGCCAGCTGGTGCGTGCCCTGCCAGCAGGAACAAGGCGACCTGGTCAAGTTCCAGAACACCAACGCCGCTGACACGGTCATTTTTGGGGTCCGATTCGACGATCCCGACATCGGCCCGCTGAACCAGATGATGAGCAAGAGCGGCGCCCACTGGCCCGTCATCGACGACCCCAACGCCAAGATCGACTACAGCGTGACCGGGCCGCCCGAGTCGTTCCTCGTGTCGCCGGGCGGCATCGTGCTGGTCCACATCGTAGGCCCCATCACCGATCCGGAGCTGGAACAGATCCTCAACCAGGCCAAGCTGGTCGTCACCGCGCCAACCTCGGGAGCGGCGTCGCAAGCGTCCTCGACCACCACCCCCCCGTGACCGCGCCCGGGTCGGCGTCTGCGGTGAGGAAGTGGCTGCCATTGGCCGGTTTGGTGCTGGTCCTGATAGCCGCCCTTTGGTTCGGAACCCGGCGAT